>CBIHRX010000257.1:0-9649 GCA_966212555.1 uncultured Massilia sp.
TATTTTCGACGGTAAAAATTATTCCGGACAGCAGTGCGCGGAAGCGGGAACCCATGCCGAGCAACCGAATTCGGTGACTCAGTATGGATCCCCGCCTGCGCGGGGATGACGTGCTTACATGCGTGGCCTCAAAACTTGAACCCCAGCCGCGCATAGTAATACCCGCCATTAATGCCGAACGGCGAGAACGACGGATACACGGTCACGGCGCCGTCGTCGAGGTTTGCGCGCTGCTCGGCCAGGAGGTTTGCGTTGACGTGGTCCGGGTACTGGTTGAACAAATTGTTCGCCCCCACCGACAGCATCCACGCCTTCGTGAACTGGTAGCCGACTTCCAGGTCCGTGATCGCCGTCGGCTTCACCTCCGTCTTGTTGTACGTGGCGCCGTCCGACGACTGCAGTTCCGAGGCGCGGCCGTAGAACGCTTCGCGGGCGTTGATCGTCCACGGCCCCGACTTCCACAGCGCACCCAGGTTCACGCGCACGCGCGGCGACGCGGTCTCCAGGTCCGAGATCGCCGTGGCGTCCAGCAGCGTCTGCGGCTGCAGCTGCGCGGGCGCCTGGTTGATCTTGATGACCTCGACCTTGTTCCAGTTGGCGGCCAGCGACCAGTCGACCTTGCCGTACGCGCCGTAGCTGCTGTTCAGGGTCGCGACGAATTCCAGGCCGCGCGAGCGCGTGTTCACGGCGTTCGAAAAAATGTTGATGCCGGTCTGGACCACGGTCGGATCGAGCGCGTTGCCGTTGGCGACGATCGCGGCCGTCACGGCGGGCGAGTTCACGGCGCCGCCGGAACCGTACAGCGAACCGGAACCGACGATGCGGTCGCGGATCGTGATCTGGTAGGCATCCAGCGTGATCGCCGCGTTCGCGGACGGATTGATCACGATGCCCGCGCTGATGTTCGTCGACGCTTCCGGCCGCAGGCCGTTCACGCCCACCAGCTTCGCGCCGGGCGAGTTCGGTGCCAGCTGCACGAACGCGCTGCGCGGCGACACGTTCGTGGCCGAGTAGTATTCCTCGGCCAGGGTGGGGGCGCGAAACCCGTTCGAATACGTGGCGCGCACGCCGACGACGGGCGAGAAGTCGTAGCGGCTCGTCAGCTTGCCGACTTTTGCGTTGCCGAAGTCGCTGAAGTGCTCGTAGCGGCCGGCCAGGTCGACCGTCCAGCCGGCGACCGGCTGGCCCGCGAGATCCACGTACACGGCCTTGTTCGTGCGGCTGTGCGAGCCCGCGTCCGTGAGCGAAAAGCCGGGGAACGATTGCGCCCCTTCCTTGTAGCGCGAGGCGGCGTCGCCGGCGCCGATCTCGTATTCGTCGCGGCGGTGCTCCAGGCCGACGGCGAACGTCAGCGGCGTGGACCAGCCCACGGCGAATTCGTGGTGCAGGTCGAGGTTGTTGGTTCACTGGCTCGCGACGAATTTGCCGGCGTGGAAGTCGAGCGGCGTCGACCCGGTGTCCGCGAACAGCGACACGTTGCCCTGCCGGATCGGGAAGATGGGGAAGCCGGCCCGTTTTGTCGCACTGCACCATGCTGGGCCGGGCCGCACCGGATTGGCTAGGGGACGATCGATTGCTGCACCGCAGCGGCCTGGCGCCGTCCGCCGGGCACCTTGGGCGCGCCGTCCTTGTCCAGCCAGTAGCTGAACTGGCCGAAGCTGGGCAGGTCGGCCGGCGGCCGGTCGCGGTAATAGTCGTGGAGCATTTGTCGGTAGGCGGCGCGGCGCGAGAACTCGGGATGCGTGGCGGCATAGCGGGCGACGGCCGCGCGGAACGTGGCCCGCATCGCGGCATCCGCGTTCGGGCCGGGATGGTCGCCCGACTTGCGCGGACGGCCCCGCTTGACGCCCGCGGTGGCGCCGCGCGTCTTGCCCGGCGCACCGGAATTGCCATAGTCCGGGAGCAGCGCATCGGCGGTCTGGCCCCGCTCCCAGAAGCGGCGCAGGTAGCGCAGCACGCTCGGCCGCGAGACGCCGTGCGCGGCCGCGCACGCGGCCACCAGCGCGGCGCGCTCGCGCGGCTGGTACAGCGCGGGCACGTGCGCCTGCAGGCCGGCGACGATGTCCCAGGCCTTGGCCTGCAGGTCGCGGTATTTCTGCGGCAGCAGCGGGGACGGGGCGGGCGCGGCATACGGATCGTCCGTCAGCAGGCGGGCGCGGCCGGAGAGCACGTCGTCGGCCAGCACGTGCGGCGCGACCATGCGCGGCTGGCTGTGCGGCAGGCCAAGCTCGAACGTGCAGGCGAGCAGGCGGTCGGGGGCGATCCACAGGATGCGGATCGTGCGTACCGGGCGGGCGTACTGGATCACATCGTTCGGCAAAAACATGGCGGCTCCCTCATGAGGTCAGGAACTTGAACACATGCAAAGATCGGACCATCTTCCGCTACTTCAGCCTGACAAGCCCGGCACGATTAGCCCAGATCAAAGGTAAAGCGCCTCGCGCCCTTAGTCTGTGAGCTTCGCGCCGCGGTGCCCGCTGCGGCTCGTTCAACCCAAAACTTTGCGAGGCAAAACCATGTATCCATTTCCACAAACGATCGCCCCGGCATTGCGCACCCACATCGATGCCCAGACCGCGTTCCTGAACGACATGTCGAAGTCGATGTTCAGCTCGTTCCAGCAGATGTGCGACCTGAACATCCAGCTGATGCAGACGATGCTGGAAGAAACGACGCTGGCCAGCAAGCAGGTGCTGAGCACGGACCGCCAGTCCGAGCTGCTGAGCGCCGCCACGGCGCGCACGCAACCCACGACGGAAAAGCTGCGCGCCTACCAGCAGCACATCGCCCGCCTGGCGGCCGACAGCCAGGTCGAGCTGGCCCGCGTGACGGAGCAGCACGTGCAGAACACCACCCGCACGGCGCGCGCCCTGGCGGACGAAGTGGCGCGCGACGCCACCGAGCAGACCGAGCGCGGCCTGCGCGCCCAGCAGGAAACCGTGCGCCAGTTCAGCGATCCATTCATCCGGTCGGGCAACGGTGCCGCCCAGCCGCATGCAGCGGGCGGCACGAGCCAGACCCAGGCCCAGCAAATGCCGCCGAGCCAGCAGCAGGGTAGCCAGCAACAGCGGGCCACCACGCACTGACTTGGCTTCACACGCCGCGCCCGGCTACCGGGTGCGGCGCGATGGTGTGCTGCGCCGCTGCGGCCGGGGCAGTGGGCCGGATGCGCGGCCCCAGGCCGAACAGCGGACGCAGCCACGGTACCCGTCGCACGATTTCGAAGCCGGCGAAGCTGAGCACCGTCACGAGCACGACGAGCAGCACGGCTTCCAGGCCCGGCGGGCGGTGCAGCGGTTTCAACGCATGGGCCAGGACGACGATCAGGGTCTGGTGCAGGATGTAGACGGGGAACACGGCCTCGGTCAGGTAACGCCGGGCGGGGCCGTCGTGGTCCAGGTGGCGCTGGGCAAAGCCGCAGGCTGCCAGGATCGCGCTCCATGCCAGCAGCGCATAGTTGGCGCGCATGGGTTGCGCGAGCCATTCCCAGTGTGTGCCGTCGATGCCGCCCGTGTCGTCCAGCGCGATCCACAGCGTCAGGAAGGCCCAGCCGGCGAGGGCCAGCGCGAGGCACGTCCAGCGCAGTGCGGCGACCCTGGGCCAGAAGCCCGGCACGCGCGCCATCAGGGCGCCGAGCAGGAAGATGGGCAGATAGGTTGCGTGGTTATACCAGTCGTCCACGAGCGCGTGGGTAACAGGAAAACGGTTCAGCATCAGGATGCGCGCCAGCGCCAGCACGGCGGCCGGCAGCACGATGATCTTCCAGCCCGTCAACACCCCGCCGAGTCGCGCGGCGAAACGGTCGAAGCGCGCGCCCAGCGCCAGCACGACGAACGCGAGGACGGCCGTATAGGCCCACAGGTAGGCGACGAACCACAGGTGGTTCCAGGTCGGCAGGATCAGGCAGCCGTCCTGGCAGAAGCCGTGGTAGCCGCGCACGTACAGCCGCATGAAGTCGGCGTAGCTGCCCGCGTAGCCGAGCTTTTCGACGACTTCGAGATACGACTGCGGCGGCACGATGACGAACATGCCGAACAGCAGGGGGATCAACAGCCGCCAGCTGCGCTTGCGCAGGAAGACGAGGGGGCGCAGCTTGGCCACCATGCAGCTGGAGGCTACGCCGGACACGAGGAACAGCAGCGACAGCCGCCACGGGGACGACAGCATCATGAAAGGCTCGAGGGCGGTGCCGGCGTACGGGCTCTTCACGTGCCAGCCCCACGTCACGTAGTACATGCCCACGTGATACAGGATCAGCAGGAAGAACGCGATGATGCGTACCCAGTCGAGGAAGTGGTGGCGGGGCAGCGGTGCCGGCGAGGGAATGTGGTCGATGGTCATGGCGGTCGTCGTTGGCGGTGAGCGGGAACGACGCCAGACTAGATCCGCGCATGGCCTGGTGCGAGCGGAATGTGGCGAGGCGGGAGCGGGGTGGGGCGGGCCGGATAGGGCGGACAAAAAAAAGCCCGCACGGGGCGGGCTTGAATCTATTTTCTTGGAGGAAGATAGAGGAGACGGTTCAGATTATGCGGGGGCGAAAGAAATAAATCCAATTTGATTTTCAGATATCGATCATACAAATCTGGAATAATATCGTTGAGATAATTGGTGATGATTCGAGGCGTACATACGTTTTAGAATGAGATGCTGTAGTGCAAGCATCCATTCCACCAATTTCTCGCTCATGACAACCGTTTCCCCCGCATCGCCCCTGCGCCGCCTCCGCCGCGCGCTGTACATCCTGTTCCTGTCGATGCCGCTGGCGCAAGCCGGCGACGTGAGCGATCTCGTCGACCAGCACTGGATCGCCATCGACAGTCCGCATTTCCGGGTCGTCACCGACCAGCGGGAAGACGTCGCGCGCCACATGATCGTCGACCTGGAAAACCTGCGGTACATTTCCAACCGCGTGCGCGGCGCGCAATCGCTGGACGGGCCGCCGCTGACGATCGTCGCGATGGGCCGGAGCAGTTTTGCCATCCTGGGCCTGCCCCGGAATATCGCCGGCATGTTCCAGTTGTCGCGCTACGGTTACGCGGCCATTGCCAGGATCGAGGATTACGCCACGTCCGCCGCGACGAGCGACTTCGCGCGCGCGACCATCCTGCACGAGTACCACCATTTCCTCATGCATTATTCGCCCGCGACGACGGCGTATCCGCGCTGGTACGACGAAGGGATGTCGGAATACTGGTCGTCGTTGATCGTCGAGGACGGCATGGCGTGGTTTGGCCATACCGTTGAAGGCAGCGGGCGGGAAAACTGGCTCACCGACCGGTCGGGCAAGGTCAATCTCGACACGAAGTGGCTGTTCAACACGCACAAGCTCGACTTCGACGCGACGCGCGTCGGCATGACGGATACCGCGCGCTTTTACGCCCGCGCGAAGTATGCGATCCATTACTTCAATTCGAGTCCCGAACTGCGCAGGCAACTCGCCAATTACCTGCGTCTGCATAACATGGGGCTGTCCGAGGATCAGGCCATCCATTTCGCGTTCAAGAAGTCATACGAGGAACTCGACAACGACATGCGCAAATACGTGGAGCGTCGTTTAACGGCACGCGGATTTTCGACCGGCAAGGATGGGCTCGCGCTGCCGCAGGTCGACGTGAAGGTCACGCAACTCGACCGAGGCGCGACCTATGCCGTCCTGGCCGACGTGGTGCCGCGCTTTATGAAGCGCGACAGCAAGGTGGCGCGGGAACTGATCGAAACGAACCTGAAGCTCCGCCCGGACGACCCCAAGGCGACCAGCATCGCCGTCCAGCGCGGCGCCGTCGACGATCCCGAGGCGCGCCTGACCACGCTCCTGAAGCGCTACCCGAACGATGCGGGCCTGCTGGCCACCCACGCGGAAGGCCTGCTGATGGCGGCGGTCGCCATGCATGCCACCGGCGCTGCAGGCTGGGAAGCGCCGCTCGAGGAAGCGCGCGGCCTGTCCCGGCGCGCCATCAAGGCGGACCCGTCCAATCCGCTTGCCTACTATGTCCTGGGCAATGTGTACAGGCTGTCGCCCACGATCGGACCCGTGGAGGAAGGCATCGCCGGCCTGGACACCCTGGTCATCTACGAACCGTCGCCCGGCGCTTTCCGCGCGCTGGCCCATCTTTACCTGCGCAACAAGCAATTGCAGGAAGCGATCAAGAGTATCCGCAGCGCCGTCGCGTTCGACGCGGCGGGCAAGAATCCGCTCGACGCGCTGCTGATGGAAAACCTGGAACTCGTGGCCGACATGGAAACCAGCGCGACGCCGGACGGCAAGAGCTTGCGCTACACGAGCGGCGCCGTCTACGAAGGCGCGGTGGCCGGCGGCAAGCCGGACGGCAAGGGCAAGTGGACGCGTCCGGACGGCAGTTACTACGAAGGTGACTTCGCGCAGGGCCTGCCCTCGGGCCACGGGACGCTGGTGAGCGAGCGGGGCGTCGCGTACGAGGGCGACTTCGCGGCGGGCATGGCGCGGGGCACGGGGCGCATCGGCTTCCCGGCCGGCGGCAAGATGGTCTCATATGAAGGCGGCGTCGCGGACGCGGTGCCGTCCGGTGCCGGCGTGCTCGTCACGCAGGATGGACGGCTCGAAGCCGCATTCGTGGACGGCGAAGCGCATGGCGACGGCGTGTTCGTACCGGCCCACAATCCCGCGCCCATCCGCGGGAAATGGTTCTATGGAGATTACCAGTGGCCGGCGGTCGACAAGGTCGCGTTCGCCGGCGGTATCGATGGCGAGGGCCGGCGCCGCGGCATGGGCTGGTGCCAGACGGCCGTATCGCAGCACATCGATATGTGCCGCTACAAGGACGATCGCAAGGTCGCCCTGGACACGAAGGACGATTGAAGCGCTACAATGAATTTCTCCGACCATCGAACGAAAGGCATTCCATGCACGCGCGCACCGTCCTCGCCCTCCCTGGCCTCCTGCTGACCCTGTCGTACGCGGCCCACGCCGCACCCGCCTGCGGCCCGGCACCGACCGGCGAACTGCGCGCGGAACGCATCGCGAGCGTCAAGCCGTCGCACAAGGAACCGGGCCTGTACGAAGGCCCCGTGTGGATCAAGGACGCGCTGTACTTTTCCGATTTCACGTTCGCGCCCGGCTTCCCGTCGCGCATCCGCAAGCTCGCGGCGGACGGCACGGTGACGACGGTGGTGGAAGACAGCGGCAGCAACGGCCTCGCCGTCGATGCGCATGGCGACCTCGTCGCGGCCACGCACAAGTACAAGGCGCTGTCCCGCTACGCCATCGCGGACGGCAAGCGCACGGCGCTGGCCGCCGATTACAAGGGACAGGTGTTCAATTCGCCGAACGACATCGCCATCGCGAAAGATGGCACGATCTATTTCAGCGATCCGGATTTCCAGAAGGCGGCGGCGCCCGGTGGACAGCCCGTCACGGGCGTGTACCGCGTCGGCACGGACGGCAAGGTGACGCTGGTCGACGGCAGCCGGCCGAATCCGAACGGCGTCTCGCTGTCGCCGGCCGGCGACGTGCTGTACGTGAACGCGGGCGACGGTTTGCTGCGCGCTTACCCGATCGTGAACGGCGTGCCGGGGCAGGGCCGCGACATTGCGAAAGGGCTCGATATCCCGGACGGCATGGCCGTCGATTGCCACGGCAACGTCTACGTGACCGAGCACCCGGCCAAGCGGGTGCGCGTGTTCTCGCCGCAGGGGAAACAGCTGGCGACGATCCGCACGGACGCCAACGTGACGAATGCCGCGTTCGGCGGCGCCGACGGCAAGACGCTGTTCCTGACGGGCGCCGGCGCCGTGTGGCAAATCCGGCTGGACGTCACCGGATCGCCATACTAAGTCAAACTAAACGCGTCAGGCCTTCAGCACGATGCGCTTCCGCTCGCGCGCCGACTGGTAGATCGCCTCGATGATGCGCAGGTCGCGCAAGCCTTCCTCGCCGGCGACGATCGGCTCGCGGTCCTGCAGCACGCATTGCGCCATGTGGTCCAGCTGGCCGGCCCATTGCGTGGCGCCGGGACCCGGCGGCGGCGTGACTTCCTTGTCGCGGCCGTTGCCGACCCACATCCGGTTGCCGTGGTAGCCGGTCGCCGGTTCCATCTCGATGCGGCCTTTATCGCCCATCAGCAGGATGTGGTTCTGGTTGGCGCTGTACATCGACTGGCACGAGCCGATCACGCCGGACGGGAATTCCAGCTGGAAGCCGATCTGGTCTTCCACTTCGCGGAAGCGCGGGTCCTTGCGGTCCGTCGTTTCCTGGGCATAGACGGCGGTCGGTTCCTCGCCCGTCATGTAGCGCGCCGCGTTGAGGGCGTAGATGCCGATGTCCATCATCGAACCGCCGCCGGCCAGCGCCTTCTTCAGGCGCCACGCGTTCGGGTCGCGGAACGTGAAGCCGTGTTCGGAGCGGAAATAGCGCAGCTTGCCGATCTCGCCCGCGCGCGCGATGCGGCGCGCTTCCAGGTTGTACGGCTCGAAGTGGCAGCGGTAGCCGATCATCAGCTTCTTGCCGGCCTGGCGGCAGGCCGCGATCATCGACTCGCATTCGGCCGACGACACGGCCATCGGCTTTTCGCACAGCACGTGCTTGCCGGCCTTGGCTGCGCGGATCGTGTACTCGGCATGCATCGAGACGGGCAGGCAGATGTAGACGATGTCGATGTCCGGATTGTTGCGGATGTCGTCGTAATTCTGGTAGTTGTAGAGGTTCTTCTCGGGGACGCCGTATTCCTGCGCCACGCGCTTGGCCTTGGCCGGGTCGCCGCTGACCAGCGCGACGAGGCGGCTGTTCTTGCAGTTCTTGAATTGCGGGATGATGATGCCCAGGCCATAGGAGCCGAGCCCGACGATCGCATAGCCGAGCTTGCGATCGGGCGGGGCCGCCCATGCCATGTCTCCCACCGCGCCCGCCGCCAGCGCGCCGCCGGCGGCAAGGACCAGACCTCGCCGATTCCTGTCGATCATCACGTCTCCTTTGTTATGGATGTTAGCGCTCACAGTCGCGTTCTCATTGTAATACGAATGCACGGGCGCGCGCGCAATTAGCGCCAATCAATAACCGCCTTGCCCGGGCGCGCACACTGACAGATGGTGCCCGGACCGGCCGGGCCATTTTCCAACGAGGTGAAACATGGTCAAACTCCAGGGCAGCGTGCCCGCAACCAGCACCGACATGCGGTCCCTCGGACCGGCGCCGGACGACGAACGCATCGACGTCACCGTGTTCGTGCGCCGCCGCGCACCGCTGGCCCCGCATCCGCTGAACGTGAACGTGGCGCAGCGGCGCTATCTGACGCGGGCCGAATTTGCCGCGCAGCACGGCGCCAGCGACGCCGACCTCGACGCCGTCGCCGCATTCGCCCAAAAGGCCGGGCTCGTCGTGCTGGAACGCCGGCCGGCCGCGCGCAGCATCGTCCTGTCCGGCACGGCCGCCCGGGTCACCGCCGCGTTCGGCACGGCCATCGAGCGGGTCGAGCACGCGGCCGGGATCTCGCGCCGCCGCACGGCCCCCGTACACGTGCCCCCCGAGCTGGACGGCATCGTCGAAGGCGTGTTCGGCATCGACGACGTGCCCATCGCGAAGCCGCATTTCGTGTTCTCGACAACGTCCGCGCAGGCCGCGCTGACGGCATCGATGACGACCGGCGCGGCGCCGTCCGACGAGCAGGCTGCCGCCGGC
>CBIHRX010000258.1:0-9596 GCA_966212555.1 uncultured Massilia sp.
GACTTGTCGGCTTTCGGAGGAAGGAGCACGATCTGCGCGCCGGACGCGAGACCGCTCCTGATTTCGCTGCGCACCGGGCCGCGCCGGCCCAGTTCGACCTTGTGCTTCACGGTGCGGCCCGCGTCGGCCGTGTACACGGCGTAGGCGGCGCCGTCCTGCACGAGCGCGATGTTCGGCACCGTCAGCGCCGCCGCCTGCGTCACGAGGTGCACCGTCCCGTGCAGCGCCTGGCCGGGCTTCAGTCCCAGCTTGCGCGCCGTGTCGGTGCCGATGGCGGCGTCGAAATCGCTGTACTTGACGAGCGACTCGGGCGAGATGACGCTGGCGCTGCTGCCGACCCGCGTCACCGTGAGGTCCAGTTCTGTGCCCGTGCCGGCCAGGCGCACGCGCACGGGCAGGCCCGGCTTGAGTCCGTAGGCCTGGCCCTCGGCCACGCTGAAGTGGGCGACGAGCTTGTCGAGGTCGGGCAGGGCGCCGAACGGTTCGCCCGCCATCTGGTTGGCGCCGACCTGCGGCTTGGCGCCGTCCCAGCGCGCGGCCAGCAGGAACACGCCGTCGTGCGGCGCCACCAGTTCCAGCGCGTCCAGGCTCTTGCGCTGCTGCGCCGCGTTCTGCGCCACGCTGTCGCGCTGCGAATGCAGTACGGCGTCCTGTGCGGCGGCGCGTGCCTGGGCCTGGCCTCCTTTCCAGTCCAGGTAGGTGCGCTTGTTCGTGAGGAAGCCGACGTCGGCCAGCGCATCGAGGATGGTGTTGCGGGCAAAGACGGACAGGTCGACGCCGGCATAGCGGCGCGAGAGCCCCAGGTCGTCCTCGACCTTCGCGCGTTCGCCCGCCAGCACGCCTTTCTCGACGGCCGCGGCCTGGCGGTTGGCTTCCTCGGCCAGCGTCTTGCGCAGCAGTTCGAGGTCGGCCTGCGACAGTTCCGCGCGCGCCTGCGGTGCGTCGAAGCGGGCCACGACCTGGCCTTTCGTGACGCTGCTGCCGTCCGGGACCATGTCCACCAGCACGCGCTGCGACCAGCCGCTGCCCGGCACCGCCAGCGGCGTATTGGCGGCCGCCTGGATCTCGCCGTCCGCTTCCAGGGTTTCGGTCCACGCGCGCGGGGCCAGCGTTTCGACGGGGCCGCCTGCCGTCGACGACGCGCCGCCGCAACCGGACAGCAGGACCGCCAGCGCGGCGGCGGAGGTGCAAAGGCGTAGCATGCGAGGTCTCATGGTCGGAGCGAAGCGACACGGCGGTCGGTGGCCGGCAGCAGTTCCACCTGGACGGCGGCGCCGGGCTTGACGTCTTTCGGCGGCGCGTCGAATTCGAGCTGCACGTCGCGCACGACGGCCGCCTGCGCCGCCGATTTGCTGTGGAAGGCGCGTCCCAGCCCGGTCACGTGCGCGGCCAGCGTCTGCCGCGTGCCGGCCACGGTGACGCGCGCCGCCTGGCCCACCCGCACGCCGGCCGCCTGCGCTTCCGGCACCCGCGCATCGACGCGCAGCTGGTCCGGATCGGCCAGGGTCGCGACGGAGAGGCCCATCCACACCTGGCTGCCGACGGTGGACTTGCTGCCGTTGAAGCCGATGCGGTGCAGGACCAGGCCGCGCCGCGGCGCCACGACGGTGAGCGCCGCCTGTCCCTTGACCAGCCCGGCGATCTTTGCCCGCAACTGCGCCACGTCGGACTGCAGGCCGGCGCGCTCGGCCCGGCGCGCGCGCCGCTGCGCCTCGTACTGCGCCTGCATCAGCTGCGCCAGCTGCGCCTTCTCGGTGCGGTCGACCACGAGCTTGTCGTAGTCGACGCGGCGGATGAGTTCCTTCGGCATGGTGGCCTTGCGCGCGGCCTTGTCCGCATTGCTCTGCGCCTCGGCCTGCGCCAGTCGGCCCGCGCGGTCGGCCTCGGCCTGGTCCAGCTGCAGCTTGTCCAGCGCCCGCTCGCGTTCCTTCAGCGTGCCTTGCAGCGAGATCAGCTGGTTCATCACCTCCATGGATTCGAACACGGCGATGGGTTGGCCCGCCTGCACCAGCGTGCCTTCCGGCGCGAGGAACGCCAGCTTGTACTGCCAGATGTACGGGATGGTCGGCGGCGACACCGGCATGGTCCGGCGCGACGCGATCTCGCCTTCGATCGCCAGCGCGGCGGGGGCGGCGGCCCTGGCTTGCCGGGCGTGCGGCACGGCGGCGCCGGGCGCCAGCGGTTCCACGAGCACGCTCATGCCCGCGACGAGCGGCAGGCCGTGGTCGTCGGGCAGGACGATCCTGGCCCGGAAATAGCGCCCGAGTCCCCAGCGCGGCTTCGCTTCCGGCGCGCTCGTGATGGCGGCCAGCTTGCCGGCCACCACGACGCCCGGCAGCGCGTCGAAGCGCAGGCTCACGGCCTGGCCGTCGCGCAGATACGGGCGGTCCGCTTCCAGCACCCAGGCCGTGACGACCATGCGGCCGTCGCCCAGCACCGTGCCGGCCGCGTTGCCCGGCCAGGCCGTGGATCCTTCGTCCATGCGCTCGCCGTTGAACGGGCTGTAGCCGTGGACGACGATGCCGTCGCGCGTGGCGCGCACTTCCGCCTGTGCCAGCTGGGCCAGCTGGAACGCTTCGTTGATCTGCAGTTTCCTGACTTCGAGCGCGCCGTCTTCCTTGCGGCGGGCGACGGCCGCGCGCGCATTCTTCAGGCTGTCCTGCTTGATCGCGAGGTCGCGCGTGGCGCGGCCCAGTTCCGCCTGGTAGCGGTCGTAATCCAGCGCCATGATCTGCTGCTTCGGCAGCGCCGCGTCGACCTTCGCCTTGTCCAGCGCGGCGCGGGCGCTGACAAGCGCCTTGTCCGCCTCGATGGCCGCGACTTCCAGCGTGGCCGTCTCGCTGTCGGTCTTCGCGCGGGCGCGCTCGCGGTCCATCCGGAGCTGGTCGATATTGGTCGTGCTGGCGGAGTCGATCCGCAGCACGACGTCGCCCTTCTTCACCTGCGTGCCCTCGGCGAGGAAGTTGCGGATCACGATCGGCGACGAGTTCGACGGCGGCACAAAGAGCGTCTGCGAATCCAGCGCTTCCACTTCGCCCGTCAGCAGGACCGGGCGCGTATCTGCGGTCGTCGCGGCCGTGGCGGCGATGGCGACGCAGGCCAGCAGCGGGACGAGGCGCTTCATGGATGACAGGCGACGCGGCCGTCGCGCAGGTGGATGGTGCGCTGCGCGCTGGCGGCGATGGCCGGATCGTGCGTGACCATCACGAGCGTCTGGCCGCCCGCGTGCAGTTCGCGCAGCAGGGTCATCACGTCGGCCGCGCTGGCGGAATCCAGGTTGCCGGTCGGCTCGTCCGCGAGCAGCAGGTCCGGCTCGTTCAGCAGCGCGCGCGCGATGGCGGCACGCTGCAGCTGGCCGCCGGAGAGCTGGCCCGGCAGGTGGTCGAGACGCTGGCCCAGGCCGATGCGGTCGAGCAGGGCACGCGCCCGGCCGTGCGCCCCCGGGTCGGGCTGGCGCGCATAGCGCTGCGGCAGCAGCACGTTTTCCAGCACGGTCAGGCGCGGCAGCAGGTGAAAGGACTGGAACACGAAACCGATGCGGCGGTTGCGCACGTCGGACGCGGCATCGTCGTCGAGGGCGCTGATCTCGTCCTGCGCCAGGCGGTAGCGGCCGCTGTCCGGGCGATCCAGGCCGCCCAGCACGTTCAGCAGGGTCGATTTGCCGGAGCCGGACGGCCCCATCACGGCGACGAATTCGCCGCGCGCCACGTGCAGGTCGATGCCGTCGAGGGCGTGGATGTCGCTGCCGCCCAAGCGGTACGTTTTGCGGATGGCATTCAATTCGATCATGTCGAAAAGTATTTCTTACGACACAACAGTTTGTCAATTGTTAAAAGCGTCAACCGGTAGATTATTTTGTCATGGCAATAAAGTCAGCAACCTCGGCCAACCGGCGGCAATCGGCCACGAGCCGGCGTCCGTCGACGTTGGTCACGCCCAGCAGCAGGCCGCGCGTGGCGGGCGACCGCATATACCACGGCGACAGCGGCACCGGCGCGAGGCCGGCCTGCAGGGCGCGCGCGGCGACGGCGACGTCGGATGCATCCGTGCGCAGGCGCGTGACGACGGCCATCCCGGCCGTCGCCTGCACGTCCATCACGCCGGCGGCTTCCTTGCGCAGGCAGCGCAACAACGCTTCGCGCCGCGCCGCGTACAGGCGTTTCATGCGGCGCAGATGGCGCAGGTAGTGGCCCTCCCGCAGGAAGTCCGCGACGGCGCGCTGGATGGGCGCGCCCGGTGCCGGCGCCAGGCAGGCGGCGACGTCGCCGAAGGGGCGCGCCAGCGCCGGCGGCACGACGAGGAAGCCGAGGCGCAGCGCGGGGCTGATCGTCTTGCTGAACGTCCCGATGTGCAGCACGCGTCCGCCCTGGTCGAGCGACGCGAGCGCCGGGGCCGCGCGGCCTTCCAGCTGCAGCTCGCTGAGGTAGTCGTCCTCGACGATCCACGCCCCGTTGGCGCCGGCCCAGTCCAGCAGCGCGCGACGGCGCGCGAGCGTCATCGTCATGCCGAGCGGCGCCTGCTGGCCCGGCGTCACGAGGGCGAGGCGCGCGTCCGGCGCCGTGCGGATGCCGGCGGCGACATCCATGCCTTCGGCGTCGACCGGCACCGCCGTCACGGCCATGCCCGCGAGCGACAACGCGGTGCGCGTCAGCGGAAAGCCGGGATCCTCGAACCACGCGCCTTGCCCTTCCAGCGCGAGCGCACGCACGACGAGCCCCAGCGCGCCCGCGAAGCCGGCCGTGATCAACACCTGGGACGGACTGCAGCGGATGCCGCGCGCGATGCCGAGATAGGCCGCCACTTCGCGCCGCAGGTCCGGATCGCCGCGCGGATCGGGATAGCCGACGGGGCTCGCCGCCGCGTGCCGGGCCGCGCGCACCATCACGCGCGACCACAGTTTGTACGGGAACGCGTCCTGGGCCGGGACGCCCATCTGGAACGGCAGCGGCGTGGCGCCGAACGTGGGGAACAGCTCGGGGATCGGCGCCGGATCGGGTGAGTGCGCGTGCGCGTGGCCGGACGTGCCGGGTGCGGCCGGCCGCGCGTTGACGCGGGTGCCGGCCGCGCCGTAGCTCGTCGCGAGCTGCTCGTCGACGAGGCGTTCGTACGCGATGCGCACCGTGCCGCGCGACACGCCCAGTTGCGCCGCCAGGTCGCGCCAGGACGGCAGTTTCGCCTCGGCCGGGATCTGTCCCGATTCGATGCCGGCGCGGATGGCCGCGTAGATCTGCGTGGCGAGGGGTGTTTTTCGGGCCCGGTCGAGGCCGATGGACAGCGTGGTCATGGCCGATGGTACATTAAAAATGATCAAACTTGGCACTGTTTTTTGGCCACTGCAACGCGCATCATGTCTTCATCCACTTCAACCAGGGAGAAACAAAATGACGCAACGTATGGATTACAACGCGGCCACCCCGGCCGGCATGAAGGCACTCGGCGGCGTGTACGGCCACATCTTGAACAGCGGCCTGCCGAAGGTGCTCGTCGACCTCGTGTACCTGCGCGTCTCGCAGATCAACGGCTGCGCCTATTGCATCGACATGCACTCGCGCGACCTGCTGAAGGAAGGCGTCGACGTCGAGAAGCTCGTGCTGGTGCCGGCCTGGCGCGAGGCGGGGAGCCTGTTCGACACGACGGAGCGCGCGGCGCTCGCGTGGGCCGAGACCGTGACGAAGGTGGCGGAGACGGGCGTGCCGGATGCGGACCATGCGGCCGCCGCGGCCGTGTTCAGCCAGCAGCAACTGGCCGATCTCACCATCGCGATCGGCCAGATGAATGCGTACAACCGGATGGCGATCAGCTTCCGCGCGACGCCGGCCGCCGTGACGGCGGCGCGCTGAGGAGGCGGCGATGAAATCCGCGATTGCCTTGTGCCTGGCGCTGCTGGCCGGCGCGGCCGGTGCGCACGAGACGGTGAAACCCCTGTTCCACCGCGCGCTGCCGAACGTGCCCGGCAAGGCGCTGGTGGCGGTGGAAGTGTCGTTCGCGCCCGGCGCGTCGTCGCCGCCGCACACGCATCCGAAGTCGTCCTTCATCTACGCGCAGGTGCTGTCCGGCGAAATCGTCAGCGCCGTCGACGACGCGCCTCCCAGGGTCTACCGCACGGGCGAGTTCTGGTACGAGGACCCGGGCGCGCGCCACCAGGTGACCCGTAATGCCAGCCAGGACAAGCCGGCGACGCTGCTCGCTGTTTTTGTTCTGGACGAGGGGGAGCAGAAGCTCGTGCTCCCGGCTTCGAAATGAGCGCCTTGCCCGACAGCCGTCTCGCGCGCGACATCACGCAATACGTGCGCGACACGGCCGGCGACATGCTGTTCCATCACTCCGCCCGCGTGTACTGGTGGGGCGCGCTGCTGGGCGAGCGGCTCGGCCTCGCGTTCGACCCCGAGCTGCTGTACGCGGCCGCCATGTTCCACGACATCGGCATCACGCCGCACTACCACGGCAGCCGGCTGCGCTTCGAGGTCGACGGCGCGAACGCGGCCCGCGATTTCCTGCGCGGCCACGGGATCGGCGAGCACGACATCGAACGGGTCTGGCTCGCGATCGCGCTGCACACGACGCCCGGCATTCCCGAGCACCTGCATCCGGAGATCCGCCTCGTGCAGGCCGGCGCCGGCATGGACATGGTGGGACGCGGCATCGACGCCATCCCGGCGGCGGAGCGCGACGCGATCCTCGCGGCGCACCCGCGCGGCCACGATTTCGCGCACCAGGTCATCGACACGTTCTACGACGGCGTGAAGCACCGTCCCGAGACGACGTTCGGCACCTTCAACGACGACTTCCTCGCGTTCAAGGACCCGACGTTCCGGCGCGGGAACCTGTGTTCCCTGCTGCTCGCCGCACACCCATGATGCCGTCGCCGAGACGCCGGCCCCAGTCGACCATGGCGCGGCCGGCGCGCAGTTGCAGGACTTCCCATTCCTTCAGGCGCGCATCGATCGGCTGATCGGATCGTTGTAACGCCTGTGCGAGCGCCAGCGCATTGGCCGCCGCCTTGGCCGCGCCGCCGGCCGTGTGCGGGCGCGGGACGAACGCGGCGTCGCCCAGCAGCAGTACGCGGCCGAACACCATGCGCGGCACGGCGAGGTCGAGGATCGCCTGCACGAACGGTTCCTTCGTTCGTTGCACGAGCGCGTCGAACTGCGGCGCGAGAAAATCGAGCGCGTCGGCGCGCAGCAAGGCCGCCTGCGCATCGGGCAGCGCGCCCGGCGGCAGCGAGAACGCGTGCGTGCGGCCGGCGCGGTCCGTCAGCACGGCGGGCAGGGCAACCTCCGGCACCTTGCGATACCACACCCAGTTCCAGCGCCGCCGGCCCGGCGCGGTGGACCCGTCTTCGCCCGGAACGAGGTATTCCAGCAGCATCTGTTCGCCGTCGTCATGCTGGAACGCGAACACGCCGTCCAGCACCGCGCGGCTGTCCGCGTCGAGATCCGCCTCCGGCACGAGGCCGCGCCACGCGACGTAGCCCGCGTAGTCCGGCGCCACGTCCGGCAGCACGAGCGCGCGGACCGTGGACCGCGCGCCGTCCGCGCCGATCAGCAGGTCGCCCGTCTCGACGCGGCCGCTCGCGAACACCGCGCGCACCTGGCCGCCGGCCTGTTCGATGCGCTCCAGCGTCTCGCCCGGGTGGATGCAATCGTCGGGCAGTGCGCGGCGCAGGGTCGAGTGCAGCATGTTCCACGACGTCTGCGTTTGCGGCTGGTAGTCGCGCCGTACGACGTCGCCCGCACGGTCAAGATAGATGCGGTCGCCGGACGCCACGCCCAGCGCGCCGGCCGGCCGGATGCCCGCGAAGTGGAACGCGTGCAGCACGTCCGGCTGCAGCACGATGCCGCCGCCGCGGCTGTCCAGCGCGTGGGGCGAGCGCTCGAACACGTCGACTCTCCAGCCGATGGTTCTCAGCGTGTTCGCGGCCAGCAGCCCGCCGAGCGAGCCGCCGATGACCAGGGCACGCGGGATCATGATGCGGTTGCGCCCGTGGCCGCGCCGCGGCCGGCCAGTTCGCCGAACCAGACGAGCAAGGCGGCGGCCGGGAAGGCCATGCCGGTCAGCAGCGCGGCGTGCCAGCCGTGGTGCGCATACACCCAGGCGCCGGCGGCGGACCCCAGCGCGCCGCCGGCGAAGAACAGCGCAAAATAGATGCCGTTCAGGCGGCTGCGCACTTCCGCGCCGAGGGCGAAGATGGCGCGCTGGCCGAGCACGAGGTTGGCGGCGACGGCCATGTCCAGCACGATCGAGGCGACGACGAGGATGCCCAGCGCCAGTGCGCGCGATGCCGGCTGGTACAAAGGCAGCGCGAAGCCGACGATGCCGAGGACGAGCGCGGCGGCGGTCGCCGTCAGCGTGTGGCCGGCGTCGGCGAGGCGACCCGCCACCGGCGACGCGACGGCGCCCGCCATGCCGACGAGGGCGAAGATCGCGATGCCCGATTGCGACAGGTGGAATTGCGGGCCTTCCAGCATCAGCGGCGTGACGGTCCAGAACAGGCTGAACGCCCCGAACAGGCCGGCGTGGTAGGCGGCGCGGCGGCGCAGCACGGGTGTCGTCGCCAGCAAATGCCACAGCGACCCGATCAGGCGGCCGTACGACAGGCTGTGCACGGGCACGCGCTGCGGCAGTTTCGCGCGCAGGACGAAGGCGAGCACGAACACCGCGACGGCGGCACCGCCGAACACGAGGTGCCAGCTGCCGTAGTCGGCGATCAGGCTCGCGGCCGGGCGGGCGAGCATGATCCCCAGCAGCAGCCCGCTGACGACCTTGCCGACGGCCTGGCCCCGCGTCGCTTCGTGCGACAGGTGCGCGGCGAACGGCACGAGGATCTGCGCGGCGACTGCGCCGAGGCCGATGCCCAGCGAGGCGGCGAGGAACAGCCAGGCGCTGGTGCTGAACGCGGCGGCGGCCAGCGCGGCGGCCGTGGCGAGGAGGGCGGAGAACACGAGCTTGCGGTTCTCGAGCAGGTCGCCCAGCGGGACGATGAACAGCAGGCCGAGGGCGTAGCCGACCTGCGTCAGGGTGACGATCAGGCCGGCCGCTGCGGGCGACAGGCCGGTGGCGGCGCTGATCGGGCCCACCAGCGTTTGCGCGTAATAGAGGTTGGCGACGATCAGGCCGGCCGACGCGGCCAGCAGCCGGACCATGCCGGGGGCGATGTCGGGAGCGTGTTTGGCAGGGGTGTGCATGAAAACTCCTTGTGATGGTGACGGAATCTACGCCCGCCATGAAACGGGCGCGACTTCCTTTCGGTCAGGCGGCCAGCGGCTCGTAGTCGAGATAACCGTGGACGCCGCCGCCGTAGAACGTGAACGGGTCGGGGGTGTTGTACGGCCCGCCCCGGCGGATGCGCTCGACGAGGTCGGGGTTGGCGATGAAGCCGCGGCCGAACGACGCCAGGTCGGCCAGGCCGGATGCGATCAGGGCATCGGCGGCGGCCGGATCGAGGCCGCCGTTGGCGATGATGGCGCCGCCGAAGTTCGGGCGCAGCACGGCGAGGATGCGGTCCATGTCCGGCGCGCCGGCCCACGCGTGCGAATCGGCCGCGTGGAGGTAGGCGACGCCGGCGTCGTCCAGCATCCGGGCGACGTACGCGTAGG
>CBIHRX010000259.1:0-9590 GCA_966212555.1 uncultured Massilia sp.
GTACCTGATTTAACCTGTCCACCATATCGGTGCATCTCACTCTGACCCCGAATTTACAGGGAGGCTCCCGCTGGGCTACCATGCTCGCAAGGCGCCTGGGCTGCGCACTATTCGCGGAGCTTGCAGTGCAGTTGTTACGACGTCGTTCCCTCCCTTCCATCCGGCACAAGCTCGTGACGCTCGTGCTGGCGTGCGCCCTGCCGATCCTGGTCGGCTACTTCGTGTTCGCCACCGACGCCGACAAACGCGAACGGGCCCATGTCGCCGAGGATGCTGAGATGATCGCGCGCGCCCTGGCGGCGGCCGTCGACCGCGACCTCGCCAACGGCGAAACGGCGGCGCGCACCCTGGCCAACCAGGCGAATCTCGCCAACGGCGACCTGGCCGCCTTCCACACGGCCGCGCGCCGGCTGCTGCGGCCCGAGTTCCCCGCCTATGCCGTCGCGGTCAGCGCCCCGGACGGCAAAATCCTCCTCGACACCCGCCATCCCCTCGGCAGCGCGCTGCCGGCGCGCGGCAACGAGGCCGACATCCGCGCCGTCTTCGCCAGCGGCGACGCCTTCACGTCCGGCCTGCACCGGGGCGACGCCACGCAGCCGTGGGTGATCGCGATCACCGTGCCGGTCTGGCGCGACGGCAAGGTTGCGTATGCCGTCACGGTCGAACTGCGCCCGCGCCGCCTGCAGGAGCTGCTGGCCAACCAGAACCTGCCGCCGCACTGGAGCGCGATCGTATTCGACAACAATCGCCGGCTGGTCGCCTACCGTGGCCACACGCCGCACGGCATCGGCGACAAGATGCATCCCGGGCTGGCCAAGGCGGTGGCGCACAACGCGGTCGGGATCGTCGAGCTGACGGCGCACGGTCCGCAGGCCATGTACTCGGCCTATGCGCGCACGCTGGGCCACGACTGGGCGGTGGCGATCGGCTTCCCGCGCCACGCCGCGCGCGAGATCCTCGGCCCCGATCCGTTCACCACGCTGTCCTGGATCGCCGTCATGCTGGCCATCAGCCTGGGGCTGGCCTGGCGCATCGGCGACTCGATCGCGCGCTCCGTGCGCGCCCTGACCGAACCGGCGGCCGCCCTCGGCCGCGGCGAGGCGCTCGTGATCCCGCCGCTGGCGATCCGCGAGGCGGCGACCGTCGCGCGCGCGCTCGGCAAGGTCGAAGGCGAACTGCAGCAGTACCGCGCCGGCCTGGAATCGCTAGTGGCCCAGCGCACCAACGAACTGCGGCGCTCGTCCGCCATGCTGGCCACCGTGTACGCGACGGCGCCGGTGGGCCTGGCGTTCCTCGACCGCAGCCTGAAAGTCGTGATGATCAACGACTACCTGGCGGCCGTGAACGCGCTGCCGGCCAACGCCCACATCGGCCACACCCTGCCCGACCTGCTGGGCGAACGCGGCATCCACATCGAACAGCCCTACCGCCACGTGCTGACGACCGGGCGCCCGCTGATCGACGTCGAGGACAGCGGCGAATCGCCCGCGGAACCGGGCGTCATGCGCCACTGGATCTGCAGCTACTACCCCGTGTACGGGCCCGACCGCGACCTGGTCGGCATCAACGCCGTCGTGCTCGACATCACGGAGCGCAAGCGCCAGGAACAGCGCAACCGCGACAACGAAGTGCTGTTCCGCGGGCTGTTCGAGGGCTCGGGCGACGCCCACGTGCTGATCGCCTACGGGGCCGGCTTCATCAGCGCCAACCAGGCGGCGATCGACCTGTTCGGCTGCGCGGGCGCGGACGAATTCCTCGCGATGGCGCCGGCCAGCAGTTCGCCCGAATGCCAGCCGAACGGGCGCCGCTCGGACGAACTGTGGCACGAGGCGATGCGGCGCACGCTCGACACGGGCGGCAACCGCTTCGAGTGGATCTACCGCCGCCGCGACGGCACGCAATTCCACGCCGACGTGCTGCTCAACAGCGTGGACATCGGCGGCCGCGGCATCGTGCAGGGCACCATCCGCGACATCACGGCGCGCGTGGAGACGGCCGCCGCGCTGCGCGCCGCCAGCCGCCGGCTGGAAGAAAGCGAACGCATGATCCGCACCGTGACGGACCACCTGCCCGCGCTCGTCGGCTACTGGGACGCGGACCTGCGCTGCCGCTTCGCCAACAAGCCCTATCTCGAGTGGCTCGAACGCGGCGCGGCCGACGTCATCGGGCGTACGATGCACGATCTCGTGGACGAGGACCAGATCCAGGACGTGCAGCCGCACGTGGATGCCGTGTTGCGCGGCGAACGCCAGTTCTTCGAAAGCCGGCTCCAGCGCCAGGGCGGCGGCAAGACGATCCAGGCGTGGAGCAGCTACATCCCCGACGTCGACGCCGACGGCCGCGTGCAGGGCTTCTACATGCTGCATGCGGACATCACGGAACTGAAACGCACCCAGTCGCGCCTGGAGGAAGCGCTGCGCGCGGCCGAGGCGGCCAGCAGCGCCAAGGGCGAATTCCTCGCCAACATGAGCCACGAGATCCGCACGCCGATGAACGCCGTCATCGGCCTCGCGCGCCTGCTCGAGGAGGCCGACCTGGGCCGGCGCGAGCGGGGCTACGTGGCGCGCATGCAGATGGCCGCGAAATCGCTGCTGTCGATGCTCAACGACGTGCTGGATTATTCCAAGGTGGAAGCGGGCCAGCTCGTGCTCGAACAGACGCCGTTCGCGCTGGACGACGTCCTGGCCAGCATCGCCGCGATGTCCGCCACGAGCGCGTGGAACAAGGGCATCGAGCCCGTGTTCGCCGTCCACCCGGACGTGCCGGCGCGCCTCGTGGGCGACCCGATGCGCCTCGGGCAGGTCTTGCTCAACCTCGTCAGCAACGCGATCAAGTTCACGGAGCGGGGCGAAGTGGTGCTCACCATCGAGCCGGCCGGCCCGGATGCCCTGGCCTTCACCGTGCGCGACACCGGCATCGGCATCCCGCCCGAACAGCAGCAGCGCATGTTCGAGGCGTTCTCGCAAGCCGACACCTCCACGAGCCGCAAGTACGGCGGTACGGGCCTGGGCCTCGCGATCAGCCGCCGTCTCGTGCGCCTGATGGGCGGCGACTTGCGCGTGGACAGCGTGCCGGGCCGGGGCGCCACGTTCCGCTTCACCGCCCCGTTCGGCGTCGCGGCCGGCACCGCGCCGGCAAAAGCGGAGACGCCGCCGCTGCGCATTCTCGTCGCCGACGACAACGCCAGCAGCCGCGCCGCATTGGCCGCCCTGCTCGCGGGGCGCGGCTGGCACGTCGACACGGCGGCCAGCGGCGCGGACACGCTCGCGCTGCTGCGCACCGCCGGCCCGTTCGACGTCGCGTTCATCGACAGCGTGCTGGGCGACCTGGACGGCGCATCCGTGATCGCGTTCGCGCGCGCCGACCAGGCCATCGCCATGCCCCGCTGCGCCCTGCTGGCGGCCGACCCGGAACGGGAGCGCCTCGATGCGCTGGCCGCCGACCTGCGCATCGACGCCGTGCTTGCGAAGCCGTTCACGCCGGGCGCGCTGGCCGACGTGCTGGCGGAACTGCGCAGCGGCGCGCCGGCACCGGCGCCGGCCCGGCCCGCGGCGCTGGGCGGGCGCCTCGCGGGCCTGCGCGTGCTCGTCGTCGAGGACAACCTGCTCAACCAGGAAGTGGCGAACTACGTGCTCGTGCACGCAGGCGCCAGCGTCGATTTCGCCGCCAACGGCCGCATTGCCGTCAGCATGCTGGCCGAACATGCAACCCACGTCGCGGCGCCCTACGACGCGGTCTTGATGGACCTGCAGATGCCGGTGATGGACGGCTTCGAGGCGACCCACGCGATCCGTGCCATGGGACTCGAGCGCCTGCCGATCATCGCGATGACGGCGAACGCGCTGGACGAGGACCGGCGCCGCGCGCTGGCCGCGGGCATGAACGATTACCTCGCCAAGCCGATCGACGTGGATGAACTGGTGGACATGCTGGTCCGTATCACCGGCCGCCCGGCGATGGCGCCGCCCGAAAGCGCGCGGACGGCGCTCGCGGACGGCCTGGCCGTGCCGGCGTACATTTCCGGCATCGACCTGAAGACGACCTTGCCCCGCTTCGGCGGCAATTTCGCCAGCTTCGCCGCACTGTTCAAACGCTTCGAGAGCTCGCAGGGCGGTGCCGTGGCCGACATCCGCGCCCTGCTCGACGCCGGCGACCGCGCCAGGGCGGGCCAGGCCGCGCACCGCCTGCGCGGTGTCGCCGCCAACCTGGGCGCGACGGACGTGGCGGGCCAGGCGCTGGAGCTGGAACAGGCGCTGCGCAGCGAAGACGACGCGGCGCTCGCGCTGCGCCTCGCCCGTCTCGACGCCGCGCTGACCGTCGTGCTGGAGGCGGCGCGCGACCTTCCCGCACCGCAAGCCACTCCCGCGGCCGCCGCGGCGCCGGAAGATAGCGCTATCCTGCAGCGGGAGTTGGCGCAGCTCCTGGATTTGCTCCACAATAACAACATGAAAGCGATCGCGCAGTTCGAGACGCTGCGCCCCGCCCTCGCCCGGCTCGAACCGTGCCAGGTGGCGCCGCTCGCGGACGCCGTCGCGACGCTGCGCTTCGAAGAGGCCGCGCAGCTGGTGCGAACGCTACTGGATACGAAGGAGGATGCATGAGCTGGACCGACATGGCCGTCAACGGCCGCATCCTGGTGGTCGACGATGCGATGGAAAACATCCAGATCCTGCACGGCGCCCTGCAGGACGAGCACGAGGTGTTGTTCGCGATGGACGGTCCGCGCGCGCTCGAGATCGCCCGTACCCAGCAGCCCGACCTGATCCTGCTCGACGCCGTCATGCCCGGCATGGACGGGTATGCCGTCTGCAAGGAATTGCTGGCGGCGCCCGAGACGAGCGACATCCCCGTGATCTTCGTGACGGCGCTGAAGTCGCCCGAGGACGAGACGCGCGCGCTGGGCGCCGGCGCCGCCGACTTCATCAGCAAGCCGGTGAATGCCGCCGTCGTGCGGGCCCGCGTGCGCACGCAACTGACCGTCAAGCGCCAGCGCGACGCACTGCGTGCCCTGATCCTCACCGACGCGCTGACCGGCGTCGCGAACCGCCGCGCCTTCGACGAGCGCCTGGATGCCGAATGGCGCCGCTGCGGGCGCGCGGGCCTGCCGGTGGCGCTGATCCTCGTCGACATCGACCACTTCAAGCTGTACAACGACCACTACGGCCACCAGGCCGGCGACGCGACGCTCGTGCAATTCGCGACGGCGATGCGGCGCGCGGCCGCACGCACCCAGGACCTCGTGGCGCGCTACGGCGGCGAGGAATTCGCGATCCTGTTGCCGCAGCTGAACGGGCGCGGCGCCACCGGCGTGGCGCACCGCCTCATGACGGAGCTGGAGCAGATGGCCATCCCGCATGCCGCGTCGCCGACGGCCGCGCGCCTGACCGCCAGCATGGGCATCGCCTGCATGGTGCCGGGCGAGCACAGCATTCCGGCCGACCTGATCCAGGTGGCCGACGCCCTGCTCTACCAGGCCAAGGCCGAAGGCCGCAACCGCTACCGCATGGGCGGCGCCGACTGCGTCGCCTGACGCATCGTCATCAAGCGTAGCGGCGCACGAGGAATTCGGCCACGCACACCGGCTTTGTACCGCCTTCGCGCTCGACCGTGACGTCGAGCGTCAACTGGCTCGATCCGTTTTCATCTTCCAGCGCCGCCAGCACGATCGCCGCGCGCACGCGGCTGCCGGCCGGCACCGGCGCGGGAAAGCGCACCTTGTTCAAGCCGTAGTTCACGACGAGCTTCGCGTCGACCATCACGAGCACGTCGGACAGCATCGACGGCAGCAACGACAGGGTGAGAAACCCGTGCGCCACGGTCCCGCGGAACGGCGATTCGCGCGCCGCGCGTTCCGGGTCGATGTGGATCCACTGGTGGTCGTCGGTGGCGTCGGCGAACGTGGCGATGCGGTCCTGGCCGATCTCGAACCAGCGCGACCGGCCCAGTTCCGTGCCGACGAGGGCCCGCAGCGCATCCAGCCCCGTCACCTCGTGCAAGGCGCTAGCCATGGCCCCGCTCCCCGCTTGGGCGGCGCCCGAACATGCCCATGCCCTCGACCGTGCACACGGTCTCGCCGTGCTGGTTGAGCGCGACCCACTTCGACCAGACGACGCCGCGGTCCGGCTTCGAGGTGGACGCCTTCACCTGCACGGTCCGGTAGCGCACGTTCAGCGTGTCGCCCGCGCGCACGGGCGCGTGCCAGCGCACGCCGTCCAGGCCCGGCGAGCCCATGCTGGCCGACCGGTTCATCAAGCCGTCGACGACCATGCGCATCATCATGCTGCACGTGTGCCAGCCGCTGGCGATCACGCCGCCGTAGATGGAGCCGCCGGCGGCGTCGCGGTCGACGTGGAACGGCTGCGGATCGAATTCCCGGGCGAACGCGACGATCTCTGCTTCCGTGACGGCGCGCGTGCCCAGGTCGATATCCTGGCCGGGCTCGAAATCCTCGAAATACCAGTAATCCTTCATGCTGCCGCCTCCTCGTCGTCGTAAAAGCCCGGCTGCGCGATGAAGCGGGCCAGGTGGTGGTCGCAATCGCCCAGGGTCAGCTCGATCGTCGACAGGCGCTTGAAGTAATGCGACGCCGGCAACTCGTCCGTCACGCCCATCCCGCCGTGCAGCTGGATCGCCTGCTGGCCGACGAAGCGGGCCGTCTGGCCCACGCGGTACTTCGCGGCCGCGACGGCGCGGCGGCGCTCGGCGGCCGCGTTGCCGTCGCCTGCGCGTGCATCATCGGCCAGGCGCTCGGCGGCCAGGCGCACGGCGGCCAGCAGCGCCATCGAACGGGCCTGCTCCAGATGCACGTACATGTCGGCCATGCGGTGCTGCAGGGCCTGGAACTTACCGATCGGCACGCCGAACTGCTGGCGCGTCTTGAGGTAGTCGAGCGTCGCCCCGAACAGCGCATCCATCGCACCGAGCGCTTCCGCGCACAGCAGGCCGGCGCCATGGTCGGCCGCCGCCTCCAGGATGGACCACCCTTCGCCCACCGTGCCGATCACTGCATCCGCCCCGACCTTCACGTCGCGCAGCAGCACGTCCGCCGCGCGCTGGCCATCCAGCATGCGCACGTCGCGCGTGACGACGCCCGCCGCGTCCGCCGGCACCGCGAACAGCGTGATGCCATCCTCGTCGCGCTGCGCGCCGGCCGTCCTGGCCGAAACGATCAGCACGCCCGCCTGGGCACCGTGCAGCACGACCTTCTTTTCGCCGTGCAGGCGCCAGCCGTCGCCGTCCGAGACGTCACGTGTGGCGCGTGTTGCAATGTCGCGCAAGTCATGGCGCGACTGGCGCTCGCCCAGCGCGCACGCCAGCTTCAGGTCGCCCGCCGCCACGCGTTCGAGCAGCGCTTCATGCGCACGCCCGCGACGCAGGAACTCGGCGCCGAACATGGTCGCGAAATACGGTTCGACAACGAGACCACGGCCGAGTTCCTGCATCACGACGAACATGTCGACGGCGTCGCCATCGAAACCGCCCTGCGCTTCCGGCAGCGGCAGCGCGGTCAGGCCGAGCTCGGCGAGCGTGGCCCAGGCGGCATCGGACACGCCGGCCGGCGAGCCCACGATGGCACGGCGCGCCTCGAACGTGTAGTCGCGCGCGATCCAGCGCTTGAGCGCGTCCGCCAGTTGCAGCTGCTCTTCCTTGAAGTTGAAGTCCATGTCTTTCCTCACAGGCCCAGGATCATCTGGGAGATGATGTTGCGTTGGATCTCGTTCGATCCGCCGTAGATCGACGTCTTGCGGAAATTGAAGTAATGGGGGAGCAGCGGCGCGGCGAAGTCGTCGTCGATGACGCTGTGCTCGTGTTCGCCTTCAAGGTAAGCCGGGTCGAACGGCAGCGCCAGCGGGCCGGCCGCCTCGACCATCAGTTCCGACAGCCGCTGCTGGATCTCGGTGCCGCGCACCTTCAGTACGGACGCTTCCGGTCCCGGCGCCTTGTCCGCCTGGGCGAGCACGCGCAGTACCGTCATCTCGAGCGCCATCAACTCGATCTCGAGGTCCGCGACCTTCGCCGCGAACAGCGGATCGCGCAGCAGCGGCTCGCCGTTCTTCTGTTCGCGCCGTGCAAGTTCCTTGAGCCGGGCCAGCTCGCGCCTGGACCGGCCCACGGCCGCGATCCCCGTGCGTTCGTGGCCCAGCAGGTATTTGGCATAGGTCCAGCCGCGGTTTTCCTGGCCGACGAGGTTGGCCGCCGGCACGCGGACATTGTCGAAAAAGACTTCGTTCACTTCGTGGTCTTCGTCCAGCATGATGATCGGGCGCACGGTGACGCCGGGCGCATGCATGTCGATCAGCAGGAACGAGATGCCCTCCTGCTTGCGCACGGTCGGGTCGGTGCGCACGAGGCAGAAGATCATGTCGGCGTGCTGGGCCAATGTCGTCCAGGTCTTCTGGCCGTTGACGATGTAGTCATCCCCGTCGCGCGTGGCCGTCGTCTTCAGCGACGCCAGGTCGGAACCGGCGCCGGGTTCGGAATAACCCTGGCACCACCAGTCCTCGCACGCCAGGATGCGCGGCAGGTAATACGCTTTCTGTTCCTCGCTGCCGAACGCCATGATGACGGGCGCGACCATGTTCACGCCGAACGGCAGCACGGGCGGCGTACCGGCGCGGGCGCATTCTTCCTCGAAGATGTGGCGCTGCACGGGCGTCCAGCCGGGGCCGCCGTACTCGCGCGGCCAACCGGGCGCGACCCAGCCCTGGCGCGCGAGGATGCGGTGCCAGCGTACGTAGTCGTCCTTGTGCAGGCGCAGGCGGTTGTGAACCTTGTGGCGCAGGTCGGCCGGCAGCTCGGCCTCGAGGAAGGCGCGGACCTGGTCGCGGAAGGCCAGGTCGTCGCCGGTATAGGTCAGGTCCATGTTGTCTCCTTTGTTATGCCGGCCAAAAAAGCACGACCGTTCAAAAGATTGTACCCGAAATCACCGGCGGAAAACCTGGCGCACAAAGCAAACGCCCCCGCGCGGGGCGGGGGCGTCCATGGTGTCGCGCAGCGCGTCGATCAGCGCTTGCGGCGACGAACGATGCCCATCGCGCCGAGCATGCCCGCCATCATCAGGGCGATGGACGACGGTTCCGGCACGGCAGCCGCCGGGGCCGCCGGCAGGTCCGGCAGGCCCGCGCCGATGTCGCCACCGGCATTGCCGTTCCCATTGCCGTTCTGGGCCGGGATCGGCAGCTGGACGATCGCACCGCCCTCCTGGCCGCCGGCGGCCGGCGTGATCACCGTCGCACCGTTGCTGTTGTCGCTGCCGGCGCCATTGCCGACGCCATTGTTGTAGTTGCCCGACGGCGCACCATCGACGCTGTTGCCCGCGTTCGACGTACTGCCGCCCTTCGGGGGGGTGGCGCTCGGGGCACTGGAACCGGTGCCGCCGCCGTAGTTGCCGTTGTTGGCGCCGCCGCCCGGCTCGTCCGTCGTGATGACCTTGCCGTCCGAGGTCGAGACCACGCCTTTGCCGTTACCCAGCATCGCCGCGAGTTTCGCATTGCTGGTGCTCAGCAGATAAGTGCCTTCGATACCCTGCGAGTAAGACAGTTTCACTTGCGTACCGGTCTGGCCGACACTTGCGCTGGCCTTCTGGTACA
>CBIHRX010000260.1:0-9566 GCA_966212555.1 uncultured Massilia sp.
AGACGGGCAGCCGGCGCCGAGCTGGCTCGTGCTGGGCGAAGTCGTCGGTGTGCACATCGCCCGCGCCCAGCTGAAGGACGGTGTGTACGACACGGCGCACGCCGGCCACATCCTGCGCGGCGGCGGGCCGGCCGACTATTTCGAGGTCGGTCCGGAGCAACTGTTCCGGATGTTCAGGCCACAGTGATATACGGAATATCTGGCGAAGTAGGCAACATCGCCCGCGATCACGTATGATCGCGTATCGCCGTCGACCACGGCGCCCCGTCCGCGCCCTTGCCAGGAGCGCGCGCACAGCCCCGGCCACCCGCGCCGTGCGGGCGACGGAGGCGCACGACGTACCGCCGCCGACTCGGAGCGCGGCGCATGTCCCGGCACGCATCCCCGCATGGTCCCTGCCGTGCGCCGGATGGCAGCAAAGAATCCATAACATCGTCCGCGCAAAGCGGCATAGGAGAAACCATGAGTACCGAAAGCAGCCTGAACGAGGCTAAAGACACCCAGTTGCGCGCCGACGCGCTCGAGTACCACCGCAGTCCGGTACGCGGGAAGATCGAGGTCGTCGCCACGAAACCCCTGTCGAACCAGCGCGACCTGTCGCTCGCCTATTCGCCCGGCGTCGCGTACGCCTGCGAGGAAATCGCCGCGGATCCCGCCACCGCCGCCGACTACACCTCGCGCGGCAACCTGGTCGCCGTGATCTCGAACGGCACCGCGGTCCTCGGCCTGGGCAACATCGGCCCGCTGGCATCGAAGCCCGTCATGGAAGGCAAAGGCTGCCTGTTCAAGAAATTCGCCGGCGTCGACGTGTTCGACCTGGAACTGGCCGAGAACGACCCCGATAAACTGGTGGACGCGATCGCGATGCTGGAGCCCACCGTCGGCGGCATCAACCTGGAAGACATCAAGGCGCCCGAGTGCTTCTACATCGAGAAGAAGCTGCGCGAACGGATGAACATCCCCGTCTTCCACGACGACCAGCACGGCACCGCCATCATCTCGTCCGCGGCGCTGCTCAACGCGCTGAAGGTCGTCGGCAAGGACATCGGCTCGGTGAAACTGGTGGCGTCCGGCGCCGGCGCGGCGGCCATCGCCTGCCTCGACATGATGGTGAGCCTGGGTATCAAACAGCAGAACGTCTGGGTCACCGACTCGAAAGGCGTGATCTGGCAGGGCCGCGAAGCGAACATGGAAGCGAACAAGGCCCGCTACGCGCAGAACACGGACAAGCGTACCCTCGCCGATATCGTCGACGGCGCCGACGTGTTCCTCGGCTGCTCGACCGCGGGCGTGCTGACCGCCGACATGGTCAAGACGATGGCCGACCGTCCCATCATCCTGGCCCTCGCGAACCCGGAGCCGGAAATCCGTCCGGAAGTGGCGAAGGCCGCGCGTCCGGACTGCATCATCGCGACCGGCCGTTCGGACTATCCGAACCAGGTCAACAACGTGCTGTGCTTCCCGTACATCTTCCGCGGCGCGCTCGATTGCGGCGCCACCCGCATCACGGACGAGATGAAGCTCGCGTGCGTGAGCGCGATCGCGGACCTCGCCGAGGCGGAAGCCAACGACGCCGTCGCCGCCGCCTACGCCGGCCAGGACCTCAACTTCGGTCCCGACTACATCATCCCGAAGCCGTTCGACCCGCGCCTGATGGCCGCCATCGCGCCGGCCGTCGCCAGGGCCGCGGAAGCATCGGGCGTGGCCACGCGCCCGATCGCGGACATGGACGCCTACCGCGACAAGCTGGGCGAGATGATCTACCACACCGGCTTCTTCATGAAGCCCGTGTTCGCGAAGGCCAAGGCCGCGCCGAAACGCGTCGCGTTCGCGGACGGCAGCGAACCGCGCGTGCTGCGCGCCGTGCAGACCGTCGTCGACGAAGGCATCGCCAAACCGGTGCTGATCGGCCGCGCGGCCGACGTCGAGAAAGCCATCAAGCAATCCGGCCTGCGCCTGAAGGCGGGCGTCGACTACACGCTCGTGGAAGCGGAAGGCGACACCACCCTGCAAGGCGCGCGCCTGCTGAATGACGGCCAGGTCGACTCGCTCATCTGCGGCATGACGGGCAGCTACGACAGCCACCTGGCGCACGTGAAGAACGAAATCGGCCTCGCGCCGGGTGCCGACGTGCTGGCCGCGATGAACGCGCTCGTGCTGGACAAGATGACCCTGTTCATCACCGACACGTACGTCAACGACAACCCGTCGGCGCAGGAACTGGCCGCGATCACGAAGCTGGCCGCGCAGGAGATGCGCCATTTCGGCCTCGAACCGAAGGCGGCGCTCGTGTCGCACTCGATCTTCGGCTCGTCGCAGCGTCCGTCCGCGCAGCGCATGCGCGACGCGCGCGCCCTGCTCGCGCAATCGGCGCCGGAACTGCCCGTGCTGGGCGAAGTCCATGGCGACGCGGCGCTGTCGGAAGACATCCGCCGCATCTACCAGTCGAAAGACGATTTCGCCGGCAGCGCCAACCTGCTCGTGATGCCGTCGCTGGATGCGGCCAACATCCTGTTCAACGTGCTGAAGGTCACGTCGGGCAAGGGCGTGACGGTCGGCCCGATCCTGCTGGGCGCGGCGAAATCCGTGCACATCCTGAGCCCCAGCGCGACCGTGCGCCGCATCGTCAACATGACGGCGCTGGCTGTGGCCGAAGCATGACCTTTGCGCCGACCGGCAGGCTGCGCGCCGCGATCAACCTCGGCAACCCGATCCTCGCGCATGCCGTGGGCGAAGGCGGCGCGGGGGGCGTGTCCGTCGACCTCGCCCGCGAATTCGCGCGGCGGCTCGGCGTGTCCCTGGACCTCGTCGTCGTCGACACGGCCGGCAAGTCGGTCGAGGCGGTCGCCGGCGAGCGCGCGGACATCGGCTTCTTCGCCATCGATCCCGCGCGCGGCGCCGACATCGCGTTCACGGCGCCGTACGTACTGATCGAGGGCAGCTACCTCGTGCGGGACGATTCGCCGATCCGCGCCAACGACGACGTCGACCGCGCGGCGCACCGCGTCGTGGTCGGCCAGGGCAGCGCGTACGACCTGTTCCTCACCAGGCACCTGGGGCAGGCGCAGATCGTGCGTGCGCCCTCCTCGCCCGCCGTCGTCCCGACGTTCCTCGACCAGGGCGCGGACGTCGCGGCCGGCGTGCGCCAGCAGCTGCAAGCGGATGCGCGAAACCGGCCCGGCCTGCGCCTGCTGGATGGCCGCTTCATGGTCATCCAGCAGGCGATGGGCGTGCCGAAATCCCGTGGCGACGCGGCCGCCGCGCTGCTCGCCGCCTTCGTCGAAGAGATGAAGGCGAGCGGCTTCGTGGCGGACGCGTTGCAGCGTCACGGGATCGAAGGCGCATCCGTCGCCCCGCCGGGGTGATTCTTTGCTAAGCTGTCGGCCTGAAACCGATTTCAAACAGGCCTACAGCTTATGCCCACTCCCGTAAAAACCGCTTCAGCGCTGGCTCTTTCCTGCGCTCTCACGGCCGCCGCCCAGGCAGCCGATCTACCCCACCACACGCTCGACAACGGCAGCGTGCGCGCGACCGTCACCGACGCCATCGGCGGCCGGCTGCTGTCGTTCGCGCTGGCGGGACAACCCAACTTCCTCAAGACCGACCTGGCGGCCGGCGATCCGCACGCCGCCATCGGGGCGACGACGGACAACGTCGGCTGGCTCGGCCACGAAATCTGGATCGGCCCGCAAAAGGAATGGTGGTCGCACCAGGACGTGAACCCTGCGCGCGCCGGCGCGCCGTGGCCGCCCGACCCGTGGCTGAGCCTCGCGCACTACAAGGTCGAGGACAAGCGCCCGGACGCCGTCACGCTCGCGAGCCCGGCCAGCCCCGTGAACGGCCTGCAGCTCGTGAAACGCTACGGCCTCGTGCCGGGCAAGCCGCACAGCCTGCGCCTCGACGTCGACGCGGCCAACACGCGCGCGAAGCAAGTGGCGTGGGACATCTGGTTCAACACGCGCGCCCACGGCGACACGCGCGTCTACGTGCCCGTCGCGCGCCGCGAGGACGTGCGCCAGCAGGCCATCGAACCGAAGCCGGACATGGTGCCGCTGACGTGGACGCTGGCGGACGGCCTGTTCTCGCTGGACGCCTACCCGGCGGGTAAAGGCCAGCCGCACCGCAACGGCAAGATGCTGCTGCAGCCGTCCGCCGGCTGGATGGCGGGTTTTCACAAGGGCCAGGTGCTGGTGATCCAGTTCGCGCACCAGCCGCGCACGGCCATCCACCCGGACCAGGGCCAGATCGAGCTGTATAACGACTGGCAGCCGGAGGCGCCCGAGAAGGGATTGATGGAGATGGAGGTGCACGCACCGTACGTGACCTTGGCGCCGGGACGGCACATGCAGGCGTCCGAGCAGTGGACCTTGCTGCCCTATGGCGGGCCGGATACGCGTGCGGCGCAGGTGGCGTTCCTGCGGGCGCATGCGAAAGAACTGGGCCTCGACGGCCTCTGACGCAAACGGTGGGCTCGGGGAGCCCACCCTACGATATAAAACATTGTAGGGTGGGCACCCCGTGCCCACCATTGCATCGCCGGAATCAGAAGCTGTAACGCATCTTGGCCGTATAACGCGGACCCGACACGAACCACGCACGGCCCATGAAGCCCGTGCTCTGCTGCATCAGCTGGCGGGCCTTCGAGTCGGTCAGGTTCTGCGCTTCCAGGCCGACCGACAGCCGGTCCGTGAAGTTGTAGAAGATCGAGCCGTCCAGCTGGCCGTAGCCGTCCGCCCACGTCGGCAACGCCCAGGCCACGTTGTGCTGGCCGAAGGTCGGGCTGGCCGGGTTGCTGTCGGTGCCGTCGCCGCCGTTGGTGCCGTTGACGTTCACGTTCTGCAGGTTCTTCGAACGCCAGTTCCAGGCCAGGCGCGCCGAGATCTTGCCCTGGTCGTACATCAGCGCCAGGTTGTACGACTGGCGCGACAGGCCGATCAGCGGCAGGTCGTTGAACGTGGTGCCGTTGGTGTCGCAGCCGTTCAGGTTCAGGTTGAAGTTCGCCGCGCTGTTGCTGCCCGTGCAGTACACGGAGTGCACCGGCTGGTGCAGCGACGTCTTGCTGTCCACGTAGGTGTAGTTCGCCTGGACGCCGAAGCCCGACAGCCAGCCCGGCAGGAAGTCGAAGTACTGCTGGAACGCGATCTCCGCGCCGCGTGCATGGCCGTCCGCGCCGTTCACCGGACCCGTCGTCGTGAAGGTGTACGACTTGCCGGTGTTGTCCGCCAGGTCATAGCCGTACGACTGCTTGATGATGACGTCCTTCAGCTGCTTGTTGAACAGGCCGAAGGTCAGCGAACCGGTCTTCGCGAAATACCATTCGGCCGTCAGGTCGACCTGGTGCGAGCGGACCGGACGCAGGTTCGGGTTGCCCGTGCCGGTGCCCGTGTAGGTGACGAGGCCGCTCGAGTTGTCCACGTTCTGCGACAGCGTCGTGTAGCCTTGCAGGTCGCTGAAGTCCGGACGCGAGATGCCGGTCGACAGGCCGAAGCGGAACTGCAGCGCGTCGCTCGCCTTCATGCGCAGGTTCAGGCTGGGCAGCACGTTGTTGTAGCTGTTGCTGAAGTCCTGCTTCTGGGAGAACGCCGTGAACTGCGGGATGCCGGCGCCCGTCGACGTGCTCGGGGTGAACACGGTGTAGCCGTGCGCCGTCATGTCGGTCTTCACGTAGCGCAGGCCGATGTTGCCGTCGACCGGGTACTTCAGGTCGTCGAAGCCGAAGCGCAGCTGCGAGTACAGCGCGCCGGTCTTTTCCTTCTGCTCGTTGACGCCGGCCGGATCCGTGCCGAACGTGGCCGGGTTCCACGACGTGCAATTGTTCGTGCCGTTGTTGCACAGCATGTTCGGATACGTGTGCAGCTGGGCATACGAGGCCGGATAGCCGGTGGCCAGCGCGACGGCCGGGAAGACCAGTGCCGGCACCGACGTGTTGTTGTTGAAGAAGTTGTTGAACGAGTGGACCTGCACCTGGTTGTTGAAGCGCGGATCGCCCAGGTACGCGAGGCTCGACAGCGTGTTGGTCGGACCGACCTGCCACGTCTGGGTGATGGCCGCCCAGTTGTAGCTCGGGTTCGAGTTCTCGTTACGCGAATCGCGGTCCGTCAGGCGCACGCCGAAGCGGATGTCGCGCAGCACCGGGTGGTCGAAGTCGTACTTCGCATCCGTGCGCCATGCCCATTCGCCGGCCTTGCTGCGGTCCTGGTGTTCCATCGTGAACGCCCAGTAGTAATTGTTGGGGTTCGCGAGGTAGGCGCGGTCGGCGTCGGTGAACGACAGGGTCGGCACGTCGCCGCGCAGGTCGATCGTCTCGCTCGGCATCTGCACGCCGGTGGCGACGGTCGAGTCGAAGCTGCTGGTCGTGGCGCGGATGCGCTGCAGGTCCGTCGTGATGGTCCAACGGTCGTTCGGGCGCCAGCGCAGGTTCCACGACACGTCCGTCGTTTCCGACGTGCGGTCGGCCGAGCGCGTGTCGCCGCCGAAGTTGATGCCGCCGTCCGCCGGGTCCGTCAAGGTGCCGGTCAGCAGCGCGCCCTTGTCGTTGAACGTCGCATCCTTGCTGACCTGGATGTTATAGGGGCTCGACTGGGCGAAGATCGCCTGCTCGTCCCAGTGCATCTTGTAGCGCGACTTGAAGAACGTGAGCGAGGAGCTGAGCGAATTGTCCTTCTTCCACTGCAGCGCGCCGTAGGTGCCCCTGCGCTTGCGGTCGAATTCCAGCGTGCGCCATTGCGAACCCTTCGGCACCCACACGGTCTTGCCGGCCACGACGTCGTTGCGCGGATAGTACGGCTCGACCTGGAACGCGTCGGTACGGGTGCCGCTTTCCGAGTACGCGAAGTCGACCAGGGCGCCGATCTCGCCGAAGCCCGTCTTCCAGCGGTCCGAGAACATGAACGAGGCGGACGGCTGGCGCTTGCCGCGCTTCAGTTCGGAATACGTGTCTTCCAGCGACACGGCCATCTTGCGGCCCTTGAAGTCGAACGGCATCGCGGTGCGCAGGTTGACGAGGCCGCCGACGGCGCCTTCGATCTGTTCCGCCGACGGGTTCTTGTAGACGTCGACGCCGGCCATCAGCTCGGGCGGCACGTCTTCGAAGTTGAGCGAGCGGCCGCCGTTCGCGGAGAACGAGTCGCGGCCGTTCAATTCCGAGCGGACGTACGACAGGCCGCGCACGTTCACGCCCGAGCCTTCGACCGAGTAGTGTTCCGGGTCGCCCTTCGACATGGTGCGGTCGATCGTCACGCCGACCACGCGCTGCAGCACTTCCGTCACCGAGCGGTCCGGCAGCTTGCCGATGTCGTCGGCGACGATCGAGTCGACGATCTCGTCCGAATTCTGCTTGAGCTTTTGCGCGGACTGCAGCGCGGCGCGCTGGCCCGTCACGACGACGACGTTGGACCCGGAAGCGTTCTGGGCCGCTTCGGTCTGCGCCAGCGCGGCACCGCTGGCAAGCAGTGCGATCTGGCCGGCTGCCACAGCGATCGCGGTTCTCTTGAATCGAATCATGGTGTCTCCTGTACTCTCTGTTTGATGCTCCGCTTCACGGCGGAGCTGGTTACGACGGCGGATGAAGCGGTCACCCTGCGGCGGCCGCGAAAACGGTATGCGAATTACGCTGCGCGATAACGCGGCGATGCCGAAACGACGGTCGGAACAGATCGGGAATGGCGCCCGGATCGGAAGGAATGAGGACTGATGGATGAGGTCGGCATTCTTGTCTCCACGCTTTATTTATTGCGTTGGCGATGTAGTCGTTATGGTCATGTAATCGTTTTCACGAGTGTAGATATTTACTGTGATTTTTGTCAAACCTCATAACATCACTGTTGCACGCTAACATCGCAGGTATTCTTTATTTGCAAAAAAGTATGCTGAATATTGATAGCTCAGCAATTCGTCCGATATCCACAACAGGCGCGCCAGCCGGGCGCTTCCATATCGAATTACACCTGTGCGGCAATCGAATAGCACGTCGCCCTTACGACAAGCGCGCCGGTGACAGTGCCGTCAAGGCACGCCCCCGCCCGCTTGACAATCGTGGATGCATGCAGATGGTCTCCGGATCCAGGACGTTCATAACACGAACTCGGCCGTATGAAGAAAGGGTATCTGAGGTAGCGCTATCAGAGAAGTAAAATGCACGCGAGAAATGCCGTGGTTCCGCCGTATATCGCTTTTACACAACAGGCTTGATTCGGCGTTATCATTTGGTAGCGCAATCAATTAAATCTTTAAATTTCCCATGAAAAGATTTGTCTAGTTCCATTACGCATCGGCAAGGAAATAGGGTGGTATCTTGTCGCAATCCGGCAGAGCATTTAGAGTCGCTAACATTTATTTCGATACGCGACCCATTTCGAAAATGGGAGATCGCAATTAAAGACATGACGGATTTTCAGAAGTTCCAGGAATGTAGTCGCCGCAGCGTGCCATCGGGCTGCGCGGAGGCCGCATGAACGCGCCGGTGGAACCGCCCAAGCGGACCCGGCGCACGAAAGGCGGCCTCACGCTGGTCGACGTGGCGCGCGTGGCCGGCGTGGCGCCGATCACGGTGTCGCGCGTGCTGAACTCGCCGGAGAAGGTCTCGCCCGACCTCGTGCAGAAAGTGCGCGCCGCCATCGAACGCACGGGCTACGTGCCGAACCTGCTGGCGGGCAGCCTGGCGTCGACGAAGAGCCGCATGGTCGCGGCGATCCTGCCGACCATCGCGGGCTCGGTGTTCATCGATACGGTCCAGGCGCTGACGGAAAACCTCGCCGCCGCCGGGTACCAGCTGATCCTCGGCCAGTCTGGCTACGAGAATTCGCGCGAGGACGAGCTGCTGGAAGCGATCATCGGCCGCCGGCCCGACGGCATCGTCCTCGCCGGCATCATGCGTTCCGCGCAGGGCCGGCGCCGGCTGCAGGCGAGCGCCATCCCGCTCGTCGAAACGTGGGACCTGACGCCCACGCCGGCCGACATGCTGGTGGGTTTTTCGCACGAGGACATCGGCCAGGCCGTGGCCGAATTCCTGTACCAGCGCGGACGGCGCCGCGTGGCCGTCATCAGCGCATCGGACGAACGCGCGCAGCGCCGCAACCGCGCCTTCGTGCAGGCGGCCGTGCGCCTGGACATGCAGGGTCCGGACGGTTCGGTCCCCTTCCACACGATCTCCGCGCCGGGCACGGCGGCAGGCGGACGCGCGGGCCTGCGGGCGCTGCTGGCGGACCAGCCCGACATCGACGCCGTGTTCTGCAGTTCGGACATGGTCGCGCTGGGTGTCCTCACGGAAGCGCACAAGCTCGGCATCGACGTCCCGGGCCGGCTGGCCGTCGTCGGCCTCGGCGACCACGCGTTCGCGGCCGAGACGTATCCCGCCCTCACGACCGTGCACCTGGACGGCCGCAAGATGGGCCAGATCGCGGCGCAATTCATCATCGACCGCATCGCGGGCACGCCCATCCCCGAGGTCGTGCGCGACATCGGCTTCACCATCGTCGAGCGCGAGAGCGCCTGAAATTCGGGGTCAGAGCACATTTTCGCGCACTGGCTTCGAAGCAGTTTCCCAAAACCGGGGTCAGACCCCGGTT
>CBIHRX010000261.1:0-9500 GCA_966212555.1 uncultured Massilia sp.
TGATGAAGTACGGCGACAGGTAGCCGCGGTCGAACTGCATGCCTTCGACGATGTCCAGCTCGTCGTTCAGCGACTTGCCGTCTTCGACGGTGATGACGCCTTCCTTGCCGACTTTTTCCATCGCTTCGGCGATGCGCTCGCCGACGGACGAATCCGAGTTGGCCGAGATGGTGCCGACTTGTGCGATCTCTTTCGAGGTCGTGGTCGGCTTGGCGATCTTCTTCAGTTCTTCGACGGTGGCGGCGACGGCCTTGTCGATGCCGCGCTTCAGGTCCATCGGGTTCATGCCGGCGGCAACGAACTTCATGCCTTCGCGCACGATGGCTTGCGCCAGCACGGTCGCGGTGGTGGTGCCGTCACCGGCGTTGTCGCTGGTCTTCGACGCGACTTCCTTCACCATCTGCGCGCCCATGTTCATGAGCTTGTCTTTCAGTTCGATCTCTTTGGCGACCGAGACACCGTCCTTGGTGACGGTCGGGGCGCCGAACGAACGTTCCAGCACGACGTTGCGGCCTTTCGGGCCCAGGGTGACTTTGACTGCGTTGGCCAGGATGTTGACACCCTCGACCATCTTGGCGCGCGCTACGTCGCCGAACACTACATCTTTAGCTGCCATATTTAATTCTCCAGATTCAGGATTGGTTTGGACGATTACTGAGCCACGACGGCCATGATGTCTTCTTCGCGCATGACCAGCAGCTCTTCGCCGTTGACCTTGACGGACTGGCCCGAGTACTTGCCGAACAGGACGCGGTCGCCGACTTTCACTTCCAGCGGACGGACGTTGCCGTTCTCTTGCACTTTGCCGTTGCCGACGGCCAGCACTTCACCTTGGTCCGGCTTCTCGGCCGCCGCATCGGGGATGATCAGGCCGGATGCAGTCTTGGTTTCCTGGTCGAGACGCTTCACGATCACGCGATCGTGCAATGGGCGAAGGTTCATGCAAAACTCCTTTAGTTGGTTTGACGAGCTATTCTTCAGGACCGCGGCGGGCCATCCTGTGATCGACCCGCCGCGGCGTAGAAAGGTTTGTTAGCACTCTCTACTAACGAGTGCTAATTATAGGGACGATAATTTGGCATTTCAAGCCACTGTGTTCGGGTTTTAACCGACTTTTTTGCGGCTTCGCAACCGGATCGGACGGCGTGGGACAATACAGGAGGCGCGCCACCCGATGCGGGCTCGAGCGGCGGTTGTTGAACGCATAAGCATATGAGGGTAGCACCGATCGTCCGAACGAGGGCGCACGATCGAGAGCGGCCGCGCGCACGCGAACGCGCGCCTGTTGACGAAAAATTCAAGACGATCCTATAGTTACGGATGATTTCCGAATTCCAAGACCTCTCCGATAAGATCGACCGGCTCGCCCAGTTGACCCAGGCGCTGCGCAGCGAGAACTACCTGCTGCACCAGGCGAACGCCCTGCTCAGCGCGGAAAACGTCGACTTCAAGAACCGGCTGATCGCGGCCCAGCAGCGCGTCGAAGCGCTGCTGGCGCACCTCGAACCCGCTCCCGAAACGACCGACGACACCGAGGCCGCGCAATGATCCAGCTCGACGTGAACATCATGGGCATGCCGTATCGCCTGGCGTGCCGCGACGGCGAAGAAAAGACGCTGCGCGAAGCCGTGGCCTATCTCGACGGCAAAATGTGCGCTTTGCGCGACTCGGGCAAGGTCAAGGGCACGGACCGCATCGCCGTCATGGCGGCGCTGTCGGTGGCGGCCGAATTCCTGTCCGTGAAAGCGCCGCAGGGACCCTTGTCGGACCTGACGATCCTGGAAGTCAAGCAGAAACTCGAGGCGATGCACTCGGTGTTGGATGCCGCACTCTCGGCCGACCAAAACCTGGCCTGATCCCAAAAACGTTTGACATGCCCGGCCATCGTAGTAAACTGCCGTCTACCCTGCGGTGTTCGAGATTTGCCATATATTCCTTGAACCATTCTTTCGCATAGGTTGTGGAACATGTTCGGTGGGCGCGATCGTCGCTAGTTCGACGAACCCGAAATTGAACTGACTGCGACCACCTTGAGCCATCAGGTTCGGGATGCCGGCAAAAACGGCACAGGCGGGGATATAATTCCGAAGCGGTTGCGTACGATAAGTTCGCAGCCGCTTTTTCATTTGTGCCGACGAATGGAGACCCGCGCATGCGTTACTGGTTGATGAAATCCGAACCCGATGAAGTGAGTTTCGCCGACGTCCTCGAAGCGCCCGGCAAGACGGTCGCGTGGTTCGGCGTGCGCAACTACCAGGCCCGCAATTTCATGCGCGACCAGATGGAAGCCGGCGACGGCGTCCTGTTCTATCACTCCAGTTGCGCCGTGCCGGGCGTCGCGGGCATCGCTCGCGTGGCGAGTGGGGCGTATCCGGATGCGTCGCAATTCGACCCGGCGAGTCATTATTTCGATCCGAAGGCGACGCGCGAGCAGCCGCGCTGGATTTCCGTCGACGTGACAGCGGTGGCGGAAGGGCGGTATTTGCCGCTGACGGAAATGCGCGGCGTGCCGGCGCTGGACGACATGGTGCTGCTGCAGAAGGGCAGCCGGTTGTCCATTTCGCCGGTGACGAAAGGGCAGTGGGACAAGGTGCTGGAGTTGATGGGCGTGTCGATCCCGGCCACGTAACGATGCACGTCATTCCCGCGAAGGCGGGAATCCAATTTTGCATGCGTTGACGATACGCGTGCAACTTGGACCCCCGCCTTCGCGGGGGCGACGTGGGTAATCAGGCGTGCACCGCCCGTTTGTTCGAACCGGAATACGCCCACCCAAGCATGATCAGCCCCGCCACGATCATCGGCAGCGACAACACCTGCCCCGACGTGATCGGCAACCCCATCACATGCGTCTCCCAATCGGGCACGCGGAAATACTCGGTGAAGAAACGCGCGCAGCCATACAGCAGCGTGTACAGCGCGCCGACGGCGAGACGCGGCCGCGGCTTGCGCGCGAACAGCCACATGATCACGAACACGAGCACGCCGTCGACGAGCATCTGGTACAGCGGCGACGGATGGCGCGGCCCGTCCACGCCCGGCCACAGCATCGCCCACGGCAGGTTCGGGTCGGCCAGGCGGCCCGGCAGTTCCGCGTTGATGAAGTTGCCGAGGCGGCCGCACGCATAGCCGATGGGGACCATCGGCGCGATGAAATCGTACACGTCGAGCAGGTTGCGGCCGCGCTTCTTCGCCCACAGCGCCATCGCGATCAGCACGCCGAGGAAACCGCCGTGGTACGACATGCCGCCGTGCCACGTCATGAAGATCTCGGCCGGGTGCGAGAAATAATAGTCCGGGCGGTAGAACAGCACTTCGCCGAGGCGTCCGCCGATCACCACGCCCAGCATCCCGTAGAACAGCATGTCGTCGAGGTCGGTGTTGGTCCAGCCCTGCGCCTGCACGTGCGGCTGGGTCTTGATGCGCACGCGGCCCAGCAGGATGAACAGGGCGAAGGCGACCACGTACATGATCCCGTACCAGTGGATGTCGACGGGGCCGATGCTGAAGGCGACCGGGTTCGGTTGCGGGTGAACGAGCATAATTAAATTGTCCTCAGTAGTTCCAGGAAGCCCTTGAGCACCGGCGAAGGGTTATCGCGGCGCCATGCGATGCCGGTCTCGACCAGTGGGGTCGCGTCGGCGAGGGCACGGTATTCTACGCCCGGCCGCATCAGGTTCGACACGGATTGTGGCACAAGTGCCAAGCCCATGCCTGCGGAGACCAGGCTGACGATCGTTTGCATCTGGATCGCCTGCTGGCCGATGGCCGGCGTGATGCCGGCTTCGCGGAAGCAGGACAGGATCGCATCGTGCAGCGCGGGCGAGATCTCGCGCGGGAAAATAATCAGCGGCAGGGCGGGCAGGTTGCGCAGCGCGACCGGTCCCTTCCTGCGCAGCAGGCCCGCGGGCGCGCACAGGATCAGCGGCTCGTCCAGCACCTTCATGTAATCGAGCCCGGCGCGTGCGCGGTCGGGCAGCGGGGGAATCAGCAGGCCGGCGTCGATGCGGCCGCGCAGCAGTTCGTCCACCTGCACGTCCGACGTCGCTTCCTGCAGCGACAGCTGCACGCCCGGATAGCGTTCGCTGTAGCGGCGCAGGAACGGCGGCAGCACGCTGTAGTCGGCCGACGTGATGAACGCGAGCGCCAGCCGTCCCGCCTCGCCGCTGGCCGCGCGCCGCGCCAGGTCGGGCAGCAGCGCCGCCTCGCTCAAGATGCGGCGGGCCTCGGGCAGCAGGGCGCTGCCGGCCGGCGTCAGCGCGACCGTGCGGCGGTTGCGCAGGAACAGTGCCGTGCCGAGGCCATCTTCCAGCGCGGCGATCGCCTGCGACAGCGGCGGCTGCGTCATGTGCAGGCGGGCGGCGGCGCGGCCGAAGTGTAATTCCTCGGCCACGGTGACGAAGTAGCGCAGCTGGCGCATTTCCATGTTCATCGTATGGATGGCGTGTCTGTGATACGCGCAGCATATCAGAAGCACGCGTGGCCGCCCATTTGACGCGGACCGGTCCGCGCGGCATGCTGGAAAGATCGTCCCATCAGGAGCCGACCATGTCCTACAACCGCCGTTCCCGCCACGTGACCGAAGGCGTCGCCCGCAGCCCGAACCGCTCGATGTATTACGCGATGGGCTACCGCAAGGAGGATTTCGACAAGCCGATGATCGGCGTCGCCAATGGCCATTCCACGATCACGCCCTGCAATTCCGGCCTGCAGAAACTGGCCGATGTGGCCATCGCCACCATCCGCGACGCCGGCGCCAATCCGCAGGTATTCGGCACGCCGACCATTTCCGACGGCATGTCGATGGGGACCGAGGGCATGAAGTTCTCGCTGATCTCGCGCGAAGTGATCGCCGACTGCATCGAGACGTGCGTCAACGGGCAGTGGATGGACGGCGTCGTCGTGATCGGCGGCTGCGACAAGAACATGCCGGGCGGGATGATCGCGCTGGCGCGCACGAACGTCCCCGGCATCTACGTCTACGGCGGGACGATCAGGCCGGGACACTGGAAGGGCAAGGACCTGACGATCGTGTCCGCCTTCGAAGCGGTGGGCGAATTCACGGCGGGGCGCATGAGCCAGGAGGATTTCGACGGCATCGAGCGCAACGCCTGTCCGTCGTCCGGTTCGTGCGGCGGCATGTACACGGCGAACACGATGTCGTCGTCGTTCGAGGCGCTCGGCATGTCGCTGCTGTACTCGTCGACGATGGCCAATCCGGACGACGAAAAGGTGGGATCGGCGGCGGAATCGGCGCGCGTGCTCGTGGAAGCCGTCAAGCGCGACCTGAAGCCGCGCGACATCATCACGCGCGAATCCATCGAGAACGCGGTCGCGCTGATCATGGCGACGGGCGGCTCGACGAACGCCGTGCTGCACTACCTCGCCATCGCGCACGCGGCCGAGGTGGAATGGACGATCGACGATTTCGAGCGGGTCCGCCGCAAGGTGCCCGTGATCTGCAATCTGAAGCCGTCCGGCGAATACGTCGCGACGGACCTGCACAAGGCGGGCGGCATCCCGCAGGTCATGAAGCTCCTGCTGGACGCCGGTCTGCTGCACGGCGATTGCATCACCATCACGGGCCGCACGCTGGCCGAGGAACTGGCCGACGTGCCGTCCGTGCCGCCCGCGGGGCAGGACGTCATCCGTCCGCTGGACCGGGCGCTGTACGACGAAGGCCACCTGGCGATCCTGAAGGGGAACCTGTCGCCGGAAGGTTGCGTGGCCAAGATCACGGGCCTGAAAAATCCCGTGATCACGGGGCCGGCGCGCGTGTTCGACGACGAGTACAGCGCGATGGATACGATCCTCGCCAACCAGATCAATCCGGGCGACGTGCTCGTGCTGCGCTACCTGGGCCCGCGCGGCGGTCCCGGCATGCCGGAGATGCTGGCGCCGACGGCGGCGCTGATCGGCAAGGGGCTCGGCGAATCCGTGGGGCTGATCACGGACGGCCGGTTTTCGGGCGGCACCTGGGGCATGGTCGTGGGCCACGTGACGCCGGAAGCGTTCGAGGGCGGCACGATCGCGCTCGTGCAGGAAGGGGATTCGATCACGATCGACGCGCACCGGCAACTCATTCAGCTGAACGTGCCGGACGACGAAATCGCCCGCCGCCGCGCGGCCTGGGTGCGGCCGGCGCCGCGTTATACGCGGGGCGTGCTGGCCAAGTTTGCGGCGATTGCGCAGCCGGCGAGCAAGGGGGCGGTGACGTGCTAGGCCCGTTGTTCCCGCGAAAGCGGGAATCCATGCTGAGCCTCGGAACTCGGAAAATTGAACGTTCGACGTATCTTGTCCGACTTCGGTACTTCAGTATGGTCCCCCGCTTTCGCGGGGGCGACGGCAGGTGTTCATACGTCAACGGAACATGCCATATACGCCACATGGCCTGTCCGGCAACAAAGCGCAAGTGCTAAGCTGCCGGGCGCCTATTTGCGTTTATCGAAGCTCTGCTTCACGCGTTCCTTGCGCCGTTTGCCGTCGAGGTCGTGGGCCTTGCGCTTGTCCAGGCCCAGCATCTTTTCGATGAATTCGAACCAGATGAAGCCGGCCACCATCAGGCCGACGATCCACCACCAGGACAGTTCGGCGAAGCGCCAGACCTCGAAATAGCGCAGGACGACGAGGACGAGGATCAGGAGGATCAGGGGCATACGGAATTCCTTTCGAGCGGCCATGTTACAACACTGCTGCCTTTAAGCAACGGAATACTGCCATCTGGTCAACGACAATCTGTATCATCCGTTACTGAATATGTCCCAGCCGCTACAGGCTGGGAAACACGATAGAATTCGAATTATAGAAATGCCCCCAACTGGAGAGAGTCGATGAAACGTACCATGATGTTGTTTGCTGCAGTGTCTGCCCTGGCTTCGACCGGCGCCTTCGCGCAAGACGCGGCTGCCCTGGCGAAGGCCAAGAACTGCATGGCTTGCCACTCCGTGCAAACCAAGCTGGTCGGCCCGGCCTACAAGGACGTCGCCGCCAAATACGCAGGCCAGAAAGATGCCGAAGGCAAGCTGGTTGCGAAGGTCATGAAGGGTGGTTCGGGCGTCTGGGGCCCGGTCCCGATGCCGGCCAATCCGCAAGTCAGCGAAGCGGAAGCGCACACGCTGGTCAAGTGGGTCCTGGCGCAGAAGTAATTTCCGGTAGGGCCAAACAAAAGCGCGCCATGCATTCGCAGGCGCGCTTTTTTGTTGGAATCAGCGGATCACGTCCAGCTTGGTCCGCTTGCCGCCCTTGTAGGTGAACAGGGTCAGCGCGCCATCCTTGATGTCGCCGTTCGCATCGAACTGGATCGTGCCGGTCACGCCCTCGTACTTGATGTTCTTCAGCACCGGCAGGTATTTGGCGGGATCGGCCGATTTTGCGTTCTGCATCGCCGTCGCCATCACCATGACGGAATCGTAGACGTACGGCGCATACAGCTGCACGTCCATGTTGAATTTCTTCTTGTAGCGCGCGCGGAAGTCTTCCATGACTTTCTCCTGCGGACCTTTCACGCCACCCGCTTCCGCGCAATACACCTTGCCTTCGCCGAGGCCGTCGCCGGCCAGGCGGCCCAGCGCGTCCGTGCACATGCCGTCGCCGCCCATGAAGACGGCCGTGATGCCCAGCGCCTTCATCTGCTTGAGCATGGGGCCCGCGACGGAATCCATGCCGCCGAAGAAGATCAGGTCCGGCTTCTTGGCCTTGATCGACGTGAGGATCGCCGTGTAGTCGGTGGCCGTGGCGCTCGTGAATTCGCGGCCGACGACCTTGATGCCCGGCTTCTTCAGGCCCTTCGCGAATTCGTCGGCGACGCCCTGGCCGTACGTCGTGCGGTCGTCGATGATGGCGATGTTCTTCGCGTGCAGCGTATCGACCGCATACTTGCTCAGCGTGCTGCCCAGCTTGGCGTCGCTGGCGACGACGCGGAACGCGCCCGGGAAGCGCTGGCGCGTGTAGACGGGCGCCGTCGTGGCGGGCGAGATCTGCACGATGCCGGCGTCGTTATAGATCTTCGACGCGGGCACGGTGGTGCCGGAATTCAGGTGGCCGATCACGCCGTTGACTTTCGCATCGACGAGCTTCTGCGCCACGGCCGTGCCCTGCTTGGGATCGGCGCCGTCATCCTCGGAGATCAGCTGCAGCGTGACCTTCTGGCCGTTCAGCGTCACGCCCTTCGCGTTGAGCTCGTCGATCGCCATGCGCGCGGCGTTCTCGTTGTCCTTGCCGAGGTGGGCGCTGGGGCCGGAGATCGGCGCCACGTGGCCGATCTTGACGACTTGTTGGGCGCTGGCCGTACCCGCGAAGGCGAGGGCGATGGCGAAGGGGATGAGTTTCGTAGTGACCTGCATGTTCTCTCCAGGAAGGATGTTATGTCCGCAGGTCAAAGTTACCCTAATTTACGTTTTGCGCAAAGCGCTCCAACCGTGAGAACGATCCTGTTCAGTCGCGCGTGCGCAGGTGCGCGAGTTCCTGTGCGACGGCGCGCGTGACGACCTGTTCGACCGTCACCTGCAGCCCGTCGCGCAATTCCGTCGCGAGCCGCGTCACCACGTGGTCCAGCACGGGCGCCATGCTGCTGCGGACCTGGTCTTCCAGCACCAGTTCGACGCGGTCCTGCAAGCGGTCGAGCACGCGCGCGACGAGGCGTTCCTCCAGCGCGCGCCAGGCGTCGTCGTCGAGCTCGCGCGGTGTGGATTGCTCGGGCTGCTCGGGTACCGCCGCCGCATCGGCGGCCGGCGCCGTCTCGGCCACGACCTCGGTGAGGACGGGAATGCTCTCGTCGTTGAAGGGAAGATCGCTCATGATTGCCCCGCCACGAAGTGGGTCAGCGGATAGGATTGCTTCTTGTAGGCGACGTAGCGCGCGCGGCCGGCGGCGGCGTCTTCCTCGTCCGTCGAGATGATCTCGAACACGCGCGCGAACTGCTCGAAGCCGGCCGGCGTGCGGCGGGTGAGATTGACGAGCATGTCGCGGTGCGGCAGCTCGACACTTTCGTCGGCCGTGACGATGACCGGCGTCTCCGGCGCGAGGGGATCGCCCGCCATCACGTGCGGGATGAAGTCGGTGCCGGACAGCGTCCACAGCGCCTCGTTCAGGGCTTCCGCCTGCGCCGGGCTGTCGGCCAGCAGGACGAGTTTCGCGCGCGCGGCGTACGCCTTGCGCGCGAGGCGGCAGACGTAGCTGAGCTTGTCGGGGATGTTGGTGTGGAAGTCGATCCGGGTCATGGTCGGTCGAGAGTATAAACTACCGTCGTTCCCGCGCAGGCGGGAACCCAAGTTCCTACGCGTCGTCGGCGGCGCAAGATTGGGCCCCAGCCTGCGCGGGGGCGACGTTCAGGAGTTAGCGGTAAGAGAAGCATAGCGTAACCGCCCGATTTCGCGCTCAGAATTGAAAATCCGGCGGCGTCTTCTTCGGCTGCGGCTGCTGACGCGGCTGCTGCCGTTCCGCCTGCGCGGCCGCTTCATCGGGCGCCGGTGCCGCCGGCAAGCGTGGCGGCGGCACCCGCG
>CBIHRX010000262.1:0-9458 GCA_966212555.1 uncultured Massilia sp.
ACGTACCCGGATATATATTGGAGATTTGATGTTTGCACGCGGTCTGGTATCCACATCCATCGCCATGCTCGCCATGGCATCCACCACCGTCCTGGCCCAGCCGGCGGCCGATAGCGCCTGGGATGCCGGGGCGCGCGCCGCCGACAAGGCGTATTGGGAGGCCTACAATCGCGCCGATCCGGACGCCATGAATGCGTGGCTGGCGCCGGACGTCGAGTTTTATCATGACCGCGGCGGTAAGCTGATCGGCAAGAAGGCGCTGTCCGCGGTGAATGACGGCATGAAGAGCGCGCCCGTGAAATTGCGTCGTGAAGCCGTGCCGGGAACGATCCACTTCTTCCCGATGCGCCAGGGGGAGACGCTCTACGGCGCGATGGTGACCGGCGAGCACCGGTTCTATGCGCGGCCGGCGGGTGCGCCGGAGACGCTCGCGGGCCATGCGAACTTTACGCATCTGATGCTCTTGCAGGGCAAGCAGTGGCGCATCGCGCGCATTTTCAGTTACGAGCACGTCGACGCGCCCGCCAAGTAAAAGGAGTCATCGAATGAACGACCGCACGACCCCGGGCCTGCCGCCATCGTTATTGGCCGACCTGCAATCCCGCTTCGGCCCACGGTTCTCGATCGGCGCCGCCGTCCGCGACCAGCACGGCCGCGACGAATCGGCGTTCGTGGACGTGAACCCGCCGGACGCCGTGGTGTTCGCCGAGAGCGTCGAGGACGTCCAGGCGCTGCTCGCACTGGCCAACACGCACGCGGTGCCGGTGATCCCGTTCGGCGCGGGGTCGTCGCTGGAAGGTCACTTGCTGGCGGTACGGGGCGGCATCAGCCTGGACGTGAGCCGCATGAACCGGGTGCTCGCCGTCGATACGGCCGACATGACGGCGACCGTGCAGCCGGGTGTGACGCGGATGCAGCTGAACCAGGCGCTCAAGGGCACGGGGCTGTTCTTCCCTGTGGATCCGGGCGCGGACGCGTCGATCGGCGGCATGTGCGCCACGCGCGCCAGCGGGACCAATGCCGTGCGCTACGGCACGATGCGCGAGAACGTGCTCGCGCTGCAGGTCGTCACGGCCGCCGGCGAGATCGTGCATACCGGGACGCGTGCGCGCAAGAGCAGTGCGGGCTACGACCTGACCCGGCTGATGGTGGGCAGCGAAGGCACGCTCGGCGTGTTCACCGAGATCGTCGTGCGCCTGCATCCGCTGCCGGAAGCGCAGTCGGCGGCCGTGTGCTCGTTCCCCGGCATCGCCGACGCGGTCGGTGCCGCGATCGACATCGTCCAATCCGGCATTCCGATCGCGCGCATGGAGCTGATCGACGCGAATGCCGTGCGGATGGTGAACCGGTACAGCAAGCTGGATCTGCGCGAAGAACCGATGCTGCTGATGGAATTCCACGGCACGCCGGCCTCCGTGCGCGAACAGGCGGAATCGGTCGAGGCCCTGGCCGCGGAACACGGCGGCGCGGCGTTCGCATGGGCGACCGACACCGAGGCGCGGACGCGGCTCTGGACGGCGCGTCATCACGTTTATTTCGCGGGCATCGCGTCGATGCCCGGCTGCCGCGCGATCAGCACCGACACCTGCGTGCCGATCAGCCGCCTGGCGGAATGCCTGCTCGAATCGGTGCGCGAAGCGGACGAGATGGGCATGCCGTATTACCTGGTCGGGCATGTCGGCGACGGCAACTTCCACTTCGGCTACCTGATCGATCCGCACCAACCGGAACAGCGCGAACGCGCGGAGTGGCTCAACGCCCGGCTGGTGGCGCGTGCGATCCGCCTCGACGGCACGTGCTCGGGCGAACACGGCATCGGCATGCACAAGATGGATTTCCTGGTGCAGGAAGCGGGGCTGCCCGCGGTGGAACTGATGCGGGCCATCAAGCGGATATTCGACCCGCACGACATCCTCAACCCCGGCAAGGTGTTGTGGGGCGCGGCCGAACAGGACGCGCTGTTGCGGCGCAGCTGGGCCCCTTAAGTCCGCGGCAACGCCACCCTGAACACCGTCCCCTTGCCGACTTCGCTCTTCACGGTGATCGTGCCCCGGTGCCCCTGCACGATCCCGTACACGATCGACAGCCCGAGCCCGGTGCCCTTGCCGACCGGCTTGGTCGTGAAGAAGGGCTCGAAAATATGATCGAGATGCGCGGGCGCGATTCCGCTGCCGTTGTCCTCGATCTCGACCCAGACGATCTTGTCGTCGTACCCGGTGCGCACGATGATCGTGCCCTTGTCCTCGATGGCATGCGCGGCGTTGATGAGCAGGTTCAGGAACACCTGGTTGATCTGCGAGGGCAGGCAATATAGCCCGGGGACGCCGGCGTATTCCTTGACGACGTCCGCCTTGTACTTGATTTCGTTCCAGGCGACGTTCAGCGTGCTGTCCAATCCCTGCTCGAGATCGGCCATTTCCTTTTCCGTGCCGCCGGGCCGCGAGAAATCCTTCAGGTTCTGCACGATGTGCTTGACGCGCTGCAGGCCTTCGCGGGATTCGGCGAACAGCGCGTCGAGGTCCTGGCGGATATCGTCCAGGCCGATGTCCTGCTTCATGAAGGCGACCGGTGCGCGTGCATCGCCCGGCAGCAGCCCTTCGACGCCTTCGAATGCGCTGATGAGTTTCAGGATGTCTTTCGCGTCGCGTTCGAGCGCGCCGAAGTTCGAACTGATGAACGCCAGCGGGTTGTTGATCTCGTGGGCGACGCCCGCAGCCAGCAGGCCGATCGACGCCATCTTTTCGGATTGCAGCAACTGGCCCTGCATGTCGCTCAGCTTGCGGATCAGGATCTGCTGGTGTTCCTTCTCGGCTTCCAGCCGGGCATTGGCCACTTCCAGTGCCTGGGTGCGCTCGCGCAGGCGTTCTTCCATCAACTTGCGCTGCGTGACGTCGTAACCGATGCCGACGATGCCGTTCACCGCGCCGTCTTCCCCGCGCAGCAGCACCTTGGTCGTCACGGTCCAGCCCAATTCGCCCGTGTCCTGGTCCTCCACCAGTTCCTCGTAATCGAACAGCGACTGGCCGGAATCCATGACCTGCTTTTCGTCGGCGAAGTACTTGGCCGCCAGTTCGGCCGGGAAGAAATCGTAGTCGGTCTTGCCGATCAGTTGCGGCGGCGTCTCGACGCCGGCCAGGCGGGCCATGCGGTTATTCCCGAACAGGAACCGGCTTTCGCGGTCCTTGGCGTAGATCCGGAATGGGATGTTGTCAACGAGGGTGTGCAGCAGCGTTTGTTCGAAGGTCAACTCTTGCCGGATCTGCTTCCGCAGGGCCGCGTTCTCCAGCGCGATCGACGCCGACGTGGCGAGGATGTCGAGCAGGGCTTCGTCGACCGTCTGCGCATGTTCCAGGACGACCATGCCGCCGCCGACGGCGAAACTCGTCGTGTCTCCGATACAGGCCGTCTCGCTGGCGGCCGCCCAGTATCCGCGCTCGGCCCCGCACAGCGACACCGCAACGGCCACCGTTTCCTGCCGCAGTGTCTCCACACTGGCGGTCGCGGCGAGTCGACGTAATCCCTGGGCCAGCGCTGCGAGCGCCGGCTCTTCGGATTTTCTTTCGGAGAACTTTGGTTTCGGCATGGTAATTTATTCTTGCAGGTTCCTCCCCGTAATTACAAATGGTTTCGACGCAATGGGCCAAATAGCCACACTCGCGCGGCAAATCGATGCCAATCTGTTCACGCCTTGGCGGCGACGGCGTCCGCGCCCTGCTGACGCCGGCCGGCCGCGCGCTTGTCCCAGTAATCGGCATGCTCGATGCCCAGCGCGGCGGGATCGAACTCCGGCTCCTTGCCCGCCGCGCGCTGCGCTTCGTAGTCGCGCAGGCATTTGAAGGCCACGTTCCGCAGCAACAGGATCGCGGCGATGTTCAGCCAGGCCATCAGGCCGACGCCCAGGTCGCCCAGTGCCCAGGCCACGTCGGCCGTCTTCACGGAGCCGTACACGGTCGCGCCGATCATGCACACCTTGAGCACGAGCGTCATCCACGGACGGTGCACCGTGCGGTTGATGTAGGCGATGTTGGTTTCGGCGATGTAGTAATAGGCGACGATCGTCGTGAAGGCGAAGAACAGCAGGGCCAGTGCGACGAACAGCGAGCCGAAGCCCGGCATCACGTTTTCCAGCGCCGTCTGCACGTAGCCCGGACCCGAGGCCACGCCGTGGACGCCCGTGTGGAGCGCCGTGCCGTCCGGGCCTTCGACGTTGTACTGGCCGGTGATCAGGAGCATGAAGGCCGTCGCCGAGCACACGAACAGCGTGTCGATGTAGACCGAGAAGCCTTGCACGAGGCCCTGCTTGGCGGGATGGCTCACTTCCGCGGCGGACGAGGCGTGCGGTCCGGTGCCCTGGCCCGCTTCGTTCGAATACACGCCGCGCTTGACGCCCCACTGGATCGCCATGCCGACGATGGCGCCGAAGCCGGCATCGAGGCCGAAGGCCGAGCTGAAGATCAGTTTGAGTACGCCCGGCAGTGCCTGCCAGTTCAGGAAGATGATGACGCAGGCGACGATGATGTAGGCGAGGGCCATGAACGGCACGACGATTTCGGCGAAGTGGGCGATGCGCTTGACGCCGCCGAAGATGATGAAGCCGAGCGCGATGGCGAGCAGCGCGGCGGTGACGTTGGCGTCGATGCCGGTGGCGTTGCGCAGCCCCTCCGCGATCGAATTCGCCTGCACGCCCGGCAGCAGCACGCCGGTGGCGAACACGGTGACGACGGCGAAGATCCAGGCATACCATTTCATGCCCAGGCCCTTTTCGATGTAGAACGCAGGCCCGCCGCGGAATTCGCGGTGGATCTGTTCCTTGTAGACCTGGCCGAGCGTGGATTCGACGAACGCCGAGCTGGCGCCGAGGAAGGCCACCGCCCACATCCAGAACACGGCGCCGGGACCGCCGAACGTGATGGCCGTCGCGACGCCCGCGATGTTGCCGGTGCCGACGCGGCCGGCCAGGGTCATGGCCAGCGCCTGGAACGACGACACGCCTTCGGCCGAGCTTTTCCCCTCCAGCATGAGGCGCACCATCTCCCGTAAATGGCGTACTTGCAGGAAGCGCGAGCGCACCGAAAAATACAGGCCGGCGCCCAGGCACAGGGCGATCAGGGCCGGGCTCCATACGATGCCGTTGATGGCGTTCACCAGGTCGTTCATTGCTTGCGTCTCCAGTAGGGGATCAGAGGAAGTGCAGGGCCGCCACCGCGATCAGCGTGGGCGGTGTTGCGGCGGCGAGCAGCCCGAGGGGACTGATCGCACGGTCGGGAAAGCTGTCTTTCAGGATGGCGGCGCCGGCCGGATTCGGGGCGTTGGCGATCAGGGTCAGGCCGCCGCCCGCGACGGCGCCGCCGACGAGGGCGGTCTTGTACGCGAGGCTCAGGCCCGGCACCTGGGCGCCGAGGTAGGTGAGGGCGGCATTGTCGGTGATGGCAGTGAGCGCCGTGGTGCCGAAGAACACGGCGTCGGCGCTCATGCTGGTCAGCAGCGGTGCGAGCCACCACGCCTGCAGGCCGCCGAGCACGACGAGGCCGGCCAGGAAGAACGCGACGAGCAGCGCCTCGCGCAGGATCAGGTTGTCCTGGTAGCGCTGGTAGGCCGTCGTGAAGCCGAGGAAGAACAGGAAGATGCCCATGAAGACTTGCGGATGGTGGGCGAAGACGACGATCAGCACGAGGAACAGCAGGTGCGTCGCGATGACCGCCGGCGGCACGGGTTCGGCCGCGGCCGCCGCGGTGTCGCCCAGCGCGAGGAACTGGCGCCGGAACGCGACGAGCAGCAGCGTCGTGTTGGTCACCACGGCCAGCGCGGATTTCCAGCCGAAAGTCTGCAGCATGAAGCCGAGGTCCCAGCCCCACGTGGACGCGACCATCAGCACGGGCGGCGCGGCGAACGGCGTCAGGGTGCCGCCGATGGAGACGTTGACGAACAGGACGCCGAGGATGGCGTACTTCAGGCGCGGACCGGTGTCGCGGGCGAACACGCTGTCGCGCAGCAGCAGGGCCGCCAAGGTCATCGCGGCCGGCTCGGTGATGAAGGCGCCCAGCAGCGGCACGAGGGACAGCACGACGAAGCACAGGGCCATCGTCCGCGGCAGCGGCAGCAGGCGCGCGCCGGTGCGGACCAGCAGGTGGGCGAAATCGAGGATCGGCCGGCTCCCCGCGACGACCATGATCGCGAACACGAACATCGGCTCCGTGAAATTGCGCGCCTCGAGGTAGGCCACGGATTCCTCGCGGCCGGCGACGCCGAACATGAACAGCATGAGCACCGCCGCCCAGAACCCGAACACGACTTCCACTTCGCCGAGCAGGTGCCAGAAGCCGGCATGGCGCGGCTGCGTGTGTGCGAGGCGCTCGAAATACTTGACGGAGAAGGTGTGGAGGACGGCCAGGCCGAACAGCGCGGCACCGATCAGTTGGAGGGTCGTAGGTGTAAGCATAGGGCCGTGACAAGGCCGCGTGGCGGCCCGACCAGCGCGTATCACCTGCCACGCCGACATGGCGTGAACACCCCTTATCGCACGAGTATAACGCACGGGCGGCATGCGCTCCATTGTAAAGATTGCACCGGTACTGTGACAGCGCTACCATTCCTTGAATAACAATCAGGAGACGCCATGACCCACCCGTTCGCCCGGCTGACGGCCGTGCTGCATTTTTCTGTATTGACGTTGCTGGCCTGCGGCGCACATGCCGCTGATCCGGTCGACGTCCAACTGGCGGGCCAGCCATCGAAGGCGGCCCGCGCCGGCAGCCTGATGGCGCCGACGCAGAACATCTACGCCCGCAGCCACGTGAGCCTGGACGGCCGCTGGAGCTACCTCATCGATCCGTACGAGAACGGCTACTACGACTACCGCCACATGCCGTTCGACCAGTCCGAAAGCGGCAAGGGCGGCTTCTACGACGACCGCAAGCCGAAGGACAAGACGGAGTGGGTCGAGTACGACTTCGACGGGGCGCCCACGATGAAGGTGCCGGGCGACTGGAACTCGCAGGCGGAAAAGCTGCAGCTGTACGAGGGCACCGTGTGGCTGCGCCAGGCGTTCCAGGCCGACCCCAAGCCGGGCAAGCATTACGCCCTGTACTTCGGCGCCGTCAACTACGAGGCGCACGTCTACCTGAACGGTAAAAAACTCGGCATGCACAAGGGCGGTTTTACCCCGTTCCAGTTCGACGTGACGGACAAGCTGGCGAAGGGCCGCAACGTCGTCGTCGTCAAGGCCGACAACACGCGCCACCAGGACGAGATCCCGACCGTGAACACGGACTGGTGGAACTACGGCGGCATCACGCGCGACGTGCTGCTGGCCGAGCTGCCGGCCACCTACATCGCCGACTACAAGGTGCAACTGGCAAAGGGCGACGCCCGCCGCATCGAAGGTTTCATTCAAATGGCGGGCGAAGCGAAGGCGCAGCAGGTGACCGTCAGCATCCCCGAAGCGGGCATCAGGACGACCGTGCGCACGGATGCGAACGGCCGCGCGGCACTGAACTTCCCCGTCAACAAACTGACGTACTGGTCGCCCGAACAGCCGAAGCTGTACACGGTGGAGCTGTCCGGCGGCGGCGACAAGGTCGTCGACCGCATCGGCTTTCGCACGATCGAGACGCGCGGCCGGGACATCCTCCTGAACGGCAAATCGATCTTCCTGCGCGGGATCTCGATGCATGAAGAGAACCCGCTGATCCCGGGCCGTCCGCGCGGCGCGGGCGACATGCGCATGCTGCTGCAGTGGGCCAAGGAGATGAACTGCAACTACGTGCGGCTCGCGCATTACCCGCACAGCGAAGAGATGATCCGCCTGGCCGACGAGATGGGCCTGATGGTGTGGGCGGAAGTGCCCGTGTACTGGACGATCTCGTGGACCAATCCGGACACTTACGCCAACGCGAACGCCCAGCTGACGGACCTCGTCACGCGCGACAAGAACCGCGCGAGCGTCGTCGTCTGGTCGGTGGGGAACGAGACGCCGATCGGCGGGCCGCGCAACACGTTCATGAGCAACCTGGCGAAGACGGCGCGGTCGCTGGACGACACGCGCCTCGTGGCGGCCGCGCTGGAAATCCACCGCAAGGGCAGCGACATCACGGTGGAAGATCCGCTCGCGGACTATCTCGATCTCGCCAGCTTCAACGAGTACGCCGGCTGGTACTGGGCCAGCAACGCGGAGATGCTGAATTACCGCTTCGACGTCCGCTACGACAAGCCGGTCGTGGTGACGGAATTCGGCGCCGAGGCGCTGGGCGGCTACCACGCCGACGCCGACACGCGCTGGAGCGAGGAATACCAGGACACGTTGTACCGCAACCAGTTCAAGATGCTGTCCGCGATCCCTGGCCTGCGCGGGATGACGCCGTGGGTGCTCGTCGACTTCCGCTCGCCGCGCCGCCAGCATCCCTACTACCAGGACTTCTGGAACCGCAAGGGCCTGGTCACGGACGACGGCAAGAAGAAGCTCGCGTTCTGGACCATGAAGCAGTTCTACGACGACGTGCAGCGCAAGTACGCGCGCTGATTCAGGCCGGGAGTGTGATCCCGGAACAGTCCGCGCATATCGCGACGAGCCGGTCCTGCAGCGCCGCATCCTGCGCCTGCGGATTCGGCGCCAGCGGCTTCAGGTGATAAAAGTAGCGGCCCGTCACCTGCGCCTTGGCGTCGGTGCCGGCCGCGAGCCACGCCTGCGTGCGGTGGGCCTGGTCCATGTCGTCCGGGGCGCCGGGGCCGCCCATGCGCGTCGGCACCCAGCCCGGTTCGAGCGCGTTGGACAGCACCCCGGGCCAGCGGCGCGCGACGGCGAAGGCCAGCATCGCATCGTGCAGCTTGCTCTCGGCGTACGCGGTTGAACCGTTCCAGCGGCGTTTCCGCCACAGGATGTCTTCCAGGTTCGCGTCCGCGTGGTGATGCATGCCTGAGCTCAGGTAGACGAGCCGCGCCGGTTTTCCGATCAGCGCCGTCAGCACATAGGCCGACAGCGTGTTGACGGCGAAGACGTGCGGCAGGCCGTCCGCGGTCAGGCGGTGGTCTTCGCGGTAGCCGACGGCGGCGTTGTGGATGACCGCGTCGAAATGCCCGAGGTCGTTGACGCGCGCGGCGACGGCGCGCATGCCGGTGATTGTTTCGAGGTCGCCCTCGACGACCGCTTCGGCCTGCGGCAATGCCTGTCTCGCCTGCGCGGCGCGCGCCGCGTTGCGGGCGTGCAGGACGACGCGGTGGCCTTGTGCGGCCAGCAGTTCGCCGGTCATCAGGCCGAGGCCCGTGGACGAGCCGGAAATGAAGATGCGTGCCATGTAGATCTCCTTGTGAACGATGAGTGTAGGTCGCGCTCACGCCAGGCGTCGCACGAGGACGGCGCCGGCCAGCGCGCAGCCGGCGCCGAGCAGGTAGACGGCCCCGTAGCCGAAGCGACCGGCCACGACGCCGGCGGCCGGGCCGGCGAGGCCATAGGCGATGTCGAG
>CBIHRX010000263.1:0-9420 GCA_966212555.1 uncultured Massilia sp.
GTAGGCGACCGGCTTGCCGCCCGCCTGCACGGCACGGGGTTTCGCCGCCACGTTGTGCACCTTCAGGTCGAACGTGCGCGCGGTCGGCGTCGCGGCGGCGCCCGGTTCCGGCGCGACCGTCAGCGCCAGGCGGCCGTCGGCGAATGTGCCGGTAAAGCGCACCAGTTCGTACTTGCCCGCCTCGAACGCGTGCGCCGTGCGGCCGTCGTCGTCGTACAGGTGCCCTTGTGCCTGCGCCACGCCGGCATCGTGCCAGTAATGCAGGTCCAGCTTCGCCGTCGAATAATCGCGCGTGCTCTGCACCGGTTGCGCGAGCGGGATGAAGGCGCCGGCGCGGACGTAGGTCGGGATGCGGTCCGGGCGCGTGGCGACCGTCTCGAGGATCCCGCCGTGGTGCGGCTCGTCCGTATAAAAGTCGAACCACACGCTGCCCTTGCGCGGGAAGAAGACTTCCTTGCGCGCGGCGCCCGGTTCCGTGACGGGTGCCACGAGGAAGTCCGGACCCCACAGGTACGTGGACGAGATGCCCGTCGTCGACATGAATTCGTTGTCGGGGTCCTCGAACAGCACGGGGCGCATCATGGGCATGCCCGTCCGGCTGTCGTCGAAGGCCGCCGTGTAGTTGTACGGCAGCATGGCGTAGCGCAGGCGGATCGCGTCACGGGCCAGCGCCTTCACGGCGGGCGTGCGGAAGATCGCCTCGGCCGGCACCTCTTCCTGCGCGTGCGGGCGGAAGATCGGCTGGAACACGCCGTATTGCAGCCAGCGCACGTACAGTTCGTCGTCCAGCACCGGGCCGGCGAACCCGCCCAGGTCGGAGTGCATGTAGGCCTGGCCCTGCATACCCATCTGCAACGAAATTTCCATCTGCGACTGCAGGCCGTCCCAGCCGCGGTGCACGTCGCCGGACCACGGGATCATGCCGAAGCGCTGCGAGCCGGAATAGCCCGAACGCATCAGGATGAACGGGCGCTCCTGCGGATAGTCGCGGGCATAGCCGTTGGCGATCAGCTTCGCCCATTCGTGGCCGTAGATGTTGTGGACCTGGTCCGCGGTGCCGGCCGCGTGGCGCGCGGCGGACGGATGCGTCTCCGGCTCGCCCAGGTCGCCCCACCAGCCCGCGGCGCCGCCCGCCTTGAGCTCCTTGTAGATGTTCCAGAACCAGTCGCGCGCCTGCGGCTTGAACACGTCGACGAGGCCCGTGTTCCCGAAGAAGAAATCGAACTCGAACGGCTTGCCCTGCGCATCCGTCGCCAGCACGCCCTGCTGGGCGGCGTCCTGCCAGCGCTTCGACGTCGTCAGCACGAACGGTTCCGTGATGAGGACCGTCTTGACGCCCTTCTTGTCGAAATCCGCCATCATCGCCTCGGCGTGCGGGAAGCTGTCGCGGTCCCATGCCAGGTTGCCCATCGTGCCCTTGACGGTCTTGCCGAACCAGTACAGGTCGAACACGATCGCGTCCAGCGGGATGCCGTCCGCGATGAATTTAGCCACGACGGCGCGCGCCTCGCGTTCCGTGTGGTAGCCGAAGCGGCTCGCGAAATTGCCGAACGCCCAGCGCGGCGGCAGCGGCTGGCGGCCGGTCAGGCGGGTCGTTTCGTCCATCAGCTGCGCCCAGTCGTCGCCCGCGATGACCTGGTACGTCTTGCGGCCGCCCATCACTTCGTAGCGCAAGGTGCCGTCCTTGCGGCTGTCGAAGTCGAGCCAGCCGGCCTGCGGATTGTCGAAGTGGATCGCGTACTTGTGCGACGACACGGCCATCGGAATGCCATAACCCATCTGGTCCGCGCGGTTGCCGAACCCGTACGACGCGCGGTTGTAGAGGCGGAAGCGGTTGCCGCGCCGGTTCATGCCGACGGCGCGCGACCCGGCGCCGTACAGCGCTTCGTCGCCCTCGAGGGCAAACTCGATGCTTTCCAGGTCGCCCGCGTGGCCATAACCCTGCTTCTCGGCGACGAGCGGCCGGCCCTTGTACGCATAGCTGATGCGCAGCGGCGACTTGTCGACCGTGACCGTGATGCCGTCCGTGACGAGCTGGATGCGGCCGTCCGCCTCCTTCACCGTGGCCGCGGCCTGGCCGGGCTCGAGCACGACGGCGTGCGACGCCGGGTCGAACGTCTCGCCGCGCGGCACGAAGGTCGTCTCGGCGATGTTCGCATCGTACGCGCGGATCAGGTAGCGGCCGTCGCTGGTGGCGATGTCCAGCGTGCCGTTGTCGTTGCGGTAGCCGAGGAACGTGCGGTCCGCATGTTGCGCATGGGCCGGCAGGCCGGCGAGCAGGCAGAGGGCGAATACGGCGTGGGGGATCGGCTTCATGGTCTCCGGGCGATGTCGTTGTTGGAATACGGGAATTTTAACCGCATTCCGTAGAAAAGCTACAGCCGAAGGGGCTACGCGAAGAATTGCTGAAGATTTGCACGTAGTTTGACTACTTCGTCCCGTCGTGCGGCGGGCGCGGCGTTCTCAAGTCAGAATAGTGGCAACGACAACCCATGAGAGGCCCCATGCGCATCGCCACCTTCAACGTCAACGGCATCAACAGCCGCCTCCCCGCCCTCCTCCAATGGCTCGAGGAGACGCAGCCGGACGTGGCCTGCCTGCAGGAGCTGAAGGCGCCGCAGGAAAAATTCCCAGAACTGGAGATTCGCGCAGCGGGCTACTGCCCGATCTGGCATGGCCAGAAAAGCTGGAACGGCGTCGCGATCCTCGCGCGCGGCACGGAGCCGCAGGAATTGCAGCGCGGCCTGCCGGGCGATCCCGACGACGAGCAGAGCCGCTACATCGAGGCGGCCGTGAACGGCATCCTCGTCGCCTGCCTGTACCTGCCGAACGGGAACCCGGCGCCGGGCCCGAAGTTCGACTATAAACTGCGCTGGTTCGAGCGGCTGCGCCTGCGCGCACAGGAACTCGTCGACACGGGCGCGCCGGTCGTGATCGCGGGCGACTATAACGTGATGCCGACGGAACTGGACGTGTACAAACCCGAGCGCTGGGTCGACGACGCGCTGTTCCGCCCCGAGACACGCGCCGCCTACCAGCGCCTGCTCGACCAGGGCTGGACGGACGCGCTGCGCACGATGCACCCGGGCGAAGTCATCTACACGTTCTGGGACTATTTTCGTGACGCGTACGGCCGCAACGCGGGCCTGCGCATCGACCACCTGCTGCTCAGTCCCGCTCTCGCCCCGAAGCTGAAGGCGGCCGGCGTCGACCGCGACGTGCGCGGGCGCGAAAAGCCGAGCGACCATGCGCCGACGTGGGTGGAACTCGATTGGCCGGCGTTGGCGTGAGGCCCGAGGCCGAGACTCGTCGTTCCCGCGAAAGCGGGAACCCATACCAAGCCGCAGAATCCCGCATGTCAAAGATGCCGCAGGCGCTCGACGGAACAACGTCGGCGCTTCAGCATGGGTCCCCGCCTCCGCGGGGACGACGTTGTTCTAGGCCGCGTCGAGCCGCCGCGGCCGTCCCAGCACCATGCCGAGCCGCAGCGCGCTGTCGGTGACGATGTCGATGTCCGGCGTGTACCCGTCCTCGATCCAGCGCAGCGCGATGTGGATCACACCGCCGACGATGCCCGCTTCCAGGAGCGGATCGGCCGGCACGTCCGGCGGCACGACGTAGCGGCCGACCTGTTCGCCGATGGCACGGAGCGCGGCGTCGAAGGCCTTGTCGACGGCCCGGCTGACGCCGCGGATCTCGACGAGGAACACGCGCGCCGAACGGGGCTCGCGCTGCAGCGCCGCGAAATACGTGTGCAGCATCGCACGCGCCCGCGCGACCCGGCTGCGGCCGGCCTGCTGGGCCGCTTCGGTGATCTCGCCCAGGACGCTGTACGTGACGGCGTTGAACGAGGCGATCAACAACTCTTCGCTGTTCGCGAAGGATTCATAGAAATAACGTTCGGTCAGCCCGGCGGCCTCGCAGACGGCCTTGACGGTCGACTGGCGGTAGCCGCGCTCGCCGTAGACGGCGACCGCCGCCCCGATGAGCTGGGCACGCCGCTGCGCACGCCGTTCGTCTTGCGGCACGCCACGATAGGGCCGGGCAGGTTGTAAAGATTCTGGAGGCATCCTTCTATTTTCGCACAGAACGTTGCTTATCAATATGTGACAATATACAGTGTCAGTCGTATTCAAAAGACAACGAGACACGCCATGACCGAACGCCCTCGCGACCCAGCCCCGGAGCCCTTTTTCGACGTCCTCATCGTCGGCGCCGGCCTGTCCGGGATCGGCGCCGCCTGGCATCTGCAGCGGGGCTGTCCCGGCAAGACCTACGCGATCCTGGAAGCGCGCGCGGCGCTCGGCGGCACGTGGGATCTGTTCCGCTATCCCGGCGTGCGCTCGGATTCCGACATGTATACCCTGGGTTACGGGTTTCGGCCCTGGACCGAAGGCAAGGCGATTGCGGACGGCCCGTCGATCCGGCGCTACATCGCGCGGACGGCGCGCGACAGCGGCATCGACCGCCACATCCGCTACGGCCATCGCGTCGTGAGCGCGCACTGGGACAGCGGCGACGCGGGCTGGCGCGTGGAAGCGGAGCACGACGGCCTGCGCGTGCGGCTGCGTACCCGCTTCCTCGTCATGTGCAGCGGCTACTACAGCTACGACGAGGCGTACCGGCCCCGCTTCGACGGCGAAGAGACGTTTGCGGGCCGCATCGTGCAGCCGCAGTTCTGGCCCGAAGACCTGGACTACCGGGGCCGGCGCGTCGTCGTCGTCGGCAGCGGCGCCACGGCCGTCACGCTCGTGCCCGCGCTGGCCAGGGACGCCGCGCACGTGACGATGCTGCAGCGTTCCCCGTCCTATATCGTGAGCCGCCCATCCGAATACGGCTTCGCGCGGCGCCTGCGCCGCTGGCTCCCCGCGCGCGCCGCGTATGCGCTGACGCGCTGGCGCGTGATCGCCGAAAGCATGCTGCTGTACCGCGTCGCGCGCTCGAAACCCGAGCTGGCGAAGCGCAGGATCGTCGAGATGGCGCGCCACCAGCTCGGCCCGGGCTACGACGTCGACACCCATTTCACGCCCGCCTACAAACCGTGGGACCAGCGCGTGTGCGTCGTGCCGGACGGCGATCTGTTCCGGGCCATTCGCACGGGCCGCGCGAGCGTCGCCACCGACCGCATCCAGCGCTTCACGCCCGCAGGCCTGCTGCTCGACTCCGGCCGCGTGCTGCCGGCCGACATCGTCGTGCTGGCGACGGGCCTCAAGATCGAGCTGCTGGGCGGCATCGCCATCACCGTCGACGGCCGGCCGTTCCGGCCCAACGAGGCGATGTCGTACAAGGGCATGATGCTGTCGGGCCTGCCGAACTGCGTGATGACCTTCGGGTACACGAACGCGTCGTGGACCCTGAAGGCCGACCTGACGGCCGCCTGGGTCGTGCGCCTGCTGCGCCACATGGACCGCAAGGGCCGGCAGGTCGCCGTCGTGCACCGCGAGCCCGGCGTCGAGCCGGCACCGTTCCTCGACTTCACCTCCGGCTACGTGCAGCGCGCCCGCGCCGACCTGCCGCAGCAGGGTTCGCGCAGGCCGTGGCAGGTCTACCAGAACTACGTGCGGGACATGCTGACGATCCGGTTCGGCCGGATCGCCGACGGCGTCCTGCGTCTCGGCCGCAAGGGCGCCATGCCGTGAACCTGGACAACCTCATGAACGACGCGGGCGACGCGAAGGCCGCCGCGCTGCCGGAACGCCTGTCCCCCGTCGTTGACTGGAACCTTCTCAAGAAAGCGATCAAGCGATGACCCTCGTGCCGGTACTCCTCGCCATCCCCGCCGTGTTCATCCTCGTGGCGTTCCTGTTCACCCTCTGGACCGCGCGCAAGGTCGAATCCGTACTGCCGCCGCAGGGCCGCTTCGTCGACGTGCCGGGCGCGCGCCTGCACATCCGCGAGTTCGACGGCGCGGACGCCGGGCCGCCGCTGCTGCTCGTGCACGGCCTCGCGGGCCAGCTCGCGCACTACACGTATGGCGTGACGGATCGCCTGGCCGGCCGTTATCGCATCATCGCCGTCGACCGCGCCGGTTCCGGCTTTTCCACGCGCGCTCCCGGCACGCCGGCGGACCTCGATACGCAGGCCGCCATGCTCGCCGCGCTGATCGAACACCTGCGACTGGAGCGCCCGCTCGTGGTGGGACACTCGCTGGGCGGCGCGCTCGCCCTCGCACTCGCACTGCGGCATCCGCAGCACGTCGGCGGCCTGGCACTGATCGCGCCGCTGACGCACATGCAGGAACACGTGCCGCCCGTGTTCGAGGGCCTGACGATCCAGTCGCCGACGTGGCGCAAGTTCGTCGCGTGGACGCTCGCGATTCCCGTGTCGATCAGGAACAGCCGCGCCGCGCTCGACCAGGTGTTCGGCCCGGAGGCCGTACCGGCGGACTTCGCGACGCGCGGCGGCGGCCTGCTCGGCCTGCGCCCGAACGCCTTCCTGGCCGCCTCCGACGACCTGCGCTCGCTGCCCGACTGCCTGCCGCGCCAGGAGACGCGCTACGGCGACCTGCAGGTCCCGGTCAGCATCCTGTACGGCAAGGACGACCGCATCCTCGATTGGCGCGCCCATGGCCGGGCGCTGGCCGACAAGGTGCCCGGTACGCGGCTGGAACTCATCGAGGGCGGCCACATGCTGCCCATCACGAATCCGGACGCGACCGCTGACTTCATTGCGGCGGCGGCCGATCTCCTCGCACGGACGACGGCCGCCGCGCAGGCTTGACGATCAGGCGACGCTGCTCGCCAGCGCCGCCGTCAGCGCGGCGAGGTCGTACGGCTTGCGCAGCACGACGGCGTCCGGCCAGTTGTTGACTTCTCCCTTCCCCGTCGCGAACACGATGCGGATGCCCGGCGCCAGCGTGCGGGCCTGCGCGGCCAGCAGGTCGCCGGTCATGCCGGGCAACAGCACGTCCGTGATGAGGACGTCGGACGCGGGCGAGAGGATGCCGAGCGCCTGTTCCGCGTCGACCGCTTCCAGCACGTCGTGGCCCAGGTGGCGCAGCAGCGCGGCCGTCGCGTCGCGGATCTCGTCCTCGTCTTCCACGAGCACGATGCGCAGGCGGCTCGGGTCGGGCGCGCGCCCGGCCGCGGGTGCGAGCGGCGGCGCGGTCTCGACGTGCGCGCGGTTTCTCTGGTTCGCGAGCACCTGGCGGATGCGGCGCGCGAGGCTTTCGCGCGTGTACGGCTTGCCCAGCAGTTCCACGCCGGGATCGAGGCGGCCGCCGTGCACGATCGAGTTCTCCGTGTACCCGGAGGTGAACAGCACGGCGAGATTCGGCAGGCGTTCGCGCGCCATGCGGGCGAGGTCCGGGCTGCGCAAGGTGCCGGGCATGACGACGTCCGTGAACAGCACGTCGATCGGCACGCCGGATTCGACGACGGCAAGCGCGCTCGCCGCATCGGCCGCCTTCAGCACGCGGTAGCCCAGCTGGGTGAGCATGTCGACGACGGTCGTGCGCACGGCTTCGTCGTCTTCCGCGACGAGGATCGTCTCGGTCCCGCCGACGGCCGGCTGGTGGCCGTCCATCGGCCCCAGGGGTTCCTCGGCCGCCGTCGTGCGCGGCAGGTACAGTTTCACCGTCGTGCCCTGCCCCGGCTCGCTGTAGATCTTGACGTGTCCGCCGGACTGCTTGACGAAACCGTACACCATCGACAGCCCGAGGCCCGATCCCTTGCCCTCTTCCTTCGTCGAGAAGAAGGGTTCGAACGCCTGGCGCAGCACGTCCGGCGTCATGCCGCTGCCCGTGTCGGTCACGGCCAGCATCACGTACTGGCCCGGCGCCACGTCGCCATGCGTGCGGCAATACAGGTCGTCGAGCACCGCGTTGTGCGCCTCGATCGTCAGCTTGCCGGCGCCGGACATGGCGTCGCGCGCGTTGATGGCGAGGTTCAGCACCGCGTTTTCCACCTGCGCCACGTCGACCGCCGTGTTCCACAGGCCGCCCGAGATCACCAGCTCCACCTCGATCTCTTCGCCGAGCGCGCGCCGCAGCATGTCTTCCATGCCCGTCGCCACGCGCCCGATCTTGACGACTTTCGGCTCCAGCGGCTGGCGGCGGCCGAACGCGAGCAGGTAGCTCGCGAGCTTCGCGCCCTTTTCCACGGCGGAGCGCGCGTTGGCTATCCAGCGCTGGACCTCGGTACCGTTCGTGTTCATCTCGAGCAGCTGCAGGTTGCCCGAGATGATCTGCAGGAGATTGTTGAAATCGTGCGCGACGCCGCCCGTCAGCTTGCCGATCGTCTCCATCTTCTGCGACTGCTGCAGCGCCAGTTCCGTGCGGCGGATCTGCTCCGCCTGCTCGCGGTCGGCCGTGATGTCGCGCCCGATCGCGTGGATGAAATCCGCGTCCGGCGCCGCGGTCCACGACAGCAGGCAATAGCTGCCGTCCTTGCGCCGGTAGCGGTTCTCGAACTTGTACACGTAGTGACCCTCGCCCAGCGACGCCATCTGTGCGAGCGTGGCCGCCTGGTCGTCCGGGTGCACGAGCTGCAGGAAGTTCTTGCCGACGATATCGTGCTCGGACCAGCCGAGCAGCGACCCGAACGACGGGCTGACGGCTTCCACGTTGCCGTCGAACGAGGCGACGAGCATGATGTCGCGCGACAGGCGCCACATGCGGTCGCGTTCCGCCGTGCGCCGCGCCACCGTCGATTCGAGGTCCGCGTTCAGCGCCGCGAGGCGGTGCGCGATCGTTTTCTGGTCTTCGATGTCGATGCTCGTGCCGATCCAGCGGGTCACGGCGCCGTCCGCAGCGCGCAACGCGACCGCGCGCGACAGGTGCCAGCGGTACGCGCCGTCCGCGCGGCGCAGGCGGAATTCCGCATCGTACGGCGCCCCCGAGGCGACGGCCAATGCCCAGCGCTTCTGCACGGCCGGCAGGTCGTCGGGGTGCACGTTGGCCGTCCAGGCGCTGCCCGCCAGCGCGTCGTGGGCTCGGCCGCCGTACGCGTAGACGTGGTGATTGAACCAGTCGAGCTCGCCGTCCTTCGTCGCCGTCCACACCTGGCTCGGCATCGCCTCGGCGAAGGTGCGGAATTTTGCCTCGCTCTCGCGCAGCGCGCGCTCGGCCTCCACCCGCACCGTGACGTCGCCGCCCTGCACGAAGATGCCGAATACGGTGCCATCCTCGCGCTTGACGGGCTGGTAGACGAAATCGACGTAGTGCATGCGGCGGTTGCCGTCGGCGCCGGCGAGCCACAGCGGGCTCGCGGTCGCGGTGTAGGTCGTGCCGGTGAGGTAGACCTGGTCCAGGATCGCGATCACGCCCTGCGGCACCGTCTCCGGCAGCGCGTCGCGCAGCGGCTTGCCCAGCAGGTCGCGGGGGGCGGCCCCCGCGCGGTTCCCCGCCGTCGCGGGCGGGATGAAGTGGTGGGCCCCCCCCCGCAGGGCCCAGAAGCCCGGGGCCAGCAGGGAACTGGGGCG
>CBIHRX010000264.1:0-9410 GCA_966212555.1 uncultured Massilia sp.
CCAGCGACAGGTAGTTCAGCGACAGCTGGTTGATCAGGCGCCACGCCATGCCGCCTTCGGCAAACGACGGGAAAGGCTGGCTCGGGCCGCCCAGCACGCGCACCGACTGCACCGGCCCGCCCTGCTCCAGGATGAAATCCGTCTTGCCGACGCCGAGCGGCATCGTCAGCGGCAGGTCGCGGTTCGTGCACCACACGACGAGGCCGAGCTGGCGCAGGTTGTGGCGGTACGGCGCTTCCTGCGCATCGACCAGCGTGATGAACGTCTCGGCGCCGACGTACGAGGAGCGCGGGCCGCGCTGGCGCTGGCGCTGCGACAACAGGCGCGGCTCGCGCCGGACCTGGTAATAGGCCTGGCCCGCCACGGTCGCGGCGCCCAGGTCGCGCGCGCTGTACAGCGGGTGGAACTCCTGTTCCGCGTCGGTGCCGGTGCCGTAGCCCGTCACGCTCTCGACCTGGTGCACCTCGAAATCCATCGGCCGGGTGCGGTCGGGCAGCACGTGGTATTCGAACTGGTCGCCGGTCAGGTTGATACGGTCGGCGCGGCGCTGGAACAGGTTCACCACCGGCGTGCAGTTCAGCGCGAAATTGGTGTGGTCGAGCGACTGTTCCAGGCGCGCGTCGCCGCGCGCCAGCAGCACGATGATCTCGAGCTCGTTTTCCGCGCAGGCCGCCGCTGCGGGGCCCAGGTCCGCCAGTTCGACGAACAGGAAGCGCTGCGCGAACGCGAAGTATTCCTGCAGCAGGCGGTAGCCCTGGAAGCTGCGCTGGCCGCTGGGCAGCAGCGCGTCGTCTTCCGCGAAGCCGCGCGGACGCAAGGCCGTCTTCGGCAACAGCGTGTGGCGTCCCTGCCGGCTGCCCGGCAGCGCGAGCACGCCGAGCACGCCGCCCAGCAGTCGTTCGTAGATCTGGCCCGGCATCTCGTCGCTGCCGCGCAGGTGCAGCGTGAGGCGGTCCAGTCCCAGCTTCGAGAACGGCTGGCCGTTCGTCGTGCGCAGGCGCAGGCGCAGGCCCGCCTTCACGTTCGCCGGCAGCCTGGCCTCGACGCCGGCGATGGCGCCGCCGTGCGTGAAGAACTTCGCTTCCACGAGTTCGATCGGCCACAGGGTGACGTCGTGCGCCGTGCGGTATTCGCAGGCCGTGGCGTCGTCCTTGCCGAGGACGCTGCGCATCGCCGCGCCGCGCGGAATGCGGTAGCCCGCGTTCAGCGCGGGGTTGCCGAGGTCGGGCTGCAGCTGCACGATCGCCATCGACGGCGTCGGCGCCAGGAAGTGCGGGTAGACCAGCTCGGACAGGTGCTGGGTGAAGCGCGGGAACTCGGCGTCGATCTTCATCTGCACGCGCGCCGCCATGAAGGCGAAGCCCTCCAGCAGGCGCTCGACGTAGGGGTCGGCGCACTCGAAGCCTTCCAGGCCGAGGCGGCCGGCGATCTTCGGGTACTGGACCGCGAATTCGCCGCCCATCTCGCGCAGGTGCTGCAGCTCCTGGCTGTAGTAGCGAAGCAGGCGTGGGTTGGTCATGTCCGTGCGCTGGAGAATTCGGTGAGGCTGATCTGCGCAAGATCGAGATCGAGCTCGGTCTTGAGGAACAGGCGCTCGGGATACGGTTGGGCCCACATGTCGGCCTGGATCTCGAACATGATCTTGCTGATCGAGTCCTGCTGCGGCATGACCTTGACCGACACGGACGAGCGGATCAGGCGCGGCTCGAAATCCCAGATGGCCTGGCGGATCGCGCGTTCCAGGTCGGCCGCGTTCATGTTCGCCAGCGACGCGCCGGACATGTCCGGCATGCCGTAGTTGAGGACGGAGTTCGCCAGGTGCGGCAGGCGCGGCACGTCGGTGACGGACAACAGGTTCGTCGTGTTCAGCAGCCACGCGAGGTCGCGCAGCACGCCTTCGCGCAGGCCGCGCACCGACAGCACGCGCCGTTCGCGCGACTCGACCTCCTGGTCGGGTTCATCGTCGGTGAGGCGGTCGAGCAGCGAAGGTTGCAGGCGCTCGCGCGGTGCCAGTTCAGCCATGTTCCCTGCTATCGAATTCGACCAGGCGCGCATCCATCAGCGGGAAGTCGTCGCCGCCGTTCGTGAACATGCGCTGGCCGAGCGGGAATTCGCCCGTCCACTCGGTCTTGCGCGCAAGCTTGAGCGCATCGTCGCCGGCGTCGACGCTGCCCGGGTAACGGGTCGGGACCAGGCCGACGACCTGGGCACCGTTGGTCCAGGTGAAGGTGGCGGCCGTCCAGACGGCGTCGCGCAGGTCGGCCGGCGGATCGACCTCGATGCGCGCGATGCGCATGAACGGCACCCACACGTAGCGGCCGTTGACGACCGCTTCCAGCACGGGGCCGAGGCGGCCGTCGGCGTCCGCCAGCCAGTCGAAGCGCGTGCCGTCGATGGTGCCGGGCGACGCGGGCGCGGCGTCGAACGCGGCGGCGCGCAGGCTGGCGGCGGCATCGGGGTCGGCGGCGTCCAGTGTCAGGGCCTGGGCCAGCTGGGCCATCCAGGGTTGCGGCTCGCCGAAGAGCACGGGGGCGCGGCGGCCGGCAAAGATCTCGGCACGTAGGGCCTCGCACTGGATCGCCTCGCGATAGGTCTGCACCATCGGCAGCGCGCCGGCATCCAGTTCGCCCGCGACGTTCAGCTGCGTCAGGGCGCGGTTCCACTGGCCCAGCACGGACAGCAGCTGGAACAGGAACACGCGCAGTTTCGGGTCGGCGCTGTTCTTGCGCACCGCATCCTGCAGCGCGGCGAGCGCGCCGGCCAGGTCTCCATCACGAATCAGCTGTTGCGCAAGCATCGAACGCTCCCCTCAGAATTCTGTAAAACCGGCTTGCCGCCGCGAGGACGGCAAGCCATGCGCGGATGCCGATCAGGCGGCCGCATTCTCCGCGATGTTCCAGGCGAAGGTCTTGTCGCCGGCCACGGTGCCCTTGCTGTCCTGCGGGGTGTAGGCGAAGGTCACCTTGCCGAAGTTCAGCGTGACGTTCTCGGTCAGGCGGTCTTCGCCGCCGCTGCCGCCGGTCGAGATCGAGGTGACCAGGACTTCTTCCATGGTGATCAGGAGGTACTTCTGCTGGCCTTCGCCGGCTTTACGCACCATCAGCACGGCCTTGTCGATGTGCGAACCCTTGGCCAGGGCGGTCATCAGCGCGTTGGACGAGCTGTCGATGTACTTCGTGAACGAGATGTCCTGGAAGTTGGCCTTGCCGGCGCCGCCGCCACCGCCCGTGTGGGTGGTGCCCGACTGGCTCATGCCCCAGCTCCACGCCAGGATGTCGATGTCGCCCTTCGGACCCTGGACCTTGTCGCGCGACTCGCCCTTGATCTTGTCGCCCATGTTGATGAACATATCCAATGCCATGTCTTATTCTCCTAGTTGGTTGTACTTCCGAATACGCGCGGGCACGCGGCCCGCGCGGGACTTCAAAAACGGCTCAGGCCTTTGCCGACGGCAGCTTCGACACGAGGCGCAGCGACACCGTCAGGCCTTCCAGCTGGTAGTGCGGACGCAGGAAGAACTTGGACGTGTAGTAGCCCGGGTTGCCCTCGACTTCTTCCAGCACCACTTCGGCCGCGGCCAGCGGTTTCTGGGCCTTGGTCGTTTCGCTGGAGCTGCCCGGATCGCCGTCCACGTACTGCATGATCCACTTGGTCAGCCAGCGCTCCATCTCGTCGCGTTCCTTGAACGAGCCGAGCTTGTCGCGCACGATGCACTTCAGGTAGTGGGCGAAGCGGCAGGTCGCGAACAGGTACGGCAGGCGCGCGGCCAGGGCGGCGTTGGCGCTGGCGTCCGGATCGTCGTACTCGGCCGGCTTGTGCAGCGACTGCGCGCCGATGAAGGCGGCGAAGTCCGTATTCTTCTTGTGCACCAGCGGCATGAAGCCGTTGGCGGCCAGCTCCGCCTCGCGGCGGTCCGAGATCGCGATCTCGGTCGGGCACTGCATGTCGACGCCGCCGTCGTCGGTCGGGAAGGCATGCACCGGCAGGCCTTCGACCGCGCCGCCGGACTCGATGCCGCGGATGCGCGAGCACCAGCCGTATTCCTTGAACGAGCGGTTGATGTTGACGGCCATCGCGTAGGACGAGTTGGCCCACGTGTAGTTCTTGCTGCCCGGTGCGCTGGTGTCTTCCTCGAAGTCGAATTCCTCGACCGGGTTGCTCTTGGCGCCGTACGGCTGGCGCGCCAGGAAGCGCGGCATCGTCAGGCCGACGTAGCGCGAATCCTCGGACTCGCGGAACGAGCGCCATGCGGCGTGTTCCGGGGTCTGGAAGATCTTGGTCAGGTCGCGCGGGTTGGCCAGCTCGTTCCACGACTCCATCAGCATGACGGACGGCGCGGCGGCGGCGATGAACGGCGCGTGCGCGGCGGCGGCCACCTTGGCCATCGACGACAGCAGCTCGACGTCCGGCGCGCTGTTGTCGAAGTAGTAGTCGGCGACGATGGAACCGAACGGTTCGCCGCCGAACTGCCCGAATTCTTCCTCGTACATCTTCTTGAAGATCGGGCTCTGGTCCCAGGCCGTGCCCTTGAACTTCTTGAGCGTCTTGCCCAGGTCGTTCTTCGAGATGTTCATCACGCGGATCTTGAGCATCTCGTCGGTTTCGGTGTTGTTCACCAGGTAGTGCAGGCCGCGCCATGCGCTTTCGACCTTCTGGAACTCCTCGGTGTGCATGATCAGGTTGACCTGCTCGGTGAGCTTCTTGTCGAGCGCGGCGATCAGGCTCTGGATCGTGCCCAGCACGTCGCTGGTGATCAGGTTGGTGCCGGCGAGCGCCTGCTCGGCCAGCGTGCGCACCGCGACTTCGACCGATTCCTTGGCCTTGTCGGATTGCGGCTTGAATTCCTTTTGCAGCAGCGCGCCGAAGTCGCTCATCTCGAGCGTACCGGACTCCTGCTGGCTTTGTGCTAACGCTTCGGACATTCTGTTCTCCCGTCTTTCTTTATTCGGTGGGCTTCGGTGCGGACGTCAGCGCCTGCATCAGCGCCGGTTCGGCGAGCAGCTTGGAGATCAGCTCTTCCGCGCCGGTCTTGCCGTCCATGTAGGTCATCAGGTTGGCCAGCTGGCCGCGTGCCTCGAGCAGCTTGTTCAGCGAATCCACCTTGCGCGCGACGGCGGCCGGGGTGAAGTCGTCCATGCTTTCGAAGGTCATGTCGACGGCCAGGTTGCCCTCGCCCGTCAGCGTGTTCGGCACCTGCACCGCGACGCGCGGCTTCATGGCCTTCAGGCGCTCGTCGAAGTTGTCGACGTCGATCTCGAGGAACTTGCGCTCCGCGACCGGCGCCAGCGGCTCGGCGGGCTGGCCCGACAGGTCGGCCAGGACGCCCATCACGAACGGCAGCTGCACCTTCTTCTCGGCGCCGTACACTTCGACGTCGTACTCGATCTGCACGCGCGGTGCGCGATTGCGTGCGATGAACTTCTGGCTACTTTCTTTGCCCACGGTTTACTCCTCCTTGATTGAACTACCCGAACTGCCGGCCTGCCGGATTCAATAATCGTCCGACTCGTTGGACTCGCCCGGCTGCGGTCCACGGATCACGTATAACTGCTGCAAGCTGTCCGGCGCGAGGTTCTCCATGACTTCCATGAAGCTCATCGGCGCCAGGCGCTTGGCCCGTTCCAGCAGCATCGGCACGGGGCTCGACGGCTCGTAGCGCTGGTAGTAGGCGAGAATCTTGTCGATCATGCGGACCACGTCGGCGCGGCTCGTCACGTCGCCCGTGATGCCCGCGGCGCGCGGTGCGGCCGTGCCGCCGCCCTGCACCTCGGCGTCGTCGCCGTCGGGCGCCGCGGCCGGGGCCTCGGGCGCGGCTTGCGCACGGCTGGCCAGCAGGTCGGCCATGCGGCGCAACTGGCGCGTCAGCGGGGTCAGGTTCAGGGACTGCGTGCTGCCCACGTGGTCCGCAAGCGCGGCTTCCAGGCTGACGATGCTGTCCAGCGCGCCGTTGACGGCGCCGGTGGCGACCTGCATGGCCTCGTCGGACACGTCGGCCAGCGCGGCGTCGATCGACTCGGGCGCCAGCGCGGTCTGCCCGTCCGGCACGGGTGCCTCGCCGTGCGCCTGCTCCAGCACGCGCAGGGTCAGGGGCCCGAGGCCGGGCAGCATGACGAAGGCGGTCTCGCGCAGCTCGAGCAGGGTCGTCGCCGGATCGGTCAACTGGGCCAGGCAGTTGATGCGCAAGGTGGGGTCGTTGTCGTCGTCCGGATCGAGTTCAGGGTGGACGCGGTCCCAGCGCTCGGTCACGAGGCGTTCGAGCAGGCGCGTGCCGTCGGCGAAGCCGGGCATCGCATGCAGCGCCAGCAGGGCGCGCACGAGCGGCATCGCCACGCGCAGGTCGCGCGTACGGCCGAGCAGCTCGAGGGCCTGCTTCTTGACCTGTTTCCATTCGGGTGGGACGGCGGGGACGATCGTGTCCCCATACTGGACTTCTGGCTTGCCGAGCGCACTCTGCTCGAGCTCCAGGAATGCGGGGTCGTACTCGAGATTCGGTCCGCAAGGGGCGGTCTCCTCCAAATCCTCGAGCAGGACATCGACGTCGACAATACTCATGATTGTGCGCGTTCTTACTAGTTTTAGGACGTGTGATCGAACTCGTCGTCACGGCATCGGGGCCGCGCGCGGTTCTTATTTAGTATTTTTTCGTGAGGATTTTTCCTCTACGAATCGCGCACTATACGCCATTTAGCGTGCTCGTCGTTAATAAGAAACCTAAATTTTTTTGCATTAAACGTTGCCCGAAATGGTTGACAGCAGTTTTAGAACGCGATCATTTTCGGCACAGATGAGCCAAATGATGGCATTGATTGCCATTCATGGAACGATGGTTGTAATTTCTTTACACGAGATGCAAAGATGGCATTCAGGCGCAGCCGGTAACCAACAGTAGCGGCACGGCCGTCCACGCCACGGCCACGAGGGCCAGCACGGCCAGCACGAGGCGGGCCCAGTCGAGCAGGCCGGCGTCATCGCGCCATGGCACCTCGCGGGCGCGCCACGCGAGCCATGCGCACGCGCCGATGGCGGCCAGGGTGACGGCGCCCAGCAGCACGCGGTCCGGCCCGCCGGGACGCATGGCGGCCGGCGTGCACTGGGCCGCCGCGATGCCGTAGGCGAAGGCGAAGTGGAGGCTCCACACGAGCAGCGGCAGCGTTCCCGCCAGCAGGCGGCGCCAGAACGATTCGCGGGTGCGCGGCGGCGTCATGGTCACGCCATCAGCAGCGGCACGAGCCGCACGACGAGCATCCCCGCGATGCCCTGCAACGTGGTCATGTGCCACACGAGCGCGATGGTATCGAGCGACGCGCGGCTGCGCTCGCCCAGCAGGCCGCACCATGCGCGCGCGGCGAGATACGGCGCCAGCACGGCGAGCGTCGCGACGTGCAGCCCCTGGTAGGAGGCCAATGCCGCGACGGCCGCGGCCCACGCGGTGGCGGTCGGATCCAGCCCGGCACCCAGCAGGCCGCGCACGTCGACCGTGCATGACCCGAGCACGCAGCCCAGCGCGGCCAGCACGAGCCACGGCAGGCGCCGCGTGCCGACGGCGCGCGTCGCGAACCAGACGAGCAGTGACCCCAGCACCAGCAGGCCGGCGGATGCCAGCGCCAGGTCCTGCGACGGCAGCGCGGCGCCGGGCGGCGGGCACACCGTCAGGCGCATCGTCACGTGCACGTACGCGAACGCGAAGCACGCGAAGATGCTGAGGTCGACGACGAGCATGACGATGGCGGCCCACCACGCGTGCGATGCGGTGCCGCCGGCGCCGACCGGGATGCGTTCGCCGTTGCCGATGTCGACATCGGTGTGCGCGTTCTCGCGGTCCGCCTGCCACATCCAGCCCAGCACCGCCGCGATGGCCGTCACGCCGCAGGCCCAGGCGAGCACGTGCAGCTTCACGGTCAGCAGCAGGAAGAAACCGGCCGTGCCGGCGGCGGCGATCAGGGGCAGCCAGCTGTCGCCGGGCAGGATGAGGAGATAGCGCGGGGCCGCCGCGACGGGGCTCGTGGCGATGGTCTCGCGCGCCCCCGTCGCCGTGCGCGGCAGGTAGTGGCGGCCCTCTTCCACGTCGCGCACCAGTTCCGGACGGTCCCACAGCGGGTCGATGGAATCGATGCGCGGGATGCTGCGGTTGCCGTAGTCCTCGGACGGCAGCCATTCGAGCGTGGACGCATGCCACGGGTTGCCGACGGGGCGTTCGGGGCGGCGCAGCGACCGCCAGGCGTCCCACGCGAACAGCACCACGCCGAGTGCGAACACGAACGCGCCCACCGTCGACAGCAGGTTCAGGCCGTTCCACCCGAGGTCCGCGGCATACGTGTAGACGCGGCGCGGCATGCCGAGCAGGCCGGTCACGTGCATCGGGAAGAACGCGACATTGAAGCCGGCGAACATCAGGCCGAACACCCAGCGCGCGAGGCCTTCCGACAGGCGGTTGCCGTTCACGAGCGGGAGCCAGTAGTACAGCGCGGCGAACACGGGGAACACCATCCCGCCGATCAGCACGTAGTGGAAGTGCGCGACGACGAAATACGTGTCGTGCACCTGCCAGTCGAACGGGATCACGGCGACCATCACGCCGGTCAGCCCGCCCAGCACGAAGATGGCCATGAAGCCGAGCAGGAACAGCGTGGGCGCGTTCGCCTCGACTTTGCCCTTCCACAGCGTGGCGATCCATGCGAACACCTGGATCGCCGTCGGCACCGCCACCGCCATGCTGGCGGCCGAGACAAAACCCATCTCCAGCGTGCCGAGGCCCGCCGTGAACATGTGGTGCGCCCACAGGCCGAAGCTGAACACGCCCACGCCGACGAGGGCCGCGACGATGGCGCGGCGCGCGACGAGCGGCGTGCCGGCGAGCGTCGGCACGATCGTCGACACCATGCCGGCGGCCGGCAAAAAAATGATGTAGACCTCGGGGTGGCCGAAGAACCAGAACAGGTGCTGCCACAACAGCGGATCGCCGCCGCGGTCGGCGAGGAAGAACGGCCAGTCGAACGCGCGCTCCAGTTCCAGCAGCGCCGTGCCCGCGATCACGGCGGGGAACGCGAACACGATCATCACGCCCACCACCAGCATCGCCCACGCATACACGGGCATCCGTCCCAAGGTCATGCCCGGCGCGCGTGTAAACAGGATGCCGACGATCAGTTCGATGGCGCCGGCGATCGCGGAGATCTCGATGAAGCCGATGCCCAGCAGCCAGAAGTCGGCGTTCAATCCCGGCGAGTACTTCAGGCTAGTGAGCGGCGGATACATGAACCAGCCGCCGTCCGGCGCGAGGCCCACGAACAAGGTGCAGAAGAACGCGAGGCCGCCGATGGCGTATGCCCAGTAGGCGTACGCGGACAGGCGCGGAAACGGCAGGTCGCGCGCGCCCAGCATGTTCGGCAGCAGGTACACGGCGATGGCTT
>CBIHRX010000265.1:0-9349 GCA_966212555.1 uncultured Massilia sp.
GCGTGTACAAGCCCGTGCTGGACGCGCTGGGCCTCACCTATCCGCAATACCTGGCCATCATCGCCCTGTGGGAACAGGACCGGCAGACGGTCAAGGCCTTGAGCGAAAAACTGTTCCTGGAACCGAGCACGGTGACGCCGATGCTCAAGCGGCTGGAAGCGATGGGTTATGTGCGCCGCGAGCGCGACAAAGAAGACGAGCGCAACGTCCGCATCTCGCTCACCGATGCGGGCCGCGCGCTGCGCGAAAAGGGGCTCGGGTTCGGCAAGCAGACCGTCGCCGCGTCCGGCCTGGGCCCGGAGGCGTTCCCGCAGCTGCAACAGGCCATCGTGCAACTGCGCGACAACCTGATCGACGCGGCGGGCAAGACGGAAGGCTGACGTTCAGACTTCCGCGACGGGCGCCGCGCGCGCCTTGAGTGCGGCGATGACGAAATCGACTGTCGCGCCGAGCTGCGCGGCGCCGGCGCCCGCCTTCGCGCTGATGCGCATGCCCCGGATGGCCGTGTGGATGAAATGCGCGGCCGCCGCCGGATCGAGGCCGGGCGCCAGTTCGCCTGCCCGGCGCGCGCGCGTGAGGACCTCCGCGAAGATGTCTTCCGTGACCCGCTGCGAACGCTCGACGAGTGCCCGTACGTCGGCGTCGGCCTGGCCGAATTCCGCGACGGCATTCACGCTGAGGCAGCCGCGCGCCCGCACGGCCGCATCCGCACCGGCGATCTCGCGCAGGAACGCTTCCAGCGCGCCCAGCGGCGACAGCCCGGCCGCGAGCCGCTGCCGCAGCGCCGCGCCGCCCGTGTCCGTGTAATGCGTGAGCGCGGCGAGGTAGAGCTGCTTCTTGTCGCCGAACGTGTCGTACATGCTCTGGCGCCCGATGCCCATCGCCCGCAGCAAATCCTCCGTGGACGCCGCCTCGTACCCCTGCTCCCAGAACACCCGCACCGCTGCATCGAGAGCCGCGGCCGGGTCGAATACCTTCGTTCTCGCCATCGTTTTTAATATTGACTGATCAGTCCAGATTGGAAGTATAATCCAAAATTCGGGGTCAGAGCACATTTCCGATCAATTTCCTGGGCGCATAACTCCCAGGAAGCCGGTAGGCATCGCAAGACGCCGGGCGGACGCAAGGCTACATCGATTGGCGTACAAACTTGCTGAAAAGATCGTGCACGAAAATGTGCTCTGACCCCGAATTTTTTTTCTCAATTTTGGACTGATTAGTCAAGAAAGGCTCACCATGACTTCCCTCACCGGCAAGATCGCATTCGTCACCGGCGGCTCGCGCGGCATCGGCGCCGCCATCGTCCGCCGGCTCGCCGCCGACGGCGCCACCGTCGCGTTCACGTACGTCAGCGCGCACGACCGCGCGTTGCAACTGGCAGCAAGCATCGATGCCGCGGGCGGCCGTGCCCTGCCCCTGCGTGCGGACAGCTCCGACGCGCAGGCGCTGCAGCGGGCCATCGCGGACGTGGCGGCGCAATTCGGCCGCATCGACATCCTCGTCAACAGCGCGGGCATCCTCGTGCACAAGGACCTCGGCGCGACGACGCTGGACGACTACGACCACATCGCGGCCGTCAACGTGCGCGCCCTGTTCGTCGCCACGCAGGCGGCCTCGCCGCACATGGACGCGGGCGGGCGCATCGTCAACATCGGCAGCATGGTGGCGGACCGCGCGGGCAGCCCGGGCGTGGCGTTGTACGCGATGAGCAAGGCTGCCGTGGCCGGCCTCACGCGCGGGCTCGCGCGCGACCTCGGGCCGCGCGGCATCACGGTGAACAACGTGCAGCCGGGGCCGACGGAGACGGAGATCGTCGCGGACGAATCCGTGCGCGCCTATCTGCGGTCGCAGATCCCGGTGGGCCGGATGGGGCAGGATGCCGAGATCGCGGGGCTGGTGGCTTACCTCGTCGGGAGCGAGGCGGGGTATGTCAACGGGGCGTCGTTGACGATCGATGGCGGGTTTGTGGCGTGATGCGATGACAACGCCGTCTCAGCGCAGGACGGCGTTGTTCGGCCGCGCCACCACGAGAGCCGGCCCGCCGCGGACCAGCTTGAAGGAGTCGACCAATTGCGTCAGCTTGACCGCCTGGCTTTGCATGTCCAACGCTGCGGATGCCGACTGCTCGACCAATGCGGCGTTTTCCTGAGTGACATGGTCCATCCTCGTGATCGCATGATTGACCAGTTCGATCCCTTCGCTCTGCTCCCGGCTCGCGGAGGTAATGTCCGCCATATAACCTGCCGCTTGTCGGACCGACGTGACAATCTCGCCCATCGTCTTGCCTGCATCGTCGACCAGCTTGCTGCCGGTCTCCACTTTCTCCACCGAATCGCTGATGAGCGATTTGATCTCTTTCGCGGCCGCTGCCGAGCGTTGCGCAAGATTGCGTACCTCGCTTGCGACCACCGCGAATCCACGTCCTTGTTCGCTTGCCCGCGCAGCTTCCACCGCCGCGTTCAGCGCCAGGATATTGGTTTGAAAAGCGATGCCATCGATGACCCCGATGATATCGACGATCTTGCTGGAGCTGTGCTTGATCGACGCCATGGTGCCGATCACCTGGTCGACCGCCTGGCCGCCCCTGATCGCAATCTCGGAGGCGGAGGCAACCAATCGATTCGCTTCGCCGGCATTGTGGGCATTCTGCCTGACGGTACTCGTCAACTCTTCCATCGAGGACGCCGTCTCCTCCAGTGAGCTGGCTTGTGACTCGGCACGGGACGATAAATTCGCATTGCCGGCGGCAATTTCTCCCGCGCCCCGATTGACGACCTCGGTCGCTTCCTTGATCTGTCCAACAAGCAGTTTTACATTGGTCTGCAGGACGCGCAGCGATTGCACCAGGTGGGTATGCTCATCGTTACCTTTGGCTACGATCCTTCCAGAAAGATCGCCTGCGCTCATGCGCTCGATATCGTGCCGCACGCGTAACAGGGGCACCACCGCAGCGCGATGCAATGCATATCCGCACAGCACGCTCGATATCATGCCCAACACGGCAGCCGCATGCCCCCAACCGTCAACCAGGTTCGCGGCAAATAGCAGTGCCAATATTCCCGCAGAAAAGACGATCCTGGCGCGGATCGACAGCATTGCGAAGATATCGAAGCGCCGAAAAGACGACCGGGCGACGGCCGCACCTTCGCGTATCTCGATGGCTTTGCTGCCGTTCTTGATCTCGCGGTACGCGCGTTCGGCGGCGGCCACCTGCTCACGGCTCGGCTTGACCCGGATCGACGTATAACCGACGACCTTGCCATTTTCCAGCATCGGCGCGGCATTCGCCTCGACCCAATAATGGTCGCCGTTCTTGCAGCGGTTTTTTACCAGCCCGGTCCAGGCCTTGCCGCTCTTGATCGTGCGCCAGAAGTCGGCGAACGCTTCCGCCGGCATGTCCGGATGGCGCACGATGTTTTGCGGTGCGCCGATCAGTTCGTCGGCCGAGAATCCGCTGATGTTGATGAAGTCCTGGTTGACGTACGTGATATTGCCGTGCAAGTCGGTCTTGGATACGACGGTCTCGTTGTCCTTCAGGATGTATTCGACATTGGTGATCGGGAGGTTCTTTCGCATGACGCCGTTCCGTATTGTTGTAAGTGGCTGATGTACATCGTGATGACAACAGCTTGCATGACACAATGCCCGACGTAATGCTTGCGCGGGTCGCGGCCAAGGAAGGCGATGGAAATGGGATGGCACGCCCGACGGTGCGTGCTTTCTGGAATGCGAATCTGCCGCTCCCACGATGTGCTTCGATGCTATCACCGCAACCATCGGTTAGGAATCGGCGCTTCCTGAAAGTACATCAGGAAATCCTTATCGCAGGACGGGTGTCCGGCGTGGCCAGTCGGTCAGAACCGTTCGGTCTCGTGCAGATACCGCCAGCGCCCGGCCGGCAGCTGGCCCAGCGCCACGCGTCCGATGCGCAGCCGGCGCAGCGACTTGACCGTCAATCCGACTTCCGCGCACATGGCGGCGACCTGCCCCGGGCGGACATCCTTGCCGGCCAGGCGCAGCCGCGCCTCGCTTTGCCAGCTCGCCTTGAGCGGCACGGTCGCCCTGCCCTGCACGCGCATGCTCGCGTTCAGGCGCGCGAGACCATCATCGGCAATGGCGCCCGTCACCTCGGCCACGTATTCCTGTTCGACGCGCGCACCGTCCTCGACCAGCTTGCGCGTCACACGCCAGTCCTGGCTCAGCACGAGCAGGCCGCTCGCTTCCGGTTCCAGCGGGGTGACGACGGTCAGGCGCGCCAGGTGCCGGCGCAGGAAACGTGCGTTGGGCGACGCGGCCAGCGTCTCGGGCGCGATCAGGGCCAGCGCAGCGGCCGCGTCGATGCCGGCCGGCTTGTGCAGCAGGATCGTCACCGGCGCCGGTTCGACGGGCTCGGCACCCGGCAGCAGCGCGACGGCCTGCGTGGACGTCACGCGCGTCGCGGGGTCTTCGACGACGGCGCCGTCGACCGTCACCCAGCCGCCCGCGATATAGCGCTCGGCCTCGCCGCGCGAGCACGGTACGGCTTCGGCCACGCGCTTGGCGAGGCGGATACCTTCCTCAGTGGGGAACTGCGTCATCGCGCCTTCCAGTCGCGGAAGAACGCTTCGAACGCGGCGATGGTCGTCTTCACGTCCGCGCTTGTGACGTCCAGGTGCGTCACGAGCCGCGTGTGCGGGCCGATCGATGCGCGGATGCCCTGGCGCGCGAGCGATTCACGCAGGGGCGCGCACGCGGCTTCCGGGATCTCGACATAGAAAATGTTCGTCTGCGGGGTCGTCACCTTCAACTGCCCGATGCGCGCGAGGCCGGCGGACAGGTCGGCCGCGTTCCGGTGGTCCTCGGCGAGGCGCTCGACGTTGTGTTCCAGCGCATAGTGCGCGGCGGCCGCGATGACGCCGGCCTGGCGCATGCCGCCGCCCAGCATCTTGCGCCAGCGCTTGCCCTGCTCGATGAACGCCCTGGGTCCCAGCAGCACGGAACCGACCGGTGCGCCGAGGCCCTTCGACAGGCACACGGACACGGTGTCGAAACCGGCCGCCGCCTCGCGCAGCGAGATGCCCTGCTTGACGGCCGCGTTGCAGACGCGGGCGCCGTCCAGGTGCGTGACGAGGCCTTGCGCATGCGCGAACTCCGTCGCCGCCTTCACGTAGTCGCGCGGCAGCACGCGGCCGCCGATCGTGTTTTCCAGCGCCAGCACGCGGGTGCGCGCGAAGTGCATGTCGTCCGGCTTGATGTACGCGGCGATGTCGCCGATCGCGATCGAACCGTCCGGCTGGTTGGCGATCGGCTGCGGCTGGATCGACCCCAGCACGGCGGCGCCGCCGCCTTCGTACTTGTACGTGTGCGCTTCCTGGCCGACGAGGTATTCGTCGCCGCGGCCGCAATGCGTCATCAGCGCGATGAGGTTCGTCTGCGTGCCGCTCGGCGCGAACAGGCCCGCTTCGAAGCCGAACAGCTCGGCCGCGAAATCCTGCAGGCGGTTGACGGTAGGGTCGTCGCCATAGACGTCGTCGCCGACGGGGGCTGCCGCCATCGCGGCGCGCATCGCGGCGGACGGTTGGGTGACGGTGTCGCTGCGCAGGTCGATCCAGCGGTCGTGGTGGTCGCTCATGTCGTTGGCTCTGTGTAGAAACGCGCGGAGAGTTCTTCGAGGCCGACTTCGGCCAGTACCTGCTGCAGGCGCTCGGCCGGCCGGCGGCGCGGCAGGTTTTTATACGTGGCGACGATCAGCTCGTTCTTCATCGAGTGCTCCCAGCCCACCAGTTCCGTGACGGTGACCTGGTAGCCGTGCGCCTCCAGCTGCAGGCAGCGCAGCACGTTCGTGATCTGGCTGCCGAATTCGCGCGTGTGGATCGGGTGGCGCCAGATCTCCGTCAGTGCGCTGCGGCCCAGGTCCTTGCCTTTATTCTTGCGCAGCACGGACGCGACTTCCGCCTGGCAGCACGGCACGAGCACGATGTGCTTCGCGTGCTTCTTCAGCGCGAAATCGATGGCGTCGTCCGTCGCCGTGTTGCAGGCGTGGAGCGCGGTCACCACGTCGATCGTGGCCGGCAGCTTGTCGGATTCGGTGGACTCCGCGACGGACAGGTTCAGGAACGACATGCCGGGGAAGCCCAGGCGCGCGGCCAGTTCGGTCGATTTCTGCACGAGTTCTTCGCGCGTCTCGATGCCGTAGATGTGGCCACTGTTTTCCCGTCCCTTGAAGAACAGGTCGTACAGGATGAAGCCGAGGTAGGACTTGCCGGCGCCGTGGTCGACGACGGTCGCGCCGTCTCCCACATCTTTCAGCAGCGGCTCGATGAACTGCACGAGGTGGTAGACCTGCTTCAGTTTGCGGCGGCTGTCCTGATTCAGCTTGCCGTCGCGCGTGAGGATGTGCAGTTCCTTCAGCAGTTCGATCGACTGGCCCGGCTTGATTTCCGGGGCTTGCTGATAAATCGTCGGGGCTTCTTTTTTAGCGGGCTTCATCTATCCAGGCTGCCTGTATGGCTTCGAGTACGCGCTCGCCGCCGCGCGTGCGGTCGTCGTCGAAGCCATCCAGCTCGACGACCCAGTTATGCAGGTCGACGAAGCGCACGGTGGCCGGATCGACGTCCGGGTGCTGTTCGTACAAGGCCTCGGCGATGGCCGTGACATCGGTCCACTTCATGTGTCCCCCGTCGCGTCAGTGGTTCTCGGCTGCGTGGTTGATCGTGTACTTCGGGATCTCGACGACGAGGTCTTCGTCGGCGATGATGGCCTGGCAGGACAGGCGCGAGTTCGGCTCCAGGCCCCAGGCCTTGTCGAGCATGTCCTCTTCCTTTTCTTCCTGCTCGTTCAGCGAATCGAAGCCTTCGCGCACGATCACGTGGCACGTCGTGCACGCGCACACGCGGTCGCAGGCGTGTTCGATCTCGATGTCGTTCTCGAGCAGCGTGTCGCAGATCGACTTGCCGCTCTGGCCTTCGAGCACGGCGCCTTCGGGACAGAAGACGGGATGGGGGAGGATGACGATTTGTGGCACTTCTGGACCTCTTTGTGTTTGGGGCTGTGGTGGGCTCGGGGAGCCCACCCTACGATGTTCATACCGCCGTAGGGTGGGCACCCCGTGCCCACCATGACGTCATACCTGATCGAGCGCTTTACCGGCCAACACCTTGCGCACGCTCTTGTCCATGCGCCGCGCGGCGAATTCCTCGGTGCCGCGCGCCAGCGCCTGCACGGCGTCGTGCAGCACGTTCTGGCGCGAGTCGGCGTCGATGGACTCGTCGTTCGACCGCGCCGTCGCGTCGCGCACGCCCTGCACCAGTTGCGCGATCGCGCCCTGCTCTTCCGCGTTCAGCAGCTCGGCGTCGGCGTCCAGCGCGGACTGCGTGGCCAGCAGGATGCGCTCGGCCTCGACCTGTTCCTCGCGCAGCGCGCGGGCGACCATGTCCACTTGCGCCGAGTTGTACGAATCCTGCAGCATGCGCGCGACTTCGTCGTCGCCGAGGCCGTACGACGGCTTCACGGTGATCGACGCTTCCACGCCGGAGCGCGTCTCGCGCGCCGATACCGACAGCAGCCCGTCCGCGTCGACCTGGTACGTGACGCGGATGCGCGCCGCGCCGGCCGCCATCGGCGGAATGCCGCGCAGCTCGAAGCGCGCCAGCGAACGGCAGTCGGACACGAGCTCGCGCTCGCCCTGCACCACGTGCACCGCGAGGGCCGTCTGGCCATCCTTGAACGTCGTGAATTCCTGCGCGCGGGCGCACGGGATCGTCGAGTTGCGCGGGATGATCTTCTCGACCAGGCCGCCCATCGTCTCGATGCCGAGCGACAGCGGGATCACGTCCAGCAGCAGCCAGTCGTCGCCCGCGGCGCGGTTGCCGGCCAGGAGGTTCGCCTGGATGGCGGCGCCCAGCGCGACGACCTTGTCCGGGTCGATGTTCGCGTGCGGGATCGTCTTGAAGAAGTCGCCGACGGCGCGGCGGATGTGCGGCATGCGCGTGGCGCCGCCGACGAGCACGACGCCGTCGACGTCTTCCACGCTCACGTTCGCATCGCGCATCGCCTTGCGCACGGCATTCATCGTCTTCGCGACGAGCGGCTGCGTGATCTCGGCGAAGGTCTTCGCGGCGATCGTCACCTGCACGACTTCGCCCGATTTCAGGATCGCTTCGACGGTCGTCTCTTCGTTCGTCGACAGCAGTTCCTTGGCCTGGCGCGCCTTGACCATCAGCGTGGCGGTGTCGACTTCGGACAGCGGCGCAAGGCCGGCCTGCTGGGTGATATAGCAGAACAGGCGCTGGTCGAAGTCGTCGCCGCCGAGCGCGGAATCGCCGCCCGTCGACAGCACCTCGAACACGCCCTTCGACAGTTTCAGGATCGAGATGTCGAACGTGCCGCCGCCCAGGTCGTACACGGCGAACACGCCTTCCTTGCCGTGGTCGAGGCCATACGCGATCGCGGCGGCCGTCGGCTCGGACAGCAGGCGCAGCACGTTCAGGCCGGCCAGCTGGGCCGCATCCTTCGTCGCCTGGCGCTGCGCGTCGTCGAAGTACGCGGGCACCGTGATGACGGCGCCGACCAGCTCGTCGCCCAGCGCATCTTCCGCGGTCTGGCGCAGGGTCGCCAGGATCTGCGCGGAGACTTCGACGGGCGACTTCACGCCGGCGACAGTTTTAAGCTGCACCATGCCGGGAGCGTCAACGAAGTCATACGGCAGGTTCTCGGCGTGCGCGATGTCCTTCAGGCCGCGGCCCATGAAGCGCTTGACGGAGACGATGGTGTTCTTCGGATCGGTGGTGCGGGCCGCCATGGCCTTGTAGCCGATGTTGGCGTGGCCGTTCGGGAGGTAGCGCACGATCGATGGCAGCAGCGAGCGGCCGTCCTCGTCGGTCAGCACTTCCGGGATCGAATGGCGCACGGTCGCGACGAGGGAATTGGTGGTGCCCAGGTCGATGCCCACCGCCAGCCGGTGCTGGTGCGGCGCGGTCGACATGCCGGGTTCGGAGATCTGCAGTAGTGCCATGGTCGTGTTACCTGGTTTTATTATTGGATACGTTCGCGGCGCACTGGGCACGCGTGACGTTTGCGGTGGGTCGGCGATACGCGTGGGCGGGGGCCGCCCACCCTACGACTCCAAAGCCTCGAACGCGTAATGCAATTCGTCGCCGAATTTGTCGAGGAACATCAGCGCCCGCACGCCCTGCGCCGCCTGGGGGTAGTCCCCGGCGTCGAGCAGCTTGCCGACCTGCGCCAGGCGCTGCTTGCGCTCGCCGCGGATGCGCGCCTCGAGCTCGTCGAGCGCGCCGGCATCCTTCGCGTCGCGCGCGTCGGACAGCGCTTCGCGCAGCTCCATCTGCTCCATCAGGAAGTCCATCGGCAT
>CBIHRX010000266.1:0-9335 GCA_966212555.1 uncultured Massilia sp.
CGACGGCGGAAGCGGCGCTGGCAGCGGCGGCCGCGCGGCCGTTCGACCTGCAGGCACCCTCGCTGGCGCGCGCCAGCCTGGTGCTGCGCGAGGATGCGCCGCCGTGCCTGGTGCTGACCCTGCACCGCATCGCGGGCGACGAAGGCACGTTGCGGGTCGTGGCGCACGCCCTGGTCCAGGCCTACGAGCGCCTCGCCGGCGCGGGGCGGCTGGAGTGGCAACCGCTGGCTGCCGGCGCGGGCGCGCCGGACGCGGGGCCGGCGGCGATCGTCGTGCGCGGCAGCGGCAGCCAGGCGCCGCTGTTCCTGGTGCACGACGGCGACGGCAACCACAGTTACGCCTGGGCGCTCGCGCCATTCGTCGACCAGGACGTGCCGGTGTACGCCCTGCCGGGTGTCGGTATCGAGGAAACGTCGCCGCGTACGCAGCAGGGCCTGGCCGCGCGCCTGCGGCGCATGATGTACGCCGTCCAGCCCGCCGGGCCGTACCGCCTGGCCGGGTTTTGCGACGGCGGCGTCACCGCCTGGGAACTTGCGTTGCAACTGCTGGGAGACAATCAGGAGGTGGAATTCCTCGGGATGTTCAATACCCACTTTTTCCCGTTGCGCGAGGGGCAGTCCGCGCAGGTGACCGGCCGCGACGTGCTGCTCGGTGCGGCGCTGGCGGCGGCGCGCCGCGGACCGGAAGGCGCGCAGGCCGCTGCGCGCGTCGAAGCATTGTTCGCCGGGAGCGAGGACCAGTCCGTACCCGCGTTGCTGCACGCACTGCGCGCGGCCGGCCTGGCGCCGGACGATCTCGACGGGTTGACGACGGGCCAGGCCGAGCGCAGCGTCGAACACGCCTGCGTCCTGCTGCGCGCCACCGAGTTCGACTATGCGAGCTATCCCATTTCGGTCCCGGTGCACTATTTCCTGGCTGCGGAGGGCGAGGCGCGGCCCGGCGTGCGCGGCTGGGACGCAGTACTCGACGCCGGCCAGACGACACTGGTGCCGGTCGCCGCGACGCAGGACGACATGCTGCGCCGCCCGCACGTGGAGGAGGTCGGTCGCACGCTGTCGCGTGCGCTGGCGCAGGCGGCGGGCCGCCGGTCGCCCGAGTCGGCCTACGTCCCGCTCATTCCGCTGCAGGCGGGCCGCCCCGGGCGTCCTCCACTGTTCTGCGTGCCGGGCGCAGGCGCCAACGTGGTCAGTTTCTACGATATGCTCGATGGGCTCGACCCGGATTGCCCCGTGTATGGCCTGCAGCCGCGTGGCCTGGACGGCAAACTGGCACCGCATACCAGTGTCGAAGCCGCTGCCGCCTGCTACCTGGACGCCCTGCACGACACGTATCCGGCCGGTCCCGTGCACCTGATGGGCCATTCGTTCGGCGGCTGGGTCGTGTACGCGATGGCCGCCCGGCTGCAGGCCGCCGGCCGCCATGTGGCATCGCTCACGCTGATCGACAGCGAGCCGCCGCAGCCAGACGGCATCGAATACCGGCACGGCGAAGTCGTGCTGCAACTGGTCGACATCTTCGAACAGATGGCCGAACGGCCGCTCGGGATCACGGCGGACACGCTGGCCGACCGCACCGAGCCCCGGCAGCGCGCATTGCTGCATCAGACGCTGGTGGAGGCCGGCTTACTGCCATCCCGTTCGACGCCGGAGATCCTGACGGGCCCCGTCCGCACGTTCGCCAGCTGCATGCGCGCCGCCTACGTGCCGGAGCGGCGTTACGACGGCACGCTGCACCTCGTGCTGCTCGACGATCCGCGCCTCGACGCCGGGCAGCAGGCGCACGAATACCAGCGCCGCCTGGAGGGGTGGCGGGAGCATGCGGCGTCGCTCAGCTGCCTGCGTGGCCCGGGCAACCACATGACGGCGCTGAAGCAGCCGCACGTACGCGCCATCGTGGCGTGGCTGCGCGCCAGCTGGGGAGGCCGCGATGCGTGACGGACCGTCCCCGGCCGCACGGGCGCCACGCGCCGGGCCGTTCCTGTTGGGGCCGCATAGCCTGCAGATGGACGTGCTGCTGAGCGAATGGCCGTCCGCGCAAGGAGGACCGGCACCGGCCGCCAACGCGGGTGCCCACGCCCGCAGGCAGCAGTCGGCCGCCGCCCGTTCCTGCGCCGCGCAACTGCTGGCCGCGCTGGGCGCACCGAGCGTCGAGGTCGGCAGGCAGGCGGATGGCGCCCCGCGCTGGCCTGACGGCTACGTGGGTTCGCTCAGCCACACGGCGGTGCGCGCGGCGGCGGCCGTGGCGCGGGCCGACGCCGTGCGCAGCATCGGCATCGACCTGGAGCTGCTGGCCGGCCTCGAGGTCGTGCGCGATATCGAGGCGGTCTGCCTGCATCCGTCCGAGATCGCCCTGCGCACCGACCCGCCGTTGTCCGGCGCGGCGCGCGCGACGCTGTGCTTTTCCGCGAAAGAAGCGCTCTACAAGTGCCTGTATCCGCTGGTTAACCAGTATTTCGACTTCATGGATGCGCGCGTCGAACGGATCGCGCCGGACGGCGCCCTGCAAGTGCGGCTGCTGCGCCGGCTCGGGCCGGCGTTCGCCGCCGGCACGTCGTTCGAAGGGCGCTACCGCTTCGACGAGCAGCACGTCTTTACTTCATTTGAACTGGCAGCCTGAGGACCCATTCGATGCCACTCGCACTTCTTTCATTGCCGCGCCAGGCGCTGCTCCTGGTCGTCGCCAACGCCGTCACGACGCTGGGGTCCGGATTGACCGCATTCGGACTCGATGTCTGGGTGTACCAGCAAACCGGTTCGTACGAGACCTTCGTGCTGCTGTCGCTGGCCTCGGCGTTGCCCGGGCTGTTCTTTGCGCCGCTGGGAGGCGTGATCGCGGATCGCTACCCGCGCAAGCACGTATTGATCGTGGTCGAGCTGCTGGCCGCGGCCGTTGTCGCCGCGCTGGCGGTATGCCATTTCCGCGGCGCCCTGACGCCGCTGCTGATCGGCGTGGCCAACGTCCTGCTCAGCCTGGCCATGACGACGAGCTGGCCGGCCAGCGCGGCGGCGGTGACGGAACTGACCGACAACGACGAGCAGCGCGCCCGCATCAATGGCGTGTCCGAGACGCTGGGCGGCGCGATCATGATCGCGAGCCCGTTGCTGGGTGGCCTGCTGATGTCGTTATGGGGCATCGACGTGCTGCTCCTCGTGGATATGCTGTCCTATCTGGCGTATGCGCTGTTGTTGGTGTTGATCCATTTTCCGGCGGCACAGGCGGCGCCACAGCCCGGGGCAGGCGAGGAGGCGGAGTCCGAAGGTTTCTGGCGCCGGATCAGCTTCGGCTTCCGCTGGATCGCGAAGCGGCGTCACTTGTTGACCCTGCTGTGCTTCTTCGCGCTCACCAACGTCGGCGTCGCCATCGTGAGCGTCGCCCTGGCACCCTACCTGATGTCGTTCAGCGCCGTCGGCGTGTTCGGCCTGTGCGTGTCGATGATGGGCGCGGGCACGATCGCGGGCGGGATGCTGTTCACCATGACGGGCGGGATGAAGCGTCACGAGCATGGCGTACTGGTCGGTACGCTGATATCGGCCGTGGCCATGGTCGTTCTGGGCCTCTCGCGTTCCGGCTGGGCGCTGCTGGCCTGTGTTTTCCTGATGGGCGCGTGCGGACCGCTGGTCAACGCGTCGAGCCAGACCATCTGGCAAGCCGAAGTGCCTGGCGAGGCGCAGGGACGGGTGTTCGCGATTCGCCGCATGATCGCGTTCGGTTTGCAGCCGCTGTCGGTCCTGCTGTCGGTTCCGCTGCTGACCATGTTCGTCCAGCCGCTCGTCTCCGGCGCCGGCGCGGTCGACGCGCTGCGCGCGTGGTGGGGAGAAGGGCAAAGCGGCGCGATCGGCCTGATGATCAGCGTCTGCGGGTCCCTGACGTTCGTCGCGGCGGCGGTCGTACTGCTCCTGGGGGGATTGAACCGGCCCGCACCCGGCCTCGCGCCGGCGAACGAGGACGCCTGGCCGCCGGCCGGTGACGCGCCGTGTCCCTGAGTCCCGAGCGGCCCACCGGCTTCAGACGTGGACCTCGGTGCCGTGTAATTGCGTGAACGCCCGCTGGAACTCGTCCAGATGGCGTGTAAACGGCGGCGGGGCCACGGCGCGCAGGCGTGCCAGCAGTGCCTCGCCTTCGGCCACGCGCTCCGTTTCCAGGCAGGCGCGCAACAGGCGGAAGGCGGCTTGCGGACCATGCCGGGTGGGTTCGTAGACGGGGCCGACGAGCGTGACGATCAGGCCCGTGTGCCCATACTGGCCCAGGTCGGCCGACATCGTCATCAGCGCGCTGCCGTCCACGTCCTCCTCGGCCAGTACGGCCGTGTACTGTTCGCGCGCGGCCGGCAGGTCGCCGGCGGCGAGATGGTGCCGGGCCAGCAGGAGCCGCGCGCGCCAGCTGCCCGGCAGGGCGCAGGCTTCCTGCAGCGCCGCCAGGCCCGCGGCCTCGCCGGCGCGCTCGCGTTCGACGGCCAGCCAGCCGTTCAGTCCATGCTCGAAGTTCGGATCGAGCCGGACGGCGCGCCGCAGCAGCTCGGCCGCGCCCGCCACGTCGTCCCGGTCGTGCTTCACTTTCGCGAGGTTGGTGAGCAGCGCGGCCGTTTCGCCGACGATCCGGATGCCGGCCTGCAGCACGCCCTCCGCGTCGTCCAGCCGCCCGCTTTCCAGCAGGACGATGCCGTGCGTGACGTGGCTGCGCTCGGGCAGGCCGTCGATCTCGACGAGGCGGGCCGCCGCCGTCATCAATTCGGGCGCGAACCCGTCGGACAGCGCGGTGAGTAGGGTGCCGTACAACGCGTCCGGCGTGTCCCAGTGCTGCTTGAGTTGCGGATGAAGCACGTTGTCGCGCCATTCCGCCCGCGCCATCACGATCTGGCGGCCGTGTTCGTCGTAGGCCGTGATGGCGTCATGGGTGGCGGGCGCCGGGGCGGCGGCGGTCGGGCGGGGGCGGAGGGCGGCGAGCAGGCGTCGGAACATGGCGGGATCTCCAGTGGACAATGCATCGCATTATTGGCATTGATTTCCACATGGAAATTGATCTTCAACGATAGGCAGACCGCCACCCGAACTGCGTCAATGCAGGCAAGATGTTGAGCCTGGAGCAACAAGTCGTTGACTTGGTATGGAAAAACGTTACACTTTGGCAAATATTTATTGTCGAGGATGTGCATGAAGCGTTTGACCTGGTTGGCAGTCATGATGGGGGCACTGTGGGCGGGCGTCGCCCTTGCGGCCGACGCGGGCCTGTGCAAGTCGATGTGCGGCGCCGACAAGCGCGAATGCCGGGCGAATGTCCAGGGGCTCGCCCGGGACGACGGCGATTCGCCGCTCGAGCTGCCGGATAAGAATCCGATGGCGCGCGCGGCGCAAAAGCAGGTGCCCTCGGAAGCGGCGCGGGCAATCGGCAATGCCGGCACGCAGACGCGCAGGCTCGACAAGGCCGCCAGGTGCGACGACGCTTACCTGCGCTGCACGCGCGCTTGCGCCGCGCCGGCCGACTCGGTCGTCGTGAAGCCGGCGGCCGGCCGTTGACGCCGCGCACAGACGCGCTAGACTGGCGATAACGATTTGCTCACCGGCGCGATCATTGATACCGACTTTACCTGTGCGACCCTCGTCACCCGTAGCGGGCGGCGGGGGGGCATCTGTTCGAGGCAACCGCGGAGAATGAAATGGACGCCTCCCACCTCTGCCAATCAAGCGACGTGCGCCGTGAAAGCGCTGGATAGAAGAGAGAACATTTGAAGGGAAAGCGGAAGGTGGACCCTCGCGGGCCAAAGGCGCCAGAAGCGCCTGAAGTGAAAGTCTCAAGAGCTTTCAAGGCTAACCGGAGGATCCACATCATGAATGCTGCTCCCAAACCGGTGGTCGGTGTCGATACGGCCAAGAATGTGTTCCAGGTGTACACCGTGGACAAGGAGACGGGCGAAGTGATCAATCAACAGATCAAGCGTGCTCGGTTCCTGCAGTGGTTTGCCAACCGGGCGCCTTGCCTGGTCGGCATGGAGGCGTGTGGCGGGGCGCAGCATTGGGCACGCAAGCTTCAGGCGTTGGGACACGAATTGAAGCTGATGAGCGGGAAGCTGGTCAAGGCGTTCGTCTGCGGGAACAAGAACGATGCGGCCGATGCGCGTGCGATCTGCTTGGCAACGCGGCAGCTGGAAGCGAAAGCCGTGGCGATAAAGACCGAGGCGCAGCAGGCCGTGCTGGCGATGCACCGGATCCGCCAGCAGTTGGTGAAGATGCGGGCGGCGCAAATGAATGCCTTGCGTGGCCTGCTGGCAGAGTACGGCGAGGTGTTCGGCCAGGGGCGAAAAGCGTTCGACATCGGCATGAAACCGGCTCTTGAACGATTGGCCGAACGGCTACCGACGCCATCGATCGATACATTGCGCGACCAATGGAATGAACCGGGCCGGCTCGATGAGCGCATTGTCCGCATCGAGAAATCGCTGCTGGCATGGCTACGGCAGGATCGTGCCGCCAAAGCCATCTCCGCGATTCCCGGTGCCGGTCTGCTGACCGCCACCGCGGCGGTAGCAACCATGGGACAGGGCAAGACGTTTTGGCCTGGCCCTGAGTTCGCGGCCTGGATTGGCTTGTCCCAGGCCAGTCCGTGGCTGCAGCAGCTCAGTCAACGCCGGCCACGTAATGTTGTGATCGTCGCATTGGCTAACAAGATCGCGCGCACGATCTGGGCGGTATTGGCCCATGAACGTACGTACGACAAAAACCACGGCAGCTTGCCTCCGCTTGCGGCGGCTTCGACGTGAAGAATAATTTTTAACCGACGAAAGGATGGCACGTCACCAGTTGCGTAAAGTATTGAAAGTGATGACAGACAGGTCAGACCGGGATCCACTGAACCTGAATGGTTTCCAGGGCTAACAGCCCGCCCGGAGAATGAGGTGCGGGTCAGCGAATTTCATCGGCGCCAGTGGCAATGCCGCACACAAGGCCGGATATAGAACTGCGACTTTCCTCGTCTGAACAACACTAAAAATACCTTGCAAAAGGAGGCGTCCATATAGAAACCATGGCTGACTGGATGGGCTGGCTCGTAGCTGCCGGCGTGCTCGTGATCCTGGAGCTGTTTACCGGGACGTTTTATTTGCTGATGATCGCCATCGGCCTCGCGGTCGGCGGCATCGTCGCGCTGGCCGGTGCCGGGACGCCCGCGCAGGCGGTCGCCGCCGCCGTCGTGGGCGTGCTCGCGACGGGACTGCTGCACCGCTCCCGCTTCGGCCACCCCGCGAAGGCGGACGCGCAGCGCGACCGCAACGTCAACCTGGACATCGGCCAGCGCGTGACCGTGCCCGCCTGGGACAACGGCCGCGCGCGCGTGATGTACCGCGGCGCGCTGTGGGATGTGGAGCTGGGGCAGGGCGTCGCGCCGCATGCGGGCGAATTCCGCATCGTCGAGGTGCACGGCAGCCGCCTCGTGGTGGGGAATCCATGACCAAAAAGCATGTGCTGACCCTGCTGGTGGCGCTGACGCTCGTGTTCGGCGTCGTCGACGCGCGCGAGATGGCGCTGGGCGTCCAGTCGAACGGCTGGGCCGTCCTGTCGACGGTGCTGTTCAGCTTCCTGAGCTTTTGCTGGTACCGCCTCGACAGCGACGCCCGCCAATACCGCCGCACGGCCCTGCTCAACGTGGGGATCGTCATGTTCGCGGTCCTCGCCGTGCCTTACTACCTCGTGCGGAGCCGTCCGGCCGGACAGAAGGGCCGCGCGCTCCTGCGCCTGGCCGGCTTCTGCCTCGTGCTCGTCGTCGCCGCGGGCGTCGGCAGCGTCGCCTACGAACTGCTCGCCTGACAATCATCCATCCAGGGAAGGAACTTTATGCAATTCACGTTCGGAACCGTCGCACTGGTGATCTTCATCGTCGCCATCGTGTTCGTCTTCAAGACCATCAACGTCGTGCCCCAGCAGCACGCGTGGGTGGTGGAACGGCTCGGCAAGTACCACGCCACGCTGGCGCCGGGCCTGAACATCGTCGTGCCCTTCGTCGACCGCATCGCCTATAAACACAGCCTGAAGGAGATCCCGCTCGACGTGCCGCCGCAGGTCTGCATCACCAAGGACAACACGCAGCTGCAGGTCGACGGCATCCTGTATTTCCAGGTGACGGACGCCATGCGCGCGTCGTACGGCGCGTCGAACTACATCCAGGCCATCACCCAGCTGGCGCAGACGACGCTGCGCTCCGTGATCGGCCGCATGGAACTGGACAAGACGTTCGAGGAGCGCGACCACATCAACACGACGGTCGTCAACGCGATCGACGAATCGGCCGCCAACTGGGGCGTCAAGGTGCTGCGCTACGAGATCAAGGACCTCACGCCGCCGGCCGAGATCCTGCACGCGATGCAGCGCCAGATCACGGCGGAGCGCGAGAAGCGCGCGCTGATCGCAGCGTCGGAAGGCCGCCGCCAGGAAGCCATCAACATCGCGAGCGGCGAGCGGGAAGCGGCCATCGCCAGGTCGGAAGGCGAGAAGCAGGCCGCCATCAACCGCGCGCAGGGCGAGGCCGCGGCCATCATCGCACTGGCCGACGCCAGCGCCAGCGCGCTGCGCCAGGTGGGCGAGGCGATCCGCTCGCCGGGCGGCATCGACGCCGTCAACCTGCGGGTGGCCGAAGAGTACGTGCACGCCTTCGGCAACCTGGCCAAGACGAACAATTCGATCATCGTCCCGGCCGACATGGGCGACATGAGCGGCCTGATCGCATCGGCGCTGACGATCGTGAAGTCGCAAAAGGCATCGGTGTGATCACGATCAACGGCACCTTCACGCGGTTCCCTAAGCTGTTGAGCGTCGTCTAACCGCGCCGGCAGGGGACCTCCCGCGGCGCATGAGGAGCCGCGATGGGTCACCAGCGTGTCGTGTTGTGGATCATGGTCCTGATGGCCGGCACGGGTCTGCTCGATGCCGGCCATGCCGACGCCGCCGCGCAGCTGCACCTGGTCGTCGGCGTCGTCGTCAGCTACCTGGGTTTCCTGTGGTACCGCGGCGACAGCGATGCGCGCGGCTTCCAGCGGTCGCGCTGGCTCAGCGTGGCCGTGGTGGCGTTCACGGTCGCCACGATTCCATATTACCTCGTACGCAGCCGCGGCGAAGGAGAGCGGGGCCAAGCCCTGATGGCGTACGCCGCCTGTCTCGCGGCGGCGGCGTTCGCGGTCTGGATCGGGATGGCCATCCACATCGGACTGGCCTGATGACGCATGCGTTTGGTGGGCACGGGGTGCCCCCCCGACGTAGGGTGGGCACCCCGTGCCCATGCGCGGGCCGGCGGCAGAAATAGACCGGCGCCGACACGGTCACCCTGCGCGGCGCGCCGGGCACGAGGTAGCC
>CBIHRX010000267.1:0-9304 GCA_966212555.1 uncultured Massilia sp.
GTGGGCCGTTCGCTGGCGGACCTGCTCGTGCCGACAGAACTGCGCGCGGCGCACGCCGCGGGCATGCGCCGCTTCACGCAGACGGGCTTCAGCACCGTCGTCGACCGGCAGGTCGAACTGCCGGCACTGACGGCGAGCGGCCGCCGCATCACCGTCGAGATGAAAGTCGGCGCCTACGAATGGCAGGGCCGGCGCTGCATCGGCGCGTTCATCGACGACGTCTCGGAGCGCAACCGCACGCGCCAGCAGCTGGAGGAAAAGCAGGAATTGCTGGACGCCGTGCTGGAATCGATCGACGTCGCCGTCGTCGCGTGCGACGCGGACGCCAACCTGACGCTGTTCAACCGCAAGGCCCGCATGCTGCACGGCGTGAACCGCGAATGCGTCAAATCGCCCGACTGGTCCAGTCATTATTCGCTGTACGAGGCCGACGGCCACACGCCCCTCCCCGCCGACGAGGTCCCGCTGGTCCGCGTGCTGCGCGGCGAAGTCGTGCGCGAACAGGCGCTCACGGTCGCGCCGGCCGGCCGCCCCGCCGCCACGATGCTGGCCAGCGGCCGCCCACTGAAGAGTGCGAGCGGCCGTGCGCTGGGCGCCGTCGTCGCCCTGACCGACATCACGGAGCGCAACGCCGCGCGCGAGCAGCTGGAAGCGAGCGAGCGCCGGCTGCGCGCCGTCACGGAAAACCTGCCGGCGCTGATCGGCAAGGTGAACGCGGCGGGCAAGTTCGTGTTCCTGAACGGCCGCGCCATCCAGTTCTACGGCAAGCCGGCCGAGGCCCTGATCGGCCACGACGTGCGCGCTGCCTATTCGGCGCAGGAATACGCCAAGCTCGAACCGCACCTGCGCCGCGTCCACGGGGGCGAACGCAGCACGTTCGAGGATGTCATCGAGGTGAACGGACGCCAGTTGTACTACCAGTGCGTGTTCGTGCCGCAGCGCGCACTGGACGGCACGCCGGACGGCTATTACGCGATGGCGTTCGACATGACCGCCCGCAAGCTCTCCGAACTGCGCCAGGCCGAGAGCGAGGAGCGGCTGCGCACGATCACCGACAACGTGCCGGTGCTGATCGCCCACCTGGACGCCGACCGCCGCTATGCGTTCGCGAATGCCGTGCACGCGTCGTGGCTGGGCGTGCCGCCGGAGCAGATCCTCGGCCTCACCATCGAGGAAGCGTTCGGCCCGGCGTTCTACGCGCCGCAGGCCAGGGCACTGGAACAGGCATGGCTCGGCAATGCCTCCCAGTGCGAACACGAGATCGTGCGCAAGAGCCACACGCGCATCGCCCACTCGACCTTCCTGCCGCAGGTGCGCGACGGCCGCGTGGTGGGCGTGTACATCCTGACGACGGACGCCACCGCCTCGCGCATGCACGAGCGCAGCCTGCACGCGCTGGCGCACACGGACCCGCTCACGCAGCTGCCGAACCGGCGCCGCTTCGAGCAGGCGCTGGAAGGTGCCGCCAACCGTTCGCGCCAGGGCGACCGCGATTGCGCGCTGCTGTACCTGGACGTCGACTTCTTCAAGCAGATCAACGACCGTCACGGCCACGCGACCGGCGACGATGTGCTCGTGGAATTCGCGCGCCGGCTGCGCGCCAGCGTACGCTCGACCGACCTCGTGGCGCGCCTGGCCGGCGACGAATTCACGGTGCTGCTGCACGACGTGCGCAGCGAAGCGGACGTCGAGCGCGTCGCCCGCAAGATCCTGGACGCGATCGCGGAGCCGTTCGCGCTGGCCGGCCGCACGCTTTCGGTCGGCACGACGATCGGCATCGGCCTCGCGTCCGGCGGCAGCATCGACCCGCGCGCGCTGATGGAGACGGCCGACCGCGCGCTGTATGCGGCGAAGGAAGCCGGGCGCCACACCTACGCGGTGCTGCACACGGGCGAATACGCCTGATCAGCGGAAAATGCCGACCGCGAGTTCGGCCCACACGAGCAGCAACCCGAGCGTCAGCAGCGCGCCGAGCAGCACGCGGCCCGGCCGCCCGGCGATGCGCCGCTTCGCCAGCACATAGGCAAGGCCGGTCCCGGCCAGCAGGGCGCCGCCGGCGAGAAAGTCGCCGGGGCCCCAGTTCACCTCGTCCGTGAAGCGCATCGCCACGGCCGGCACGAGCAGGATGGCCAGCGTGGCCAGCAGCACCCGCCGCGCGTCCGTGCGCACGGCGTCAACGTTCGTCGTCTTCATCGTTCATGTCCTCCCCGCCGACCCGGCGGCGCCAGATGATTTTCCCGTCGCGCAGCACTTCGCGCACGCGGTGGAAGGGAATCATGCGCGCGACGCCGTCCGCGCCGATGACGTCGAACGAGAATCCGCGCCCTTCTCCCAGCACGATGCGCTCGAACGGGATGCGCACCGTCCGCCCGCGCAACCGGTCGCGGTAGCCGATGACGAAGCCGCCCGCGCCGAACGCGGGATCCCAGGCGATGCGGTGCAGGATATCCTGGATCGGCACCATCGGCATCTACATCGGCAGCCGCGCGTCGCGTCGCAGCATTTCCTGCAGCCCGTCCTGTGCCAGGGCCGGGCTGAAATAATAGCCCTGCATCTGGTCGCAGTCGTGGTCGCGCAGGAACGTCAGCTGCTCGATCGTCTCGACGCCTTCCGCGATCACCTGCAGCTTGAGGTTGTGGCCGAGGGCGATGATGGCGCGCGTGATGACTTCGTGGCCGTCGTCCGCATCCGACATGCCGCCGAGGAAGGAACGGTCGATCTTGATGCAGTCGACGGGGAACTTCTGCAGATGGCTGAGGCTGGAATATCCGGTCCCGAAATCGTCGATCGACAGGCGCACGCCCAGCAGCTTCAACTGGGCCAGCGCGTCGCGCGCCTCTTCCGGATGGTCCATCAGCTGGCTCTCCGTCACTTCCAGCTCCAGGCGCTGCGCGGGGACGCCGTGCCGGGCCAGCGTGTCCGCCAGCCGGTTCACGAAGCGGCGCTGGCGCAGCTGGCGCGCGGACAGGTTCACCGCGATAACGAAATCCTCGATGCCCAGCTTGGCGAGCGCGCGCAGCGTGGCACAGGCCTCGTCCAGTACCCAGTCGCCCAGCGGCACGATCAGGCCCGTCTGCTCCGCGACGGGAATGAAGACGTCGGGTGCGATGATGCCGTCGACCGGATGCTGCCAGCGCACGAGCGCCTCGGCGCCCACGACCTTGCCGGTGCGCAGGTCGACCTTGGGCTGGTAGCCGAGCACCAGTTCGCGGTTGCGGATCGCGCGGCTCAGGCTCGCCTCCAGCAACAGGTGCTGGTGCACGACCTGGTTCAGTTCCTCCGAATAGAACTGCACGTTGTTGCGGCCGAGCGTCTTGGCATGGTACATGGCGGCGTCGGCGGCGCGCATGACGTCGTCGACCGTGCGGCCGTCCTGCGGAAACAGGCTGACGCCGATGCTCGTGCCGGGCAGGATCTCCTTGCCCTCGACGACGATCGGCGCCGACACGCTCTGGCGCACGCGCTCCACGAGGCAGGCCAGCTGCGTCACGTCGGTCTGCTCGGCGATCACGAGGACGAATTCGTCGCCGCCCAGGCGCGCCACCGTGTCTTCCTCGCGCATGCTGTCGCGCAGGCGCGCCGCGATCTCGCGCAGGACGACGTCGCCGGCCTCGTGGCCGAAGGTGTCGTTGATGTGCTTGAAATTATCTAGGTCGAGGAAGGCGAGCGCGCCCTGCCTGCGGTGGCCCGACGCCGCCTCGATCGCGGCACTGAGGCGCTCCAGCAGCAGCGTGCGGTTGGCGAGCCCGGTGAGCGCGTCGTGGTGCGCGAGGTGCTGCAGCCGGCGCTCGTAATGCCGGGCTTCGGTGATGTCGTTGATCACCCCGACGAAGTGCGTCACCTCGCCCTCCATGCTGGCGACGGGGTCGATGCGCAGGTCGTTCCAGAACAGTTCGCCGTTCTTGCGCCGGTTGCGCAGGATCGCGCGCACGCTCTGGCGACACGCGATCGCGTCGTGGATGCGTTGTTTCTCGTGGAGGTCGCAGTCCTCCACGCGCATGAAACGCGGGTTGCGGCCCTTCACTTCGGCCAGCGTATAGCCCGTGATCTGCTCGAACGCGGGATTCACGTACTCGATCACGTTGTCGGCGCCGTCCGCGCAGCACGTGATCACGATCGCGTTCACGCTCGCGTACATGGCCCGCTCGCGCACGCGCAGCCCGCGCTCGGCCTCCTTGCGCGCCGTGATGTCCAGGCCGGTACCGAACACGACCGGCAGGTTGCCGAGACTCGCGCGCGAGCAATGGAACAGGAACGTCGTGCGCTGCCCGTGCTTTCCGACGAGCTCGGCTTCATGGTACGACCCGCCGCCTTCGAATGCCTTCAGGATCTCATCGACGATCTTCGCCTGGTCGCGCTCGTCGAAGAAGTTCTTGACGCTCAGCGTCGGCAATTCCTCGCTGGTCATCTCCAGCGCGTCTTCCAGCTGGTGGTTCCACAACAGCAGGTGGCCGCTCTGGTCGATGACATAGAACACGCACGGCAATTCCTCGATGATGTCGGCGATCGGCAGGTCCTGGATCAAGGCGTAACGCGTCGGCGCCAGGCCGGCGCGCGGCACGACGATGACGCTGTAGCCGCCGGGCTGGTCCGGATCGAGCGATTGCGGGGCCACCGTCACCCGCACCGGCACCCGGTGCCCGTCCGCGCAAATGAGTTCGCCGCTGGAATCCTCGTTGACGCGGTCGCCGACCCGGGTCGCGGTGGCGGCATCGTCGAAGGCGAGGATATTGTCGAGGCTGCGGTTGCGGATGTCGGCCGCGTCATACCCCGCCAGCTTCTCGCAGGCGCGGTTCCAGCTCGTGATCGCCCCTGTGGCGTCGACGACGAATACCGCCAGGGGTAAAGGCGAAAGGTTCACGACCTCCTCCAGAGAACCGGCCGGGCGCGCTTGGGCATTGCGTCCGTTGGGAAAACATCATAGCGCAGTCGTCTCGATCGCGGCGCCATATTTACGCTGCATGGCGCGCGTCCTCGCCGCGGCCTGGTGGCGGGGTTGGTTTCGGGGTGTGTGACGCATGTCGGTTAGTTGCATAATATGGGGACAAGCCGGCCCGGCTTGCCGCGCCGACCGTCAGCGCGAGGCCGGGGCGGCCAGGGTTTCCGTGCCCCCGTCCACCGGCGCCGTCGCAACCGGCTCGTCCGGCACCGCGTCGCGCCGCCGCAGCGCATAGCGGTTCAGCCCGGCCATGTGGATGCGGCACAGGTAGTCGTCCCAGTCGACCAGGCGCGCATCCACCGGATACAGCCGCCGCGCCTCCTCCCCGCAGCGCGCGGCCAGCGCCAGCAGGCCGGCGTTGTGGAAGCGGTAGCGCGGGTGCGCGTAGAAGGCGAACGTCAGCGCCAGCAGGCGCGTGGTGCGCAGCTTTTCCAGCGCGCGCGTGGCGCCCGGCGCGCCGACGACGCGGCGCAGGCCGTTCCACGCGGCCGCGGCCATGCCGTACGCGCCCATGACCAGGCGGAACGTGCCCTCCCCGACCGTACGGAAATCGTGCTTCGGCTCGGCGTGGAACAGCCGGTCGTACTTGCGCCAGTTGCGCCTGGATTCGGTCTGCAGCAGCCGGATCATGTCGCCCAGCGCGAGCGGATTCGTCGAACCGCTGCAGCACTGGTAGATGCGCCGGCCCGGCCCGCCTGCCAGCGCCTCCGCGCCCGCCAGCACGATGGCATTCGCGACGAGGTCGACGGGGACGATGTCGATGATGCCTTCCCGGCGCGCGGGGAAGAAGCTCGTCTTGCCGCGCGCGTAGGCGAGGATGACGGCATCGGCCACCTTCACGCCCTCGATCCAGCCGGGCGCCGGGTCGCGCAGCGTGCTTTCGATGATGGACGGACGTACGATCGTCAGGGCGCGGCCGTGCATGGCGCGCAGCGCGACCTGCTCGCCGAGCCACTTGGTGAACGTGTAGGTGTCGTTCCAGCCGTGGCGCTGGGCCTGGGCGATGCCGAGGTCCGTCAGGCGCCGGCGCAGCCGTTCCGGATCCGCGCCGGCCCGCGCGCGCACCCGCTCGACCTTGCGCTGCAGGGAGTCGATGAGCGCGTCGACGTCGTACCAGCCGTCCGGATGGCGCGGCATGGCGTCGCGCGTGCCGCGTGCCGGCCCCACGATCTCCTCGCGCATCTCGCCGCGGTGGTAGCCGTTCACGTAGCACGTCGACACATGCACGAGCGGCGCGTCCGCCACGCGCGCGAACGCCGTCACGTGGCGCAGGCTCAGCGTGTTGATGGCCAGCGCCTCGTCGAGCGGTTCGCGGAAGTCGACGCTGGCGGCCGCGTTCACGACCACGTCCACGCCGCGCGCCAGCTCGGCGAAACGCGCGGGCGCCAGGCCGAAGTCCCCTTCCGTGATCTCGCCCGTCACGCATTCCACGCGCTCGGCCAGGAAGCGTTCCAGCCACGCGGGACGCACGGCGCGCAAGTGGTCGAACACGGACGATGCCGCGACCTCGCGTTCGAAGCGCGTGCGGGCGTCGCCGTGCGTGCCGGCGCGGATCAGCAGCACGATGCGCCCGACGTCGGGCACGGTGCGGATCAGCTTTTCCAGCAAGACCTTCGCGACGAAGCCCGTCGCGCCCGTGAGCAGGATGCGCTTGCCGGCGAAGGCGGCGCGCACGTCGGGCAGCGCGTCGATGTTGGTGTTCATTGTCGTCTCCATGGCCTAGATGATCCGCGTCAGGCGGAACATGGCCGTCATGGCGAGGGCCGGCAGCGCGTTCCGGTGGCAGCAATACGTCTTTTCGACCTGGCCCTGGAAGCGCGACTTGGCGAATTCCAGCCCCTTGAAGTTGTAGAGGAAGTCCATCCGCTCGCGGATCACGGCCAGCGTGGCGCGCAGCAGGCGCGATTCCTGCGGCTCGATCCCGTCGGACAGCATGAGCGGCGTGAGGCCCAGGTCGACGCACGGCACGCCTTCTTCCTGGAAGCGCGCGATCGCGTGCGCCATCAGCGCGTACCACAGGCCCTGGCGGAAGTTGGCGGACGAGCGCGAGATGTTCGGCACGTAGCCGGCCAGGCGGCCGTCGCGGTACAGCGGGTCGAAGAACACGAAGCCGACCGCCTCGTCGCCGCGGTACGCGTAGAAGTAGCGCGTGCCTTCGCGGTAGTCGACGATCATCGGCCGGATCAGGAAGCGGATCTCGTTGTTCTTGCAGCGGCGCGTGCGGATCCACGCGTCCGAGATCCGGCGCACGTCGTGGTCGAAGCCGCCCTCGCGGATCTCGATGCCGTCCGCGCGGGCGGCATTGATCGCGGTGCGGATCACCTGCTTGCGCGCGCCGCGCAGCGAGAACGTGGCGAGATCCAGGCGCGACTCGCTGCCGAACTGCGTGCCGTAATAGCCGTGGCGCGCATGCAGGTGGTCGACGACGCCCTTGCCCACCTGGACGAAGACGGCGTCCGGATAGCGGTCGACGAAGGCTGTGAGCATCGCGTCGCGCAGGTGCGGCGGGCACACGGGCTCGCCCAGCGCGAAACGCATGCCCCAGTACTTCGCGAAGGCGATGTAGCCGACGCCGGGCACTTCGAAATACGACATCCCCGGCTGCATGGTGCAGAACGACAGCGCGTGGCCGCCGTATTGCCGCAGGACGGCGGCACGCCTGGCCGTATCGTGGTGGGACAGGTCGGCGGCGATCCGCCGTTCCAGCGCGACTGCGTGTTGGGTCATGGGGGCTCCGGTTGGATTGCAAGCACCGTCGTCCCCGCGCACGCGGGGACCCATGCTGAGCCGAACAGGACGCTCAGCATGGGCTCCCGCTTGCGCGGGAGCGACGAGGTATGGTCTCAGGCCGGCTTGCGCCCGAGTACCGACCAATAGCAGTCGAGCAGCAGCAGCTTGTAGTGCTTCTGTTCGCTGACCTGCAGGCCGGACTTCCTCATCCACTCCGGATAGTTGTAGATGTTGTGGAAGGCGTTCCCGGCGAATAGCCAGAAGAATCCGACGGCCCCGTACCAGTACAGGGTCTTGAAGACGCGGCTGAACACGTTCCCGGTGGGGAACGAGAAATCGCCGACGACGATGTGGGCGCCCGGGCGGCCCAGGCGGATCAGGTGCGCGAGCACACGCAGCATCATGTCCTGCTCGAACACGTTCAGGAAGAAGTTCGCGACGACCATGTCGTACTGTTCGAATTCCTCGACCTGCATGATGTCGCTGTGCACCTGGCGGATGCGCACCTGGACGCCCTCGCGTTCGAGATTCGCCTGGAATTTCTTCAGCATGGTGGCCGACAGGTCGACCACCGTGACGTCGGCGCCGAGCCGCGCCGCGTGCACCGCGTCGCGCCCGTGGCCGACGCCGGCGAACAGCACCTTGTCGCCGGGACGCAGTTTGTCGAGCATCGCGACCTTGCAGCGGTGGATCGATTTGCCGCTGTAGAACGCACTGAGCCAGTCGTAGATCGGCCCTACGAGCTTGTACTTGTCTCTCATGTTTGCCCTTCCGGTCTTTCCGACCTATATAGGTGTCTCCTCTGCCTCCGTCCACGTTGCATGAACGTCAAGCACCATTAGAGTAATTGAAAGCCCGTGCATTCCACGGCCCGGCGCCTTGTCCTTGCGAGCCAAAACACTGGCTTTGCGGGTCATCCGTGTAAAGACCATCGCTCAAGGCGCTGATTAAATGTTGACCATGGCCGGCCGTAAGTTGACACCCGGGAGGCGCCGAATCGATACTCGACGGGCATATTCCCCTGGACCCACTACGCTGCCCCGAACGATGAAACTCTCGCTGCCACTGTTTGCCCTCGCCGCCTTCGCCACCACCGCGCACGCCGCCGAGCGCCTCACCGTTACCGTCACCCACGATCTCGCCATCGCCCGGCCGGCGGAAACCATCGCGGTGCCCTGGAAGAGCGTCAACGACGCGCTGCCGCACGCCGGCATCCAGCACATCGTCGTGAAGGACGCGGCCGGCCACGTGCTGCCGCACCAGGTGACGAACGTGGCGCCGGAAGCCAAGGACCCGCAAAAGAATGGCGTCGCGTACGGCGAACTGCTGTTCCAGCACGATTTCGCGCCGGGCGAAAAGAGCGCCACGTTCACGGTCGAAAAGACGGACGCCGTCGTGCCCCCGTTCCCGACCAAGGTCTGGGCGCGCATCGTGCCCGAACGCCTGGACGACTTCGCGTGGGAAAACGACAAGGTTGCGCACCGCACGTACGGCCCCGCCCTCGCCGCACCCGCTCCGGCGGGCTCGGACAAGGAAGTCCTGAAGACGAGCGGCCTCGATATCTGGTTCAAGCGGGTGCCCTACCCGATCGTCGACCGCTGGTACAACATCGGCCACGACCACTACCACCACGAC
>CBIHRX010000268.1:0-9274 GCA_966212555.1 uncultured Massilia sp.
GACCTACAGGTTCGACGGCGGCATCGTCCACAAGCTCGACGTCGGCCTGCGCGCGAACGACTACACGCGGAACTCGTTCGGCTTCGTGAATTTCTACTTCATCGACGGCTGCAACAGTGGCAGGACCCTGGCCACGGTCGACCCCGCGCTGCTGCACCAGGTGCCGGCCGCCGAATCGCCCAACGTGGGGCCGTACTGGACGTACACGACGGCGGCGGTGCGCGGGCAGGCGGCGCTGCGCACGCTGTACGGCCTGCCCGCGGGCGAAGCGAACACGCAGGACCAGGACCAGCTCAACCGCGAAAAGACGCTGGCGCTGTACCTGAAGGCGAATTACGAGTTCACGCTCGCGGACCGTCCCGTGACGGGCAACGTCGGCGTGCGCGCCATCGAGACGAAGCTGCACGGCGAGTCGTACGGTGCGAACGCGGCGGGCGCGCTGGAACTGCAGGCGCGCGATTCGACCCGCCACGACGTGCTCCCGTCGTTCAACGCCAACATCGCCCTCGCCGACAGCGTGAACCTGCGCCTGGGCGCATCGAAGACGCTCGCACCGGTTAACTTCGGCTTCATGGCCGCCGCGACGACGATCACGAACCAGGTCCAGCACGATGCGCGCGCGGGCAATCCCGACCTGCAGCCGTTCACGTCGAAGAACCTCGACGTCTCGCTCGAACATTACTTCGGCCGCAACGGCATGGCCTTCCTGGGCGCGTTCCACAAGACCGTGGATGGCTTCATCCAGACGGTGGCCGAGCGGCGCGTGATCAACGGCGAGACGTACAACGTGTCGACGTTCAAGTCGTCGGGCACGTCGAAGATCCAGGGCTTCGAGACCGGCTACCAGCAGTTCTTCGACATGCTGCCCGCGCCGTTCGACGGCCTCGGCCTGCAGGCGAATTACACGTACGTCGATTCGAAGGCGGCATCCGCCGTCGCCGGCCGCACGGTGCCGCTGGAAGGCCTGTCGAAGAACAGCTGCAACCTGATCGGCATGTACGAGAAGGGCCGGTTCAAGGCGCGCATCGCCTACAACTGGCGCGACCGGTTCGTGGCGTCGACCAGTTCGTCGGGCGCGATGGGCGTGCCGATCTTCAGCAAGGCGATGGGAACGCTGGACTTTTCGATCGGCTACGACGTGACGAAGCAGCTGTCCATCGTGGTCGACGGCGTGAACGTCAACGGCGCGGCGGTGGAGACGTATTACGGCAACCCGCACAACCAGGCCAATTACCAGCCGCTGAACAAGCGCTTCGGCATCCAGGCCCGGTACACGTTCTGACCTGCTTCCGTTCTCCTCGGAGGTTCGGCACGCCATGCCCCGTCCGGGCTGGGGTGCCTTTTTTGCGATGACATCATGAAACGACGCCATTTTCTCCACCTGTCCGCATCCTCGCTGTTCGCGCCATGCGCGGGCGCGGCCGGCGGCAGGGCGGTACCCGATTTTTCCCGGCTCGACGCGCGCCTGCGCGAGCGCGTGGACAACGGCTGGTTCGACGGCATGGGCCTGACGATCGGGCGCGGCGGGCGCATCCTGCACGAGGCGTATGCCGGCAACGGCGGCCCGGACGTCGTGCGCCACGTGGCGTCGACGGGCAAGTGGACGGCGGCCGCCACCATCGCCGCTCTCGTCGACGAGGGCAGGCTGCGCTGGGACGATCCGGTCCGTAAATTCCTTCCGCAATTCACGGACGAAAAGGGCGACGCGACCTTGCGCCAGCTGCTGTCGCACACGGCGGGCTATCCGGACTACCAGCCGGAGGGCCGGCGCCGCGACGATTATCCGACCCTGCAGGAAGCGGTCGCGCACATCGCCGATTTGCCGGCGGCGGCGGCAACGGGCGCGGTGTTCCGGTATGGCGGCCTGGCGATGCAGGTGGCGGGCCGGATGGCGGAAATCGCCGCGGGCCTGCCGTTCGACGCGATCTTCCAGTCGCGCATCGCCCGGCCTCTCGGCATGCGGCATTCCGGCTACACGCCCGTGTCGACCGAGCCCGGTTTCAGTCCGATGCTGGGCGGCAGCCTGTTCACGACGACCCGGGACTACGGCCGCTTCCTGATGATGATCGCGCGCCGCGGCATGGCGGGCGGCCGGCGCATCCTGAGCGCGCGCGCCATCGCCGCGCTGGAGGCGGACCAGGTGCGCGGCGCGGCGGTGAAGCGCGGCGAGTACGTCGAACTCGCGCGCCAGGACGCCGCGCGCACGGACGTCTACGGCCTCGGCCTGTGGCGCGAAGAGCCGGCCTTGCTGTCATCCCCGGGCTGGGCGGGCGCGTACGCGTGGGTCGACCGGGCTTACGACGTCTGGGGCGTCGTCATCGCCAAGGCCAACGTCGAGCGGGCCGTGGCGGACGGCTACAGCACCTTCCTCGGCTCGTCGATCTACGCACCGATGGTGCGCACGGCGCTGGACGAGGCCCGCGACACGCGCACGAGACGCGCATTCGTCCCGGTCGACGGCGGCCGGCTGTATTACGAGGACAGCGGCGGCGGCGCGCCGGTCATCTTCCTGCACGGGCACAGTTTCGACAGGCGCCAGTGGGCGCCGCAGGTGCGGGCGTTGGAAGGCAGCCACCGCGTCCTCCGCTACGACCTGCGCGGCTACGGGCGATCCTCGCAACCGGAAGAGGGCCGGGCGTTCCTGCACGCGGACGACCTGAGGCAATTCATGGACGCGCTGGGCATCCGGCGCGCGCACCTGGTCGGCCTGTCGCTGGGCGGTTTCGTCGTCACGGATTTCATCGCGCTGTACCCCGACCGCGCGCTGAGCGCCACCATGGCCGGCGGCGACCTGTTCGACGTCCCCGGACCGGACGAGCCGTGGACGCCGCACGCGATCGCGAACCGGCGCGGCGAGATCGCGGCGCTGAAGGCGGCGGGCATCGCCCCGTTCAAGCGGCACTGGCTGGACGACCTGGTGAGCCACGGCGGCAGCGGGAGCGAGGCGTTGCGGCGGCCGCTGTGGCGCATGATCGACGAGTGGCCGGCGTGGCAGCCGTTGCACGTCGAGCCGCGCATGCTGCTCGGGCGGTCGGCGCAGGCGCGGCTCGCTGCGGCCAGGCCTGCGCTGCCGGTGCTGGTCGTGCGGGGCGACCGGGAACGGATCGGTTTCGCGATCAAGGATTTGCTGCCGCAGGCGGACGTGGTGGTGATTCCCGATTGCGGGCACGTGTCGAACCTGGAGCAGGCCGCGACGTTTACGGCGGCCCTGCGGCGCTTTCTCGCGCGGGCGTGAGATCGGCCCGGCACACGACCGGGTTGTCCGCGGCGCACCGAGGGATGCCGTTCGGCGGAATGCGAAAAGAAAAGGGCCGGGCCCCGCATGTTACAGGACCCGGCCCTCGAGGGGCTTGCGCGTCAGTCTCAGACGGCGACGGTATCGGCCACTTCGCGGAACTCGCTGATCTGGTCGAAGTTCATGTAGCGGTAGATCTGGTCGGCGTTCTCGTTGATCACGCCGATGTGCGCCATGTACTCTTCGCGGGTCGGGATCTTGCCCAGCGTGGAGCAGACCGCGGCCAGTTCGGCCGAACCCAGGTACACGCGGGTGTCGATGCCGAGGCGGTTCGGGAAGTTGCGCGTCGACGTCGACATCACGGTCGCACCCTTGCGGATCTGCGCCTGGTTACCCATGCACAGCGAGCAGCCCGGCATTTCCATGCGCGCGCCGGTGCGGCCCAGCGTGCCGTAGTGGCCTTCGGCCGTCAGCACCTGCTGGTCCATCTTGGTCGGCGGCGCCACCCACAGGCGGACCGGAATGTCGGTCTTGCCTTCCAGGAGTTTCGAGGCGGCGCGGAAGTGGCCGATGTTGGTCATGCACGAACCGACGAACACGTCGTCGATCTTGTCGCCGGCGACGTCGGACAGCGTCTTGACGTCGTCCGGGTCGTTCGGGCAGGCGACGATCGGTTCATGGATGTCGGCCAGGTCGATCTCGATGACGGCGGCGTACTCGGCATCCGCGTCCGGTGCCAGCAGGTCCGGCTTTGCGAGCCAGGCTTCCATGGCCTTGATGCGGCGCTCCAGCGTGCGGCGGTCCAGGTAGCCGTTCGCGATCATCCACTTCATCAGCGTGATGTTCGAGTTCATGTACTCGATGATCGGTGCCTTGTCCAGGTGGACCGTGCAGCCGCCGGCCGAGCGCTCGGCCGACGCGTCGGACAGTTCGAACGCCTGTTCGACCTTCAGGTTCGGCAGGCCTTCGATTTCCAGGATGCGGCCGGAGAAGATGTTCTTCTTGCCCTTCTTGTCGACGGTCAGCAGGCCTTGCTGGATCGCGTACAGCGGGATCGCGTTGACGAGGTCGCGCAGCGTGACGCCCGGCTTCATCTCGCCCTTGAAGCGGACCAGCACCGATTCCGGCATGTCCAGCGGCATGACGCCGGTGGCGGCCGCGAAGGCGACGAGGCCCGAGCCGGCCGGGAACGAGATGCCGATCGGGAAGCGGGTGTGCGAGTCGCCGCCGGTGCCGACGGTGTCCGGCAGCAGCAGGCGGTTCAGCCACGAGTGGATCACGCCGTCGCCCGGGCGCAGCGCCACGCCGCCGCGGTTCTCGATGAAGGTCGGCAGTTCCTTGTGCATCTTGACGTCCACCAGCTTCGGATACGCAGCGGTGTGGCAGAACGATTGCATCACGAGGTCGGCCGAGAAGCCCAGGCAGGCCAGGTCCTTCAGCTCGTCGCGGGTCATCGGGCCGGTGGTGTCCTGGGAGCCGACGGTGGTCATCTTCGGTTCGCAGTACGTGCCCGGGCGGATGCCCTGGCCTTCCGGCAGGCCGCACGCGCGGCCGACCATCTTCTGGGCCAGCGAGAAGCCGCGGCCCGAGTCTTCCGGATTCTGCGGCAGGCGGAACAGCGTGGACGGGGCGAGGCCCAGCGCCTCACGCGCCTTGGCGGTCAGGCCGCGGCCGATGATCAGCGGGATGCGGCCGCCGGCGCGCACTTCGTCGAACAGCACGTCGGATTTCACCTTGAACTCGGCGATGACTTCACCGTTTTTCAGGGCCTTGCCGTCGTACGGACGCAGTTCGATGACGTCGCCCATGTCCATGGCCGACACGTCGACTTCGATCGGCAGGGCGCCGGCGTCTTCCATCGTGTTGTAGAAGATCGGGGCGATCTTGGTGCCGAGGCACACGCCGCCGAAGCGCTTGTTCGGGATGAACGGGATGTCTTCGCCCGTGAACCACAGCACCGAGTTGGTGGCGGATTTACGCGAGGAGCCCGTGCCGACCACGTCGCCGACGTAGGCGACCAGGTGGCCCTTGGCCTTCAGCGCTTCGATCTGCGCGATCGGACCGATCTTGCCCGGTTCCTGCGGCTCGATGCCCGGACGCGGGTTCTTCAGCATGGCCAGCGCGTGCAGCGGGATGTCCGGGCGGGTCGTGGCGTCCGGGGCGGGCGACAGGTCGTCGGTGTTGGTCTCGCCGGAGACCTTGAACACGGTCAGCGTCATGCTTTCCGGGACGGCCGGACGCGACGTGAACCACTCGGCGTCGGCCCACGACTGGATCACTTCCTTGGCGTTGGCGCTGCCCTTGTCGGCCAGTTCCTTCACGTCGTGGAAGTAGTCGAACATCAGCAGGGTCTTTTTCAGGCCCTCGGCCGCGACCTTGCCGACGACTGCATCATCCAGCAGGTCGATCATCGGCTTGATGTTGAAGCCGCCGAGCATCGTGCCCAGCAGGCGGGTCGCCAGTTCGCGCGAGATCAGCGGGCTGGCGTCTTCGCCGCGGGCGATCTTGTTCAGGAACGCGGCCTTGACCTTGGCCGCGTCGTCCACACCGGCCGGGACGCGGTTCGTGATCAGGTCGACCAGGAAGTCTTCTTCGCCCGCCGGCGGGTTCTTCAGGAGTTCGACCAGGTCCGTGGTCTGGGCTGCGGACAGGGGCAGCGGGGGCACGCCGAGGGCGGCGCGTTCGGCGACATGGGTGCGGTATGCGGCTAACATGGGAAGCTCTTTCAGTCGTTTTGAAAAGCAGGACAGCGGTTGCTGGCCCTGTACTGCCGGTATTGTAACTCAAGTCTTCTATAAGACATAAGACGAGAGACACATTTGTCCCATCTGCGCATCAGCCCGCGCATCAATCCGCTGCCCGGCCGCTCCGTACGATGTCGCGCGGCGTCATGCCGAACTCGCGCTTCATCCACGCCGCCATGTGGCTTTGATGGGCAAAGCCGACTTCCAGCGCCACCTGTCCGGCGCTCAGCCGTCCCTGTAACAGCATCGACCTGGCCCGCTCCAGGCGCCGCTGCACGACGTACCGGTGCACGGGCATGCCCGTCGTCTGGCGAAACAGGACATTGAAATGCGGTACGCTCAATTCGACGAGGGCGGCCAGCCGGTCCAGGGACAGGCGTTCGTCGAGGTGAGCCTCGATGTAGTCGACCACCCGCGCCGCCGCCCGTGCCGACAGGGTACGGCGCTTGCGGCCGTCCGCCACCTCGGCGCCGGCAAGGCGCACGGCCATCGCGGTGCCCAGGCTCTCGGCGTAGAGCGGGTCGGACGCCTCCTCGGCCCCGAGTTCGGCCAGCAGCGCCCACGCCAGGTGCTGGAAACGCGGATCGCGCCACTGGAACGACGGACGGACCTGTGCTTCCGCCGATTTCAGGCCGAGCTGATCGTAGGTCTTGCGCAGAAAGCTGTCCGCGAACCAGATGCTCAGGATCGTGCAGTCGGCGTCGTCCGACCATTCGCCGTCCAGGCCCGCGGGGATCAGGTCGACGTCGCCATGGGCCTGGATGCGCGCCGAGCGCCTGCCGTCGCAACGGCACAGGGCCCGCACCGGCCGGCCCACGTGCACGCCGGCGCGATGGTGCACGATGCCGGGGATACGGTGCCGGCCGGCGGCGACCCCGATCATGTCGGCGCCGAAGCCCGTCCAGCCGAGCGCCGCGCTCGACACCAGGCTGCGGCGCTGGCCCGAGTGCGGTTCCAGGGGCGTGCGGTCTGCGTGCATGGCGTGGTCTCCTCTTGTCGGTTCGATCCGGTATTTTGCCCCATTTGCGGACCCGGCCGGCAGCCCGCCCGGCAGATCGTCATCCGGATCTGCTGCAAATCCCTCGTTCCTGCGCGCCCGCGCGCGCGCCGCCACGTAAGCTCGATGCCCTTGTGATCGAGGAGACAAGCCATGTATGTGATCTTTGGAGCATCGGGTAACGTGGGACGTTCGACGGTGGCCGCGCTGCGCCGGGCGGGGCAGGGCGTGCGCGCGGTCGTGCGCGGCCCGCACCGTGCGCGGGCGCTGGCCGGCATGGGGTGCGAGGTGGCGCTCGCCGACCTCGACGACGAAGCGGCGGTGCGGCGCGCGCTCGAGGGCGCGCATGCCGTGCAGGTGCTGTGTCCTGTCCCGTACCGCGATCCGGATCCTGCCCGCGCCATGCGCCGGACGATCGCGACGGTCGCCCGCGCGCTGCACGGCCAGCCGCGCCTGCATGTCGTCGCCTTGTCGGACTACGGGGCCGAGCTCGACGCGGACACGGGCATCACGCTGCTGTATCGGGACTTCGAAGCGGCGCTCGCGGAGGTCGCGCCGCGCCTGACCGTGTTGCGCTCCGCGGAACACATGCAGAACTGGGGACGCGCGATCCCCGTGGCGCTGGACACGGGATGCCTGCCCACGTTCCACGACGCCGGCAAGCCGTTTCCGACGGTCGCGGCGGAGGACGTGGGCGTCCTTGCCTCGCAGTTGCTGCTCCAGGCGCGCCGCCATGATGGTGTCGCGGTCGTCAGCGTCGAGGGGCCGCGGCGTTACGGTGCCGCCGACGTCGCCGGCATCCTGGGAGAAGTCGGCGGCCGGGACGTCGTCCCCCTTGCGGTGCCGCGCGCGGACTGGCCGGCCGCGCTGGCGCGGGCGGGCCTGAGCCCGGCGATGGCGGATCTCCTCGGCGCGACGTACGACGCCCACAACGAGGGGCGCATCGACGCGCAACCCGGCACGCTGCGCCGCTTCGGCACGACCGGGTTGCGCGACGCGCTGGCGGCGCTGGTGCCGCCGGCCCGGGCCTAGGAGCGACGCATGCGAATCTTGTGCGGCGTTCTCGCGAGCCTGTCCCGCTGCGTGCAGTGCAGGCGTCTGCGCCAGGTGCTGCGCGCCATCCCCGACAGCAACGACGACTTCGTGAGCTATTGATTCGTGAGGGGCGTGGCCACGTTCTTCAGCGTGCGCAGCACGAAGCTGGACTTGCTGTGGCGGATGCCCGGAATGTTGTAAATCCGTTCGCGCAGCAGCCGTTCGTAGTCGCGCGTGTCCTTCACGGCGATGCGGATGAAGTAATCGTAGTCGCCCGAGATCAGCGCCGCTTCCAGCACTTCCGGGATCGATTCGAGGGCCTGGCCGAATTTATACAACGTCTCCTCGCTGTGGCTGTCCAGCGTCACCTGGACGATGACGGTGTCGTGGTAGCCGAGGCTCGCCAGGTCGACTTTCACCGTGTACGCCTCCAGCAGGCCGTTGTCCGTCATCCGCTTGATGCGGTTCCAGCACGACGTCGTCGACAGGTTGACCGCGCTGCTGATCTCCTGCAGCGGCGTGCGGGAGTCTTTCAGCAGGATGGCCAGGATCTGCAGATCCGTGGCATCGTAAAGCTTTCTCTGTTCTTCCATGTTTGGTGAAAAGTTTTCAGTTTAAGTGCGGATTATAGCGAAAACTATGAAGCACTTTCTGCGGCGGGGTCGATAAAATTCAGGGATGAAAACACTTCCCGACACTCCCTTGACCGCCGCCCGCGTGCTGGTCGACACGCTGGTGGATTGCGGCGTCGACACCGTGTTCGGCTATCCCGGCGGCGCCGTGCTGCCGCTGTACGATGCGCTCGCCCTGGACCGGCGCATCCGCCACATCCTTGTCCGCCACGAACAGGCGGCCGTCCACGCGGCCCAGGGGTATGCCCGTTCGACCGGACGGCTGGGCGTCGTGTTCGTGACGTCCGGTCCCGGCGTCGCGAACACGACGTCCGGGCTCCTCGACGCGATGAGCGATTCGATTCCCGTGCTGTGCATCAGCGGCCAGGTCGCGACCGGCGCGATCGGCACCAACGCGTTCCAGGAATGCGACGCGCTGGGCATCACGCGCACGGTCACGAAATGGAATACGCAGATGCGCGCTGCCGATGCCGTGGCCGATACGGTCCGGACGGCCGTCGCGACGGCGCTGGGCGGCCGGCCGGGGCCCGTTCTGGTCGACGTGCCGAAAGATATCCAGGCGGCCCACGTGGCTGCCGCATTGCCGGTCGCGCGCGACGTTCCGGTGCCGGCGCCGGTGTCGGGCGCCGCG
>CBIHRX010000269.1:0-9257 GCA_966212555.1 uncultured Massilia sp.
GCGGCGCCGCCCGATGGTCCGGGCGGCATGCCGTTCGCGCCGCTGCCCCATCCCGCCGCCGCCATCCTCGCCGGCGACTTCAACATGACACCCGGTTCGGATTGCCACGCGCGCCTGCTGGCACCGGGCGCCGACGGCGCTCCGCTGTGGCGCGATGCCTGGGAACTGGCGCACCCCGGCGAACCCCATGCGCCGACGGTGGGACTGCACGACACCATGGCGGAACTGCCATGCACGTTCGACTACGCCTGCGTCAGCCCCGCGCTGGCGTCGCGGGTGCAGGCGCTCCGCGTCGATACGGCCCCGACCGGATCCGACCACCAACCGCTGCTGCTGGAGCTGACATGAAACCCGACACGAGCGCGGCCGCCGTAAAGACCTCCTTCGCCGTGCGCCGACGTAGAATAGGCGCCGCGCGCCGGCACGGCGCGCATCCACCTGCAGCAACTGGAAGGACTTGTCTTGGATTGGGATTACCCTCACCCGTTCACCTTGCCCCGCGTGCCGGAAGCGGCCGACATCGACGGGCTGAACCACACCAACAATGCCGTCTACGTCCGCTGGTGCGAACAGGCCGGATGGGCGCATTCGGAGGCGCTGGGCCTGTCGCTGGACGACTACCGGCGCCTCGACCGCGCGATGGCCATCCGGCGCGGCGAATACGATTACCTGCTGCCGACCTTTGCCGGCGAGGCCCTCGTGCTCGGCACCTGGCTCGTCGCGGGCGATGGCAAGCTGGCGATGGAGCGCCGTTTCCAGCTCGTGCGCGAACGCGACGGCGCGACCGTGCTGCGCGGCCGCTGGGACCTCGTGTGCATCGAACTCTCGAGCGGCCGTCCGCGCCGCATGCCGCAGGCGTTCCTGGACGCCTACATGCCTGTGGTCGCCGCGGACACGCACGCTGCGTCCTGACGCCGCCCGCGGGGGCATCCACGCACGCCTCAGCGGGCAATCCCCTTCTGCGCCCGCACGAGCCAGCGCAACGCGCCCCACAGCAGCAGGATGGCGATCACCGACGACGCCCCCAGCACCAGCAACGTGAGGTTGTACAAGGCGTTGCCGAAGATCCAGGCGCCGCCCGAGACGACGGTGAAGATGTTCGCGAACACGAAGAATTTCGCGGCCGTGAGCAGGCAATGCCGTGCCGCCCCGGCGCGCACGACCGGGTCGGTGGACTCGAGGTCGCGCTCCAGCGTCTGCGACGCGGTGCTGGCGCTTTCCAGATACCGGTAGATATAGCTTGCGACCACGCTGCCCGCCACGCCCACGAGGATGAGGACGATGTCCTTGGCTTCGATCTGAATGTTCATGATCCTGGGTCCGCCTGTGCACGGTCCGGCCGGCTGCCGTCGACGTTCGAGTGGCACGACGTCGCAAGATTCCGTGCGCGCGGCCGGAAGGTCGACGCGATCAAGCGCCGACGGCGTGCAACGACCTCATTCGGCGTCGATGATCCAGTCCGCCGGCTTGCCGCTGGCCTGGCGCGGCAGGCGCGGTCCGAACGTCCACGCGACGGGCCGCTCGGGCGCCGTCAGCCGTTCCGCTGTCCAGCCGGGCAATTCGGCACGGAGCAGGTCGACGTCGGCTCCGGGCTGCGCCACGACGAAGGCTTTCAGGCGTTGGCCCTCGTCGGGCCGCATCAACCGCACCGCCGCTTCCCGCACCTGGGGATGCAACGCGATCACGTCCGCCACATGGGCCGGGAACACGTTCGTGCCGCCAACCTGCACGGCGTCGTCGATGCGTCCCGCGGGCAGGAAGCATGTACCGTCGGCCCAGTCGAGGCGGTCTTGCAGCGGGTAGTGTCGTGCGGTGCCGTCCGGCAGCGTGCGCGCCAGGCTGGCGGCGGCGTCCGTACGGGTCCAGTACGGCAGCAAGGTGAAGGGTGCCCCGGCCCGGTCGCGCCAGCCGACGCCTGCCGTTTCCGAACTGCCATAGACCTGAAGCAGGCGCAGGCCGGCGGCAGCCAACGTATCGGCGAGCGCGTCCGGACAAGGCGCGGTCGACGTGACGCCGACGATGTCCGCGTCGAACGCCGGCGTGACCCGTGCGGCAGCTTCCCACCACCCCGGATGCGCCACGATGAGGTCGCCCGCGCGCGCCAGACCGGCCAGCGCGGCCGGACCGGCCAGACGTATGTCCACGACGGGTACGTCCACGGCGACTAGGTCCACGGCGGGTACGTCTACGGCGCATACGTCCACGGCGGGCACGTCCGCGACGGGTACGTCCACTGCGGGTACGTCCACTGCGCGTACGTCAGCGATCGCGGCCGGCTCGCCCGCCACCGCACCCGCGAGCCACCGCGGCAATAGCACCGTGAACAGAAACCCGTAGATATGGTGGCTGGGCACGGCACTCAGGACGCGGCGCCGGCCCGGCACGAGCGCCGCCAGCGCGGCGACCTCCTGCTCCAGCGTGGCGAGCGCATGCGTGCAACGCTTCGGGCTGCCGCTGCTGCCCGACGTGCGGAACGTCAGCGCGGGTTCGCCGGCATCCGCGCCGGCCCGCAGACAGGCTTCCAGTCCTGCCCGCGCATGCGCGATCCAGTCGCCGACGCAAGGCCGGGCCAGCAAGTGCGCGTCGATACCGCCGCGCGGCAGGTGCAAGGCCTCGGCCAGTGTCGTGCCCAGGCCAATCAACTCCAGCGAATCGACGCCCAGGTCGCGCACGAACTCGGTGTCGGTCGGCCACGGCAACGGCAGGAGCGACGGCGGACGGCCCGGCCGCATCTGCGCAAGCTCCGCGGCGAGCATGTCCGTGACGACGCGTTGCAAGGCATCGCCGCAGGTCCACCACGCGTCCGGGCATGCGCCGCGCCGGGTCCCGGTTGGGGCAGAATGTGATCGTGGGGGCATGGTCTGTCGTCGTCGCTGAAACGGGCCGACTATGACGGGCCGGTCCGCCGCTGTCAAATGCGTACGGACGCGCCAATGTGACATGTGCGCACGCTACGTTTGACAGAGACATGGTGCCATGTCACTATGCCTTTCTTTCCTGCAACACGATTCCCCCTGGAGCTTCCCATGACCGCCGACCTGTCCTTCGCCACCCCGGACCTGCACACGCGCCTCGCGCAACTGGCGGAGGACGATCTCGACCGCCTCGATTTCGGCGTCATCGGCTTCGATCGCGACACCAACGTGTGCCGGTACAACCGCACGGAATCGGACGCGGCCGGGCTCACCCCGCCGCGCGTGCTGGGCCAGCCGCTGTTCACGAACGTCGCGCCGTGCCTCAACAATTTCATGGTGGCGCAACGCTTCGAGGACGCCCAGGACGACGGCACGGCACTCGACGACACCATCGACTACGTACTGACCCTGCGCATGCGTCCCGTGAAAGTCGCCCTGCGCCTGCTGGCCGCGCCGGACGCGCCCGTCCGCTACGTGCTGGTCCAGCGCAAAGCATGAGGCCGGACCCCGAGGCGTACGCCCGCCTGGCCGCCGAGCACGAGGCGCTGATGCAGTTCCTGTACCTGGCCCCCGTCGGCCTCGTACAGACGGCGGCCGACGGCGAGATCCTCATGATCAACCCCGTCTCGGCCCAATTGCTGATGCCGCTGCAGCGCGACGGCAACCTCGTCAACCTGTTCGACGCCCTGGCCGGCGTCGCGCCCGAGCTGCGCCACCTGTGCGCGACCTTCGCGCGGCCCAGCGGGATGGTGTGCGACGGCCTGCACATCCACGTGACCGGCCGCGCGCCGAAGGTGCTGTCGCTGACCCTCCTGAAGCTGGACGAGGCGCGCCTGATGGCGGTGCTGGCCGACGTCACGGAACAGGTGCGGCGCGACCGCCAGCTGCGCCAGAACGAAGCGTGGCTCGGCGCCCTCCTCACGAGCATCACGGATTACGCTCTCGTCGGCCTGGACGGCGCGGGCCGCGTCAGCGCGTGGAACGAGACGATCGCGCGCGTGACGGGGCATGGCGAAGGCGTCGTGGGCCAGCCGTACTCCGTGTTTTATCCCCAGGGCGCGACGACGCCCCACCACACCGATGACCGCCTGCGCGAGGCCGACCGGAACGGCTGGAGCCTGGACGAGGGTCCGCGCGTGCGCGCCGACGGCAGCGAGTTCTGGGCCAGCGCGATGATCTCGCCGCTGCCCGACCGCGATCCGGCGCTCGCCGAGCCGGGCGAAGCGGCGTACTGCCTCGTGCTGCGCGACGTCAGCGACAAGCGCGAAGCGATCGATGCGCGCCGCAAGTCGCTGTTCTGCGACCACCTGACGGGCGTCGCCAACCGCCGCGCGTTCTTCGAAGCGGCGGAACTGGAACTGAACCGCAACCGGCGCGCACCGCGGCCCACGGCCCTGATCCTCGTCGACGCCGACCATTTCAAGCGCATCAACGACCGCCACGGCCACGCCGGCGGCGATGCCGTGCTGCGCCACCTGGGACGGCTGTTGTCCGCCACGTTCCGCCAGGTCGACGTCGTCGCGCGCGTGGGCGGCGAGGAATTCGCCGTGCTGCTGCCGTCGTCCGACCTCGATGCCGCCGCCGCCGTGGCCGAACGCCTGCGCGGGCTCGTGGCCGGGAGCCCAGTCGCGTACGACGGCGCGCGCATCGCCTGTACCATCAGCGCCGGCGTCGCCGTGTGCGACGGCGAGGTGCTCGGGCTGGACGGCCTGATGAAACGCGCCGACCAGGCCCTGTATGCCGCCAAGGCGGCGGGCCGCGACCGCGTCGAGCGCTGGCGCCCGGCGCTGGACGGCGAGGTGAAACGATGAACGACACGAACAAGGTCGACGCCTACGAAGCACTGGTCCAGTTTCTCTACCGCGCGCCCATCGGCCTCGTGCAGGCGGGCCTGGACGGCACGGTCGACATGCTGAACCCGATGTCGTCCAGCCTCCTGATGCCGCTCGCGCGCGACGGCAGCCTCGATAACCTGTTCACGGTGCTGCAGGACGTGGCGCCCCAACTGCGCGACCTGACGAAGGCCGTCGACGCGCCGTCCGGCGTCGTGTGCGAAGGCCTGCGCGTGCAACTGGGCGACGCGGCCGCGCCGGGTGCGCCGCAGGTGCTGTCGCTGAGCGTCCTGAAACTGGACGGCACGCGGCTGATGGCGACCGTGACCGACGCCACGGCGGAAGTACAGCGCGAGCAGGAACGGCTGGCGCGCCGCCTGCGCAGCCAGGCGCGCACGGACGCGCTCACGCGCATGCCCAACCGCGAAGCCGTGCTCGAACAGCTGCAGCAGATGCTGGACCGGCCGCCGGTCGCGCACGGCGGGGCGCATCACCTTGGTTTCGCGCTGCTGGTCATGAATTGCGACCGCTTCCGCCAGGTCAACGACGCGCTGGGCCAGGCCGCCGGCGACCGCCTGCTCGTGCAGATCGGCGACCGCATCCGCGCCACGTTGCGCCCGCCGAGCGACCGAATCGACCCGTACGCGGGCGCGGGCCAGATGGCGGCCCGCATCGGCGCCGACGAATTCGCCGTCGTGCTGGACGGCCTGCGCAGCCCCGACGACGCCGAGCGCGTGGCCGTGCGCCTGCTCGACGCGCTGGCGCGTCCGCATGCGCTGGACGGCCAGGACGTCGTCATCCGCCTGAGCATGGGCCTCGTGTGGAGCGGCGACGCCGGTGCCGCCGGCGAGATGCTGCGCGACGCCAGCATCGCGATGGTCGAGGCCAAGTGCGCGGGCGGTGCGCGCTGCGTTGCCTTCGAGGCGGCGATGCGCGAACGGGCCGCGCGCCGCGCCGACATCGAATCGGACCTGCGCCAGGCCCTCGCCGACGACCAGCTCTTCGTCGTCTACCAGCCCGTCGTCGGCCTGCGCGCGGACGGCACCACCGACAGCGCCGCCGGCGTCGAAGCGCTCGTGCGCTGGCGCCACCCGGTACGCGGCGTCGTGCCGCCGATCGAATTCATCCAGGTGGCGGAAGAATCGGGGCTCATCGGCGCTTTGGGCGACTTCGTGCTGCGCCGCGCGTGCCGCGACTTCGCCGCGTGGCAGCAGGCGCTGGGCGAACGCGCGCCGCGCCTCCTCGCCGTGAACCTGTCGCGCGCCCAGCTGGCGGAGCCGGGCTGGCCCGCCGTCGTGCGCGACGTGCTGGCGCAGAGCGGCATGCGCCCGGGCCAGCTGCAGCTGGAAGTGACGGAAAGCCTGGCCGCGCAGGACCAGCAGGTGCAACAGCGGTTGCACGAACTGAAGGCCATCGGCGTCACCTTGGCGCTGGACGACTTCGGCACCGGTTATTCGTCGCTCTCCAGCCTGCACCAGCTGCCGGTGGACACGGTCAAGATCGACCGCTCGTTCGTGTGCCAGGCCGACACGAGCCACCACCACCGCGTGCTGATCGAGGCGACGGTGAAGGTGGCGCAGAGCCTCGGCATGAGCACGGTGGCCGAAGGCATCGAGACGGAGGCGCAGGCGGCCGCCGTGCGCGCCCAGGCCTGCGCCAAGGGACAGGGCTACCTGTTCAGCCGTCCGCTCGCCGCGCCCGACCTGGTCGACTGGCTGTCGACAGACTGAACGGCTTCAGCGCATCGCCAGCGGCCGGCGCCTGCCGGGCGGCGGGAAACCCGCGTCCAGCAGCGCCAGGTCGTCCGGCGTGAGTCGCGGCGCGAGGTCGAGCGCCGCGCGGTTGGCACGCACGTGGGCCGGTTGCACGGCCTTCGGGATCGTGACGACGCCGTCCTGGCGCAGCAGCCACGCCAGCGCCACCTGGGCCGGCGTGACGCCATGCCGGCGCGCCACCTCGCCCAGTTGCGGACGGGTCAGCAACGGCCGCTGCTCGGCCGGCGTCGACTCCAGCGGCGAATACGCCATCACCGGAATGCCGCGTTCGCGGCACCACGGCAGCAGGTCCCATTCGATACCGCGCTGGACCAGGTTGTACAACACCTGGTTCGCCGCGATGCCCCTGCCTTCCGGCAGCGCGGCCGCTTCCAGCATGTCGTCCGTGTCGAAATTCGACACGCCGTACGCGCCGATCTTGCCCTCGTCGCGCAGGCGTTCGAATCCTTCCAGCGTCTCGGCCAGCGGCACGCCGCCGCGCCAGTGCAGCAGGTAGAGGTCGAGGCGGTCCGTGCGCAAACGGCGCAGGCTGCGCTCGCACGCGGCGCGCACGCCCGCGCGCGACGCGTTGTGCGGGTAAACCTTGCTGACGAGGACAACCTCGTCGCGGCGGCCGGCGATGGCTTCGCCGACCACTTCCTCGGCGCCGCCCTCGCCGTACATCTCGGCCGTGTCGACCAGGGTCATGCCGAGGTCGAGGCCGAGCCGCAGCGCGGCCACCTCGGCCGCCCGGGCGGAAGGGTCTTCGCCCATGTTCCAGGTGCCCTGGCCGAGTTTCGGGAGTGGATTCATCGTGGTCTCCAGTATTCAACGTCGTTCCCGCGGAAGCGGGAATCCATGCTGAGCTAGCAGTACTGCGCAAGCCGCGTCACCGCAATCTCAGCATGGGTCCCCGCCTTCGCGGGGACGACGTTACTTGGCTGCCCTGGCCGTCGCGATCTGGTCGAGGATATGCTTCGGCACCGCCGCGTAGTGCTTGAATTCCATGGTGTACGTGGCCCGCCCCTGCGTCAGCGAGCGCAACGTCGTCGAGTAGCCGAACATCTCCGCCAGCGGCACGACGGCGTTGATCAGCTTCCCGCCGCCGCCCGGGATCTCGTCCATGCCCTGCACGACGCCGCGCCGCGTGGACAAGTCGCCCATCACGTTGCCCGTGAACTCCTCGGGCGTCTCGACCTCGACGTGCATCATCGGCTCGAGCAGTTCCGGCGACGCCTTGCGCATGCCGTCCTTGAACGCCATCGACGCGGCGACGCGGAACGCGTTCTCGTTCGAGTCCACGTCGTGGTACGAACCGAACGTCAGCGTGGCGCGCACGTCCACGACCGGGTAGCCGGCCAGCACGCCGTTCGGCAGCGTCTCCTGGATGCCCTTGTCGACGGCCGGGATGTACTCGCGCGGCACGACGCCGCCCTTGATGGCGTCGACGAATTCATAACCCTTGCCCGGCTCGAGCGGTTCGAGCTTCAGCACGACGTGGCCGTACTGGCCCTTGCCGCCCGACTGCTTGACGAACTTGCCCTCGACGTTCTCGACGGCCTTCTGGATCGTCTCGCGGTACGCCACCTGCGGCTTGCCGACGGTCGCCTCGACGCCGAACTCGCGCTTCATGCGGTCGACGAGGATCTCCAGGTGCAGCTCGCCCATGCCGGACATGATCGTCTGGCCCGATTCCTCGTCCGTGCGCACCCGGAACGACGGGTCCTCCTGCGCGAGACGCGACAGCGCGATGCCCATCTTTTCCTGGTCGGCCTTCGTCTTCGGCTCCACGGCCTGCGAGATCACGGGTTCCGGGAACGCCATCTTTTCCAGCACGATGACCTTGTCCGGATCGGACAGCGTGTCGCCCGTCGTCACGGCCTTCAGGCCGACGGCCGCCGCGATGTCGCCGGCGAACACCTCCTTGATCTCCTTGCGCTCGTTGGCGTGCATCTGCAGGATCCGGCCCAGGCGTTCCTTCTGGCCCTTGGTCGGGTTGTACACGGTGTCGCCCGAATTCACGACGCCCGAGTACACGCGGAAGAACGTCAGCTGGCCGACGAACGGGTCGGTCATGATCTTGAAGGCGAGCGCGGAGAACGGCTCGTCGTCGGACGGATGACGCTCCAGCGGTTTGTCGTCCTCGTCGTGGCCCGCGATCGCGGGCACGTCCACCGGCGACGGCAGGTACTCGATGACGGCATCCAGCATCGCCTGCACGCCCTTGTTCTTGAAGGCGGAGCCGGCCAGCATCGGCACGATCTCGCCCGCGATCGTGCGCGCGCGCAGCGCGGCCTTGATCTCGTCTTCCGTCAGCGCCTCGCCGTTCAGGTATTTTTCCGTCAGCTCGGGCGTCGCCTCGGCGGCCGCCTCGACCATCGTCTCGCGCCATTTTTGCGCGACCGGGACGAGATCGGCCGGGATGTCTTCATAGCTGAAGCGCACGCCCTGGCTGGCGTCGTCCCAGCGGATGGCGCGCATCTTGACGAGGTCGATCACGCCCTCGAAATGCTCTTCCGCGCCGAGCGGGATCTGGATCGGCACGGCGTTGCCTTTCAGGCGGTCGCGGATCTGCTGCTGGACGCGGAAGAAGTCGGCGCCCACACGGTCCATCTTGTTGACGAACGCGATGCGCGGCACCTTGTACTTGTTCGCCTGGCGCCACACGGTCTCGGATTGCGGCTGCACGCCGCCGACGGAGTCGTAGACCATGACGGCGCCGTCGAGCACGCGCATCGAGCGCTCGACCTCGATGG
>CBIHRX010000270.1:0-9087 GCA_966212555.1 uncultured Massilia sp.
GACGTGGTTGCGGTAGCCGAACTCGCGGACGATATCGCCGCCGCGATTGCGCACACGCTGCAGGTTGCCGGCGCCATCGTAGTCGTACGACACCAGCGTCTGCGCGACCGCCCCCGCTTCGGCCGGCATCTGGGTCACGCCCAGCAGGCGAACGCCCCCGGCGCCCCGCCCGAATTCGAGCGCGAGGCTATGGCCTGCGCTGTCGTCGATGCGCGCCGGCAGACGACGCGCGTCCCAGGTCACGCGGATGTGGTTGTCGTTGGCGTCCTGCCAGCCGGTCAGCCGCGCGATGCCGTCGCCGTACAAGACCGCGAATTGCGTGCGCAGGCCGTCGTTGTCGACCAGTTCGAACGTGGTGTCGCCGGTGCGCGCCAGCGCGATCTGTTCGGACGGCGAGTAGATTGCGTCGCCGATTCGTGGCAGCGAGAACGTGATGCCGCGGTCGAACGCGTCCAGCACGACGACCTCGTCGGCGCTGAGCTGCAGGCTGTCGCTGATGGGCAGCGCCCAGCCCTGGCCCAGCCAGCCGACGCGGTGCAGGACCGAGCTGTACGTGCGCTGCCAGACGAGCGGCAGCGGTGCAGGCAAGGCAAAATCGAGATCCAGCTCGCCGAGCAGGACCTTGCTGCCCCTGATCGGGTCGACGGGCTGGCCGACCAGTGTGCACGGCGGCTGGTGCTCGGCCTCGCCGCGCTTGACGGCGGCCGGCTTCTCCGTCGGCTTCGGCCCCTCCGGCGCCGATTTGGCAGCAGCCCCCTTGCCCGCGCCGGCTCCGGCCTGGCCTTGTGCCGAGGCGATCCTGGGCTGCAGGCTCGGATGCGCCACCAGCTTGTCGCGGTTCGCGCCGACCCATTCGGCGAACTTCGGCCCGAGCCGGCTCTTCGACAGGTTGCGCACGAGGAGCGAACTCTGGACCTGGCCGCGCGACAGGTACAGCACCAGCGCCGTCAGGATCGCTTTCACGAGCAGCATCTGCCCTTGCGCGAACGATTCCGTCGCCGCGCGCAGCATCGACGTGCGCCGCGCCATCGCATCCGCCGGCAGTTCGCCGGCATGCCACGCGCTCGCGAAGCCGTGCGCAAGATGCCGGCACAAGTCCGGCACCGTGCTGCCGACGTCCATGACCAGCATGCCGAGGCCCATCCACACGAGGATCTCGCCGCCGATCGCGACGCCCGCCTGCGCGCCCACCGCCGCACCCGGGATGGCGCCCACGCCCAGCGCCAGCGAGCCCAGCGCACCGCCCGCGGCCGCACCGAGCACGGCGCCGCCGCCCAGGTACAGCGCCATCTGTTTCATCACCTCGTACAAGACGTCGACGATCATCGCGAAGTTCAGGCCGGCGAACTGCTGCTTCAGCAGTTCCACGAAGCGCGGCCGGGACGCGTCGAGCGCCTGCTTCACGGCCAGCGCACTGCGGACGCCGGCCACGTCCGAGGCCGCATCGGCGACGCGGCCGAGCGTCGCGCTGGCCTCATGGGACCAGCGCTGCACGCGCCGTTCGACGTCGAGCCGGGCCTGCGCGCCGGCCTGGGCATAGTGGCGCTGCATGGTGTCGAGTGCGCGCGTCAGATCGGTCCAGTTGCTGGGAAAGTCAGACATTGTGCTCTAGGGAAATGAATTGTGAACGGCGCCAATGGCCGATTTAACGAACAATAAATTTCTGATAGTATATACATGATTTAACACAAAACTAACAATCCGCCGTGCGGAAGACACATTCGATGCAGGAGCCGCGATATGTCATCAGATTCGCTCGATAATCCGATCAAGGCACTCGGTATTGCCGGCAGCGCCCTCGACACCGCGGCGCGGCTGAAGGCCGGCTCGGGCGCTGCCGCCGTTGCGTCGGGTGTCGCCGGCCTCGCCGGTCACGCCAGTCCGCAGCTGGCGCAGGCACTCCAGGTCGCGTCCCAGGCGCATTCGCTGGCGCAGCATGCCGGCACGCTGGCCGATCACGCAGGACACGGCGCTGGCCGGCCCGCGGCGCTCGCGCAGGACGCGGCGACGGCCGAACATCTCGCCATCGAAGACCACCCCCTGGCGGGTCAGGCCGTCAGCGATTTCGTCTCCAACGAGTCGCAATATGTGCCGCCCGCCATCGACCCTGCCGGCCAGGACGACGTCGCGTCGGCCGTGGCGTCGGTGCTGGCGAAGTTCAACGACGGCAAGCGCCTGCTGCGCTTCTATTCGCCTTTGCAGGGCGAGAAGACGCTGTTGATCGAGTCGCTGAGCGGCTCGTCGGCCGTGTCCGACCAGTTCGTGTTCAACCTCAGCCTGATCTCGGAAAACGCCGCCATCGATTTGAAAGACCTGATGGGGAAGAACGTCAGCGTGGGCGTGCAGCTGTCCGACGGCAGCGAACACTTCATCAACGGCTACGTGCATTCGTTCGGCTTCAGCCACTCAGACGGCGGCTTCGCGTTCTATCACGCGCAGATCGTGCCCTGGCTCAGTTACCTGAAGCAGCGCGTCAACTCGCGCATCTTCCAGGACCAGAGCGTGCTCGAAGTGCTCGACACGATCTTCAAGGGCGACTACAACGGCCTCGCCACGTACGAATTCCGCGTCAGCCAGACCTACCGGCCGGAAAACTACATCGTCCAGTACGACGAGACGGACGAACACTTCGTCTGCCGGCTGATGGAAAAGTACGGGCTGTTCTACTACTTCGACCACAAGCCGAACGGCCACGTGATGGTGATCAGCGACGACTCGCGCTCGAGTGCCTTCTGCCCGCCGCAGAAGGATCACGCCGAGGTCGAATTCAACGGCGGCAACCGCTGGCACGACCGCGACAGCGTGACGGCGTTCGCGGCCGAACGCAATTTGCAGCCGACGAAGGTCGCCCTGAACACGTTCGACTTCAAGGCGCCCAACGCGATGCAGTACGTGGAGCTGCCCACCGTGACGCGGCAGGGCGACATGCCGACCATGGAAATCTATGACGGCAACCCGGCCTTCTCGTACAAGGACAAGGACGACGGACAGCGCGAAGCGCGCCAGCGCCTGGAAGTGATGGAGTGGCAGGCCAAGGTCTTCACGGGCGCGTCCGACTGCCGCGGCCTCGTCGCCGGTCACACGTTCAAGCTGCAGGGTCACCACTGGTTCGATCCGGCCACCGAAGGCGACAACGACTTCCTCGTGCTGTCGGCACAGGTCAGCGCACGCAATAATTATTTCGAGCGCGGGCAGAGCGACGTCTACCGCAACACGTTCACCGCGATCCGCCGCAAGATCCCCTATCGCCCGCGCCGCGCGCACACGCCGCCGCGCATGCCCGGACCGCAGACGGCGACGGTCGTCGGACCCAAGGGTGCGGAGATCCACACGGACAAGTACGGCCGCATCAAGGTGCAGTTCCACTGGGACCGCTACGGCCGCCGCGACGAACGCAGCTCGTGCTGGATCCGCGTCTCGCAACCGTGGGCCGGGCGCGGCTGGGGCACGATTTCCGTGCCGCGCATCGGCCAGGAAGTCATCATCGACTACCTCGAGGGCGACCCGGACCGGCCCGTCTGCACGGGACGGCTGTTCAATGCCGACCAGCCGGTCCCGTACGGCCTGCCGGACGGCGCCCACATGATGGGCTTCAAGAGCCGCTCCACGCCGGGCGGCGGCGGCTTCTGCGAGATGGTCATCCATGACAGCAAGGGCAAGGAACTGATCAATATCCACTCGCAGAAGGATATGGTCACGACCGTCCAGAACACGCAGGCGACCGTCGTCAACGGGCCGCACCAGACCAACACGGTCAGCACGGGCTACCAGACCAACACGGTCAAGCAGTACATCGTGACGACGGCGCAGACGGGCCACATCCACGACACCGCCAAGACCAACATCGAGCTGACGGCGCAGGACGATTACCTCCACGCGAAGGCCAAGACGAACATCGAACTGGTGGCGGAGAACGCCCACCTGCACCAGACCGCGAAGCAGAACATCGAGCTGACGTCGCAGACGGAGCACATCCACCTGAAGGCCAACACGGACATCACGCTGGAAGTCGGCAGCAGCAAGATCGTGCTGCAGGCCGACGGCACGATCCTGATCCAGGGCGTGAACGTCAGCGTGATGGGCAACCGGATCGACTTGAACAAATAAGCCAATGAGCGAGCGCGCCATGTACCACGCCAACCACGCCACCTTCGAACTGCCCGCGCAGTTGAAGGACAAGACGATGCACATGTTCACCTTGCGCGACGATGGTCCCAGCGAGTTCAACGTCGTCGTCTCCCATGCGGACGTCAAGCCCGAGGAAAGCCTCGACCAGTTCGGCGACCGCCTGGCGCAGGAACTGACGCGGGCGCTGCCGCGGTTCCAGCTGAAGACCATGACGGCGCGCACCGTCGACGGCGCGCCGGCGCTGGAACTCGCCTACAGCTGGCGCAACGAGGCGGGCTACATGCACCAGCGCCAGGTCATCACGCTGGTCCAGGGCAGCAGGCCGGGAACGATCGAGGCGATGCTGATGGCGGCCACGTGCCTGCGCGAGTTCAGCGACGAGTGGAATGGCGCGTTCGACGCGATCGTCGACAGCATCAGGCTGCGCCGCCCGCTGCCGCGGGCGCAGGACGGGGCGGGGCCCGTGCCGTCCCCTGCCCTGCCGACGATCTTCGCCCTGTCCGAGCCGCGCAAGACCTTGCACGTATTCGCCGACAGGCACGAGGCGGGCAGCAAGCTGTCGGCGCGCGACGTCAACGAGGACCACTGGGAATTCTATGACGCCGAGGGCACGCGCCTGCAGGCGAACGTCTCCCGCACGAACGGCGGTTTGTCGCTGCTGCGGCCGTCGGGCACCGTCACGCTGGAGCGCAAGGCGGAGCCGCCGGGACCGCCGCTGGGCGAGCGGCTGCACCTGGCCCAGTACATCCAGGCCAGTTCGTCGTCCGTGCCGTTCTACAGTTTGACGGAGGTGCGCGCGCATCTCGACCGGATCGCGAACGATCGGGTCGCGGAGCGGTAAATGCCGGCGGCGGCACGGCTGGAAGATCCGATCGGGCACAGCCCGACCATGAGCTGGCTCTTGAAGGGCCTGCTCATCGGGGCGGCCATCGCGGTGGCCGGCGTGGCGATCGTGGGCACGGGCGGCCTGGCGGCAGTGGCCGTCGTCGGCGCCGGCGCCGCCATGGGCGCGGGCCTGGGCGAGGCAATGAGCACGATGAGCTTCGCCGGCAAGGAGGTCACGGGCGCCATCGCCATGACCGGCTCGTCCACCGTGTTCGTCAACGGCCTGGCCGCGGCCCGGGCCCACGTCGACAAGGTCATGTGCTCCAAGCACCCCGGACCGATCCCGATCGCGACGGGCAGTGGCCAGGTCTACATCAACGGCATGCCGGCGGCGCGCGTCGACGACAAGACCGGCTGCAGCGCCGTCATCACGAAAGGATCGGGTAACGTCTACATCGGCGGCGGCACGACGCAGACCGACACGATCAATCCGGAGAACCTCGTGCCGGGCTGGGTGCACGCGTCGCTGCTGGTCGTCGGCGTCGGCTCGGCGATCGTCCTCGCCGGACCCGTGGTCGCGATCGGCGGCCTGGTCGGCGCCTTTGCCGGCGGGATCGGCGGCGGCTGGGTCGGCGGCAAGGTGTTCGGCGAAGGCAGCGACGGGCAGAAATGGTCGGCGATCGTGGGCAGCTTCCTGGGCGGGTATCTGGGCGCGAAGGCGGCGCCGGGGGCCTGGGAGTTTGCGCAGCGGGTCCAGGTGTCGGTCGAACCGGGCACGCTGGGCATGAACGGCGGGAACGTACGGGTTTCGCTGAAAGAGAACGGCGCCGCGATCGTGGCGGAAACGTCAGCTGATCAAGGCTCGTACGGTAGTTTTAAGCAGAATACTGAAGGCCCCACGACAATTGCCGCTCGCGATCCGGTAAATCTTGCGGCACAGCGTCGACTGAACAGTATCGACCCTGATCGAAATACGCTTGCGCCCGGCGAGGCGGGCGCAGCGGCGGAAATGGAACACTATCTGGGGGGGACTCTCGAGCGTGCGGAAGGTGGTACAAGTGCCGATTATGTGGTCAAATCCGGAGAGTTCGCAGGCGCTCGCATCGATTTCAAATTGACGCCAGATACGTTCGAACAGGCATCGAGAATCAATACCTATTTCGATAAAAGTTTTCCAAAATTCTCCAAATCGATTGCGGATAAACTGGCAAAACCATCCGGAGTGGACATGATGCCTTTCGATATTCGCTTCTTGAACCCGGCCAACAAACAAAAACTTTTCGATTTCATCAATACCTTGCCCAAGACGTCGCAGCAAAAGGTAATATATTTGGAGTAAACATGTCGGGAACCATCGTGATCGATCCGCAAACCTCGGTCGATGTCAGGACCGTCGATTTCTTGCGCATCGTCGATGCATTGCGGATCGAGAAACACAACTCATCAGCGGCCAGCCGGCTTCTCGAAACCGTCGACGATTTCGGCATGAATATGCTTTGCGCAGATGAGCTGAATGCGATGGATTTGGCGGATTTCGCAGGCATTTTGCAGAAATTGCAGGAAAACAGCCAGTCAGACGAAACCGGCTTTTACCGTTTTCTTGCGGATCTTCGCAGCTTGATTGCTCAGGATGAGCGCCTGCGCCAGGATGCAGGCAGGCTTCCAAGAACGTGACAATAACATGAACGTTGCTGTATGCCGTATGGCCAACCATTTTGTCGTCGGCGGCTGTGGGAACAAAAGCGATGCCATCCCTTTTCCCTCCAATAAGAATATCTGAAGACATGGTGAATGACTTTCTATTTGGGAGCGGCCTGACCGTGCATGATTACTTTATCGAACGCACGCCGCTCTCGGAAATGCTCTGCTATCGGAATGCCGATGGGCGCGAATTCGACTTGCCGATCGATGATGACGCGCTCGCGGCGGCAGTTTATGAGAGATTGAAAACGCTGAACGTTCGGGTCGTCAATCCGTGACAGCTTGAGCTACCCTCCTGAAGGACTCGCATGCTTATTTCGATGAACTCAAGAATGGAAACTGCAATTCGTCTGCCCATGCTCGACTGCGCGCTCGGACCGCTCACGTCTTGCCGGGAACCGTCGCTTTTCCAATACATGCCGGAGCGCTAGATGCCAGCGGCGGCACGACTGGGAGATCCGATCGGGCACAGCCCGACCATGAGCTGGCTCTTGAAGGGCCTGCTCATCGGGGCGGCCATCGCGGTGGCCGGCGTGGCGATCGTGGGCACGGGCGGCCTGGCGGCAGTGGCCGTCGTCGGCGCCGGCGCCGCCATGGGCGCGGGCCTGGGCGAGGCAATGAGCACGATGAGCTTCGCCGGCAAGGAGGTCACGGGCGCCATCGCCATGACCGGCTCGTCCACCGTGTTCGTCAACGGCCTGGCCGCGGCCCGGGCCCACGTCGACAAGGTCATGTGCTCCAAGCACCCCGGACCGATCCCGATCGCGACGGGCAGTGGCCAGGTCTACATCAACGGCATGCCGGCGGCGCGCGTCGACGACAAGACCGGCTGCAGCGCCGTCATCACGAAAGGATCGGGTAACGTCTACATCGGCGGCGGCACGACGCAGACCGACACGATCAATCCGGAGAACCTCGTGCCGGGCTGGGTGCACGCGTCGCTGCTGGTCGTCGGCGTCGGCTCGGCGATCGTCCTCGCCGGACCCGTGGTCGCGATCGGCGGCCTGGTCGGCGCCTTTGCCGGCGGGATCGGCGGCGGCTGGGTCGGCGGCAAGGTGTTCGGCGAAGGCAGCGACGGGCAGAAATGGTCGGCGATCGTGGGCAGCTTCCTGGGCGGGTATCTGGGCGCGAAGGCGGCGCCGGGGGCCTGGGAGTTTGCGCAGCGGGTCCAGGTGTCGGTCGAACCGGGCACGCTGGGCATGAACGGCGGGAACGTCCGCGTTTCCCTGCGCCCGCCCGCGACGACTGCGGAGCCTCCCGTCACGCCGCCGGTGGAGCCGCCGGCCCGCGTGTCGGCGTCGACCTATGCGCGCCTGCGTTCCAAGACACCGAGCTCCGCGATTCAAAAACAGGTCAACGAAGGCGTGACCCTGCCGATGCCCGACCGTGCCCTGCCCGGCCTGACCGTCACGAAGCCGCTGCACGCCGACCATATCGTGTCGATGAAGCAGATCACGGAAATGGAGGGATTCGCCCGGCTGTCGCAGGAAGACCAGCTCGCGGTGCTGAACAATCCCCGCAACTTCATCGGCCTGAGCGAAACGGCGAATACATCGAAAGGCGCGAAATCGTTCGCCGATTGGACCGAATACAAGAAAGGCGGCGTCGCCGTCGACCCGGCATTCCGCCAGGAGATGATGCAGAAAGAGGTCGACATGGCGGCCGAATTGCAACAGCAGATTTATAATCTCCTGGGCGGCGGCTAGCGTGCGCGGGCAATCACTGAGAAGACAAAGCGATGACGACAGAATTCGACAAGAACGCGGTACTGAATGAATTGCAGCAATTCGTGCAGCCGGCCGCATTGATGGCCACGCCGGCCGAGGTAGAAGCGGACCCGTCCGTTCCCGTGCAGTGGCTGCGCTTCATCGACGAGCAGGAACACGGGCGCAGGCTCGCGCTCCTCACGGAATGGAGCGACTTTGCCACGGAGTGGCCCAGCGTCCAGGATTTCCTGCGGACGATGCTGAAGCGCCTGTACGTATTGCGCGAACAGGACGACACCTTGTCCCTGCTATATCTCTACACGGTCGGCGGCAACGACCTGAACTTCTTCCGCGGCCGCGCTCCGATCACCGACGTGCCGGAGCGCCTGCGTCCGATCTGGGACTGGGTGCCCGCCAAATTCCGCGATTTTTACACGCAGTTGCACGATGGCTGGACCTTCCTGCCGGCGAATTCGATGGGACCGCTGCCGGTCGAGGATTGGGCGTTCCTGTCCGGCGACAAGTTCGACATCGACGACGACACCGCGCGCCGGCTGCCCATCGATATTTCCAGGACCGTCACCGTGTTTCACAATGGCGCCGGCGATTACCTGTGCCTGAATTGCGTGGGCAACGGCGAAGCGACGGGTGTCATCTGGTGGCACGAAGATCCCGAAAATCCCGAGCCGGTCGATTTCTGGGGTGTGCTGGATGCGTGGGTCGGCAT
>CBIHRX010000271.1:0-9081 GCA_966212555.1 uncultured Massilia sp.
CGCGAAGCCGGCATCCGCGGGTGCGATGCGCTGGACGGGTTCACCGTCCTGCAGCGCGAAGCAAGTGCGTAGCGCCTCGTGGCGCGCCACGATGCGGTCCAGCGCGCGCCGCAGCGCACCGTGGTCCAGCGCGCCGCGCAGGCGCAGCCCGCCCGGCATGTGATAGGCCGCGCTCGCGTCCTCCATCTGGGACAGGAACCACAGGCGCTGCTGCGCGAACGACAGCGCCGCGCGCTCCGCGGGTGCGGCCGGGGTCACCGGCGGCAGCGTGTCGGTGCCGCTGCCGGCCAGCGCCGCCGCGAGGCCCTCCAGCACCGGTTCGGCGAACAGCAGCGCCAGGCCGACGTCCAGGCCGAGCGCCTGCCGCACGCGCGCCAGCATCTGCACCGCCAGCAGCGAATGCCCGCCCAGCTCGAAGAAGTTGTCGTGCCGGCCGACGCGCTCGACCTTCAGCAGCGCGGTCCAGATATCCGCCAGGGCCTGTTCCAGCTCGCCCTGCGGCGCCGCATAGGCGTGCGCGGCCAGCGCGGCGCGTCCGGGCGCCGGCAGCGCCTTGCGGTCCAGCTTGCCGTTCGGCGTGAGCGGCAGCGCCGCCAGCATCACGTAGGCGGCCGGCACCATGTAGTCCGGCAGCCGCGCCGCCAGCTCGCGGCGCAACGCTTCGGCCGTCGGCGCCGGCGCGTGCGGCGCCGGCACGACGTAGGCCACCAGCCGCGCCTCACCGCCCTCCTCGCCCGCCTCGCGGTGCGCCACGACGCAGGCGTCGCGCACCCCGGCGCAGCACTGGAGCTGCGCTTCGATCTCGCCCGGTTCGATGCGGAAGCCGCGGATCTTGACCTGCTGGTCGACCCGGCCGAGGAATTCGATCACGCCATCGCTCCCCAGGCGCCCCAGGTCACCCGTCCGGTACAGCCGCTCGCCGCTGTCCGGATGCACGACGAAGCTGCGCGCCGTGATGTCCGCGGCGCGCCAATAGCCGAGCGCCACGCCGATGCCGCCGATGTACAGCTCGCCCGCCACGCCGAGCGGCGCCGTCTTCATGTCCGCCTGGAGCACGTGGAACGACTGGTTCGCGAGCGGACGGCCGTAAGGGATGCTGCGCCAGGCGGGATCGACGTGGCCGACCGGATAGCCGATCGACCAGATCGAAGCCTCGGTTGCGCCGCCCAGGCTGACCAGCCGGCAAGCCGGCGCCGCCGCCGCGATCTGCGCCGGCAGGTCCAGCGGGATCCAGTCGCCGCTCAACATCGCCAGGCGCAGCGGCAGGTCGCGCGCCGCGGTGGCCTGGGTCAGCATCTGCATCAGCGCCGGAACGGAATTCCAGATCGTGACCCGGTGTTCGCGCACGTGGCGCAGCCACGCATCCGGATCGCGGCTCTCGCCGGGCAGCGGCAGGACCAGCCGTCCCCCCGCGCCCAGTACGCCGAAGATGTCGTAGACCGACAGGTCGAAACTCAGGCTGGACAGGCCCAGCACCGCGTCGCCGGCGTCGACCGCGAAGCGCTGGTTGATGTCGAGGATGGTGTTGAGCGCGCCCCGGTGATCGATCATCACGCCCTTCGGCGTGCCCGTCGATCCCGAGGTGAAGATCACGTAGGCCAGGTCGGTGGGGGCCAGGCGCGGCGCGTCGTCTTCCGGCTCGTCGGCCCCGCCCAGCAGGGTGGCGTCGACGCAGTGCGTGGGCAATGCCCCGGCCAGCGCCGGTGCCGTGGAGGCGGCGACCACGACCTGCTCGACTTCGCCCAGCTCCAGCAGTTGCGCAATGCGCGCGGGCGGCAGGTCGGCGTCGATCGGCAGGTAGGCGGCGCCCGCGCGCAGGATCGCGAGCACCGCCACGACCTGCTCCCATCCCTTGTGCATCAGCACGGCGACCAGTCGGTTCGGCCGCGCCCCGCCGGCCACGAGCCGCGCCGCGAGACGCTGGCTCGCAAGACCGAGCTCCCGGTAACTGAGCCGGCCGCCGGACCAGACGACCGCGGCCTCGTCACCGCGCAGCCGCACCTGGCGCAGCGCGCTCTGGTGCAGCAGCCGGCTGCCCGCCGCCGCCGCGTCGAAGTCGACCTGCGTGGCATTGGTCGCCGCAGCCACGGCGCGCTCGTCGGCCGGCAGCGCGTCGATGGCGCGCAGCGGAACGGCGGGCTGTTGCTCGAGCGCCGCGGCCAGTCCCTCCAGCGCGGTCTCCAGGAAGCGGCAGACGCGCGCGGCGTCGACGGGCCCGGCCGTCTGCGCCGTCAGGCCGAAGCCGGTATTCAGGTCGTCGATCGACATCGTCAACGGGTAATTGGTGCGCTCGTCGCCATGCACGGGCTGCCACGGCGGCGGCGCCTGGCCGTGGTCGGTGCTGCCGCCCTGGCGATAATTGAGCAGCGCGGAAAACAGCGGCATCCCGGCCGCCACGTCGCTGCAGCGCTGGGCCTCGGAAAGCGGCATGTGCTGATGACGCATCAGTGCCGCGAGCTCGCGCTGCACCACGCGCACGGCGTCGTCCGCGCCGCGGCCGTCCAGCCTGACGCGCAGCGGCAACGTGTTGACGCACAGCCCCAGCATGCGGCCGTTGTCCATCCGGTCGACGCCGCCCAGCAGCACGGTGCCGAAGACGACGTCGTCGCGCCCGCTCGCGCGCCCCAGCACGAGGGCCCACGCGAGGTGGAACAGGCTGGCGACGCTGACGCCCAGCCGGCGCGCCTGTGCACGCAGGCGCGCGCCGAGGCCGTCCGCCAACAGCAGGCTGTCCTGGCGCACCGTGCCGCCTTCGCCGCGCACGTCGATCAGGCCGAACGGCGCGGTGGGTTCCACGACCCCGGCCAGCATCTCCCGGAAAAACGCCTCGCCTTCGCCGCTCCGTGCGGCGGCGCGGGCTTGCGCCACGAACTCGCGATACGGCAACGCGCGTGGCAGCGTGGCGCCGCCGTCCACCAGGCAGGCCGCGATCTCGACCTGGATGCCGGCGAACGTGGCGCGGTCCCCGATCAAGTGATGCTGCAGCGTGAGCAGCAGCCAGCGCCCGTGCGCGGCATCGTGGGCGAGCGCGACGCGCAGCAGCGGCGCCTGTGCCAGGTCGAGCCGGTAATGGCGCGGATCGTAACGGTCGCGCAGCTGCCGCGCGACGTCGCCGGCCGCCGGATCGAAGGTATGGCGCTCCACCGGCAGCACGGCCTCGCGCCAGACGACCTGCACCGGCTCGGCGAGCCCGTCCCATGCGAGCGCGGTCCGCAGGACGTCGTGCCGGGCGACCACCGTCCGCAGCGCGGCCAGGTAGCGCTCGATCCCGGCTTCGTCGGGGAACGCCAGGACCTGGGCCATCAGGTACGGATCGCCTTCCCGGGCGAGCAGGTAGTGGAAGAAGATCCCCTGTTGCAAGGGCGCGAGCGGGTAGATGTCCTGCACGTTCGCCGCCCCGCCCGGAACCGCGCCCGCGATCGCATCGAGCTCGGGCTGGGACAAGTCGACCATCGGCACCATCGCCGGCGCCAGGGCCGTGCTCCCCGCCGGAATGCCGCCATCCGCGCGGTCGTCGCGCAGCGCTTGCAACAGCTGCGCCTTGTTTCGGGCCAGTTCACCGCGCAGCGCCGGATCGAGCGCCTGTTTCGGACCACGCACGACCAGTTCGTCGCCATGGAGCGCCAGCGTCAGATTCCGGCGCCCCAGTTCTGCCAACAACTCAGCAAGCTTCATAAATGGATTTCCTCGATTTCCGCGACTGCCGCCGCAAATTCCATCAGGGTGGGCGCCGCGAACAGCATGTGCGCGCCCGCTTGGATGTCCTGGCGACGCAGCCGTTCGATCAGGCTGACGATCATCAGTGAATGACCACCCAGTTCAAAGAAGTTGTCGTTGCGCCCGACGCGCTCGACTTTCAGGAACTCGGCCCATACCGCCGCGATCCTGGTCTCGAGCTCCCCGTGCGGCGCCACGAAATCCCCCTCGCCTTGTCCGCCGTCCGCGAGGCCGCGCAGGGCGGCGCGATCCAGCTTGCCGCTCGGCGTACGGGGCAATGCGGCGGTCCGCACAAACCGTGCCGGCACCATGTAGTCGGGCAAGCCGGCGGCCAGGTGGCGCTTCAGCGCCTGGGCGTCGATCCCGTCGCGCCGCGCCTCGCCGGCGTAGAACGCGGCCAGTTGCGGGCTGCCGTCGGCGGCATCCTGCACGACGACGCAGGCCTCGACCACGCCTTCCAGTCCCAGCATGCGCGCCTCGATCTCGCCCAGCTCGATGCGCACGCCCCGGATCTTGACCTGGAAGTCGTTACGCCCCAGGTAGTCGATGGTGCCGTCGGCGCGCCAGCTGGCCAGGTCGCCCGTCCTGAACAGGCGCGCGTCCGGCGCCGGATCGAACGGGTCGGGCACGAAGCGCTCGGCGGTCAACTCGGGACGGTTCAGGTAGCCGCGCGCCGGCGCGACGCCGCCCACGTACAACTCGCCCGCCACGCCGACCGGCACCGGCCGGCCCGCGGGATCGAGGATGTACAGGCGCGTGTTCGCGATCGGCCGTCCGATCGGCATCCTGGCCCCGCCCTGCCAGACGTGGTAACTGACGTCGCCCGCGACTTCCGACGAGCCATACAGGTTGAGCAGCGTGGCCGCCGGGGCCACCGCGCGGAAGCGGTCGGCCAGCGCGGGCGCCAGTGCCTCGCCGCTGCTCACGAGCAGGCGCAGGTGGGCGCTCCAGTCCGACCCCGGCAACTGCAACAGCGCGTCCAGCAGCGACGGTACCAGCACCATGCGCTCGATGCGCTGCGCCGCCAGGAACCCGGCCAGCGCTTCCGGCGAGCGCGCCACCGCGCCCGGCGCCACCACGAGGCACGCTCCATGGACCAGCGGCGCCAGGGTCTCGGTCAGCGAATCGATGAAGTTGTAGGCGCTTTTCTGCACGTGGCGCTCGCCCGGCCGGCACGGAAACGCGTCCTGCATCCAGGCCAGGCGGTTGACCAGGGCGCGGTGTTCGCCGGCCACGCCCTTGGGCAGGCCGGTCGACCCCGACGTATAGCAGACGTAGGCCAGGTCGCGCGGGCCGCTGCGCGACGGCTGCGGATCGTGATCCGGCGCACTTCTCCAGGGCGCGTCCGGCCCCAGGTCAACCAGCGGCGCGCCCATGCCGGCGCACGCTTCGCCGAGCGTCAGCACCACCGCCGGCGCGCTGTCCTCGATCATGTACGCCAGCCGGTCGCGCGGATACGCCGGGTCCAGCGCCAGGTAGGCGCCGCCGGCCTTGAGCACCGCCAGCAGGCCGATCGCCATCTCGATGCCGCGCTCGACGCAAACGCCGACGCGCACGTCCGGTCCCACGCCGAGGCCCGCCAGATGGTGCGCCAGCCGGTTCGCCAGCGCATTCAAGTCCCCATAGCTCAGCTGCCTGCCGTCGAACGCCAGCGCCGCCGCGTGCGGCGTGCGCCGCACCTGCTCCTCGAACAAGGCCTGCACGCTCGATCCTTCGGCGAACGAGGTGCCGGTCGCGTTCCATTCTTCCACCACCTGGCGCCGCTGCGCCGCCGGCAGCACGTCGAGCTGGTCCAGCACGCCGGACGGCGACTGCGCCAGCGCCTCCACCAACCGTTCGAGCGCGGCATGCATCAGCGCGCACACCTGGTCCGGGTCGATGCGGCGCTCCACCTGGGCACTGAGCCCGAAGCCGTCGCCCAGGTCGTCCACCGTCATCATCAGCGGATAGCTGCTGCGCTCCTCGGTGTGCAGCGACTCGATGCCGTCCCAGGGCGTGCTCGCCGCGCCGTCCGGCGCCGCGTCTTCGCTCGTGTAGCGGTAGTTGAACAGCGCCGAGAACAACATCGCGGGCGGCTGCAGGCCGCTGCAACGTTGCGCCAGCGCCAGCGAGGCATGCTCGTGGCGCACAAGGCCCGCCAGCGTGGCATGCGTAGCCCGGACGCCCTCTTCGGCCCCGCAGGCCAGCCTGATGCGCACCGGCAGCGTGTTGATGAACAGGCCCATCGCGCGGTCCGCACCCTCCACGCCCGACATGCGGCCGAACAGGATCGTGCCGAACACGACGTCGTCGCGGCCGGATACGCGCCCGAGCACCATCGCCCACGCCAGGTGACACAGGCTGGCCGCGCTGACGCCCAGCCGGCGCGCCTGCACGCGCACCGCCCGGGCGACGCGATCGTCCATTCTGCGCCGGGCTTGCGCGATCAGGGCACCGGTGCCGCGGACATCCTGCAGGCCGAACGGCGCGGTCGCTTCCGTCACGTCGCCCAGCATGTCGCGGAAAAACGCTTCGTGCTGCGCGCGCCCGATCCCGAGGCGGGCCTGGGCCACGTAACGGCGGAACGGCAGGGCCGGCGGCAGCCGGTCGGCCCGCTCCAGCATCACTTCGTGCATTTCGCGCTGCATGGCGGCGAGCGTGGTGTGGTCGCCGATCAGGTGGTGGTACAGCAGCAGCAGCACCCAGCGCCCGCCGGCCGCATCGAAGGTGCGCACGGCCTGCATGAGGGGCGCGTGGCGCAGGTCGATCCGGTAGTGCGCGGGGTCGTACTGCCGCAACAGACGTTGCGCGACGTCGCCTTCGCCATCGGGTTCGACGTCGACAATCTTGAGCGGAGCCCTGCGCCACACGACCTGGACCGGCTCGGGCAAGCCCTCCCACAGCGCCGCCGTCCGCAGGATGTCGTGGCGGTCGATCACCCGCTGCAATGCGTCCAGGTAGCGGTCGAGGCGGCTGCGCGTATCGAAGCTGGCCAGGTAGGTGATGAGATACGGATCGCCTTCGGTCGACAGCAAGTGGTGGAACAGGATGCCTTCCTGCAGCGGCGCGAGCGGATAGATGTCCTGCACGTTGGCCGCCGCGCCGTCCACGTGGGCGCAGACGGCGTCGATTTCCTCCTGCTTCAGCGCCACCAGCGGCAGCATGTCGGGCGTGATCCGGGCGCAGCCGGCGGGGATGCCGCCGGCCGGCAGCGCCGGCGCCTCGTCCATGGTGCCGAGACGGGCCGCGAGGCCGGCCACGGTGGGCGCCGCGAAGACGCCACCGACGTCGATCCGCCAGCCGAACCGGCGCATCCGTTCGAGCATGGTCACGATCAGCAGCGAGTGGCCGCCCAGCTCGAAGAAATTGTCGTCGCGGCCGACCCGTTCCACGCCCAGCAACTCGGCCCACAGCGCGGCCAGGGCCTCTTCGACCGGTCCGGCCGGGGCCGCGTACCCCTGCGCCGCGTACGCGTCCGGGCCGGGCGCGGGCAGCGCGCGCCGGTCCGGTTTGCCGTTGGGCGTCAGCGGCCATGCATCCAGCGCCACGTAGGCCGCCGGCACCATGTATTCGGGCAGGCGCCCGGCCAGATAAGCGCGCAGGGCGGCCGGGTCCGGCCGCGGCCCAACCCCGCCGACGTGATACGCGACGAGGCGCTCGCGGCCCGGTTCCCCGGCCGCCAGCACCAGCGCTTCGCGCACGCCCGGGTGCCCCGCCAGGCAGGCCTCGATCTCGCCCGGTTCGATGCGGAAGCCGCGGATCTTGACCTGGAAGTCGTTGCGCCCGACGAACTGGAGCGCGCCGTCCGGCAAGCGCACGCCCAGGTCGCCGGTCCGGTACAGACGAGCCCCGGGGGTCGCGCCGAACGGATCGGGGATGAACCGTTCGGCTGTCAGTTGCGGCCGGTTCAGGTAGCCGCGCGCCACGCCGGCGCCGCCCACGTGGATCTCGCCGACCACGCCGGCCGGCACCGGATTGCCGTGCCGGTCCAGGATGTGGACTTGCGTATTCGCCAGCGGCCGGCCGATCGGCATGATCCGGTCCAGGTCGCGCACCTGCGCGTGGGTCGTGCAGTACACGGTGGTTTCGGTCGGCCCGTAGCCGTTGACGACCCGCAGCCCGGGTACCGCGCGCTGCAGCCGCCACAAGTCCGATTCGCGCAGCGGTTCCACGCCCACCAGCACTTGCCTGAGCCGCAGGCGGGCCAGCCGCGCATCGTCCCGTTCGCGCAGGCTGCGCACCAGGAACGGGGGCAGATAGGCCAGTTCGATGGCGTGGCGCACGAGCCATTCCAGGAGCCGTTCCGCATCCGCGCGCACCTCCTGCGGCACGACGTGGACGGTGGCGCCGAGGGCAAACGGCACGAACATTTCGAACAGCGACACGTCGAAACCGGCACTGGTCCAGAACGACGCGCTCGCCGGCGCGTCGGCGCCGAAACGGTCGATCCAGTCCGACACCAGGTTGACGACGCTGCGGTGCTCGACCATCACGCCCTTGGGCTGCCCCGTCGATCCCGACGTGTAGATCACGTACGCGAGGTGGGCGCTCGTCAGGCCGGCCCGGGCCGGCGCGCCGTCGCAAGCATCGCCGTCTTCCCACGGCGCATCCACGCCGTCGAGTGCCAGCACCGGAACGCCGCCCGGCCCCTCCAGGCCGGCGGGCGCGCCGCGCGCGACGAGGAGTGCCACCGGCGCGCTGTCCTCGAGCATGTAGGCGAGGCGCTCGCGCGGGTGCTCGGGATCGAGCGGCACGTAGGCGGCCCCCGCCTTCAGCACCGCCAGCAAGCCGATAACCAGCTCGGCCCCGCGCCCCGCGCAGAGCGCCACGCGCCGGTCCGGGCCGGCTCCCAGCGCACGCAGGTGATGGGCGAGCCGGTTGGCACGGCGGTCCAGCTCCCCGTAGCTCAGGGTCATGCCGTCCGCCGCCAGCGCGGGCGCCGCTGGCGCCGCCGCCGCCGAACGCTCGAACAGCTGGTGCAGGCACGCCTCGTCCGGCCAGGCGCGCCGTGTCGCGTTCCAGTCTTCATCGAACGCGCGCCGCTGCGCCGCCGAAAGCAGCGGCAATGCGACCGGCGCCGCCGCGTCCCCGGCCGCCATCGCTTCCAGCAATGTGCGCCAGTGCACGAGATGGTTCGCCACGGTCGCACCGTCGAACAGCGCCGTCGCGAAAACCAGCTCGCCTTCGATCACGTCGCCCTTGTCCGCAAGCGCCAACATGAGATCGTACTTGGCGGCGACCGACGCCGCACCGACGCCCTGCACGTCCAGGCCCGGCAGCCGGGGCGCGGCGGACGTCCCCTCCTCCCAGCCAAGGACCGCCTGGAACAGAGGGCTGTGGGCCAGGCTGCGCACCGGGCGCACGACTTCCACCACCTGTTCGAAC
>CBIHRX010000272.1:0-9047 GCA_966212555.1 uncultured Massilia sp.
CCTTCATCAGCGGCACGAGGCCCGTGCCTTCGATGCCGTCCTTGCGGAAGCGGCGTGCTGCTTCGCCGATGATGCGCTGACGCGTTTCGGCCTTATGGTTACTCGAGTAACGCATGCTTATGGGGATGGTCTGCAGTGATCGGATGCGGTCCGTGCGGCCGAGAGCGACGGACCCGTTGAGCGACGGATGCACCAAATGAATTTTGGCAACGCCCCGTGTCACCATTGTAAGGCTTAATGAGGGATTCCACAATTCCGGCCATGATTTCGCGGGAATCGTGTTGCGTGTTGCCGTCTTTACGTGTCAGCCGGAGGCGGCGGTGGCCGGCATCGGGGCGGCCGCCGCCCCGTGCCGGCGCAGGTATTCGGCGCAGGCGTCGGCGTCCAGCGGCTTGCTGAAATAATCACCCTGGATTTGGTCGCAGCCCGCGCTGCGCAGGGCTGCGAGCTGTTCGTCCGTCTCGACGCCCTCGGCGATGACTTCCAGGTGCAAGGTGTGGGCCATGGCGATGATCGCCTTCACCATCGCCAGCGATTCCGCGCTCTGGTGCACGTCGAGGACGAACGAGCGGTCGACCTTCAGCTTGTCGACGGGCAGGCGCTTGAGGTAGCCGAGGCTCGAATAGCCGGTGCCGAAATCGTCGATGCTGAGCGTGGTGCCCAGTTCGCGCAGCTGGCGCATCAGGTCCGCGGTGCGGGCCGGATCGTCCATCGAGATGCTTTCCGTGAGTTCCAGTTCCAGCAGGCGCGGAGGCAGGCCGGATTCGTGGAGGACGGCGCCGACGAGCGCCACCACGTCCGTGCCCAGGAACTGCTTGCCGGACAGGTTGACGGCCACCGGCACGTCGGGCACCCCGGCGTCGCTCCAGGCGCGGCGCTGGGCCACGGCCGTGCGCAGGATCCACTCGCCGATCGGCACGACGAGGCCGGAGTCCTCGGCGATCGGGATGAATTCGGCCGGCGAGATGCTGCCGTGCTCCGGATGCTTCCAGCGCACGAGCACCTCCAGGCCGGCGACGCCGCCGCTGTGCAGGTCCGTCTTGGGTTGATAGTTCAAATACAGTTCCCCGCGCTCGATCGCGTGGCGCAACTGGTTTTCCAGCGTGAGCTTGCGCTGCAACGCCTGGTTCAGTTCTTCCGAATAGCGCTGGATCTGGCCGCCGCCCAGCGCCTTGGCGCGGCGCACGGCCATCGCCGCGTTGTTGAGCAGGACGTCGCCGTCGGTGCCGTCTTCCGGGAAGATCGCATAACCGATGCTGCACGTGAGCGGGATGGCTCCGCCCGGCGTCTTGAACTCGCGCGCGGCGGCCTGCAGCAGCTGGCGCAGGCGGTCGCGCGCGACGCTGTCGTCGCCGAGGCCCGGCAGCAGCGCGACGAATTCGTCGCTGCCCGCGCGCGCCAGCATGTCGCCCGGACGCAGCACGTTCTGCAAACTCCACGTGATGGCGACGAGGGCCTTGTCGCCGGCGTGGTGGCCCAGCAGCTCGTTGAGGCGCTTGAACTTGTCGATGTTGATCGTCGCGACCAGCGTGTGCAGGCCGTCCTTCTTCCATTTGTCCAGGTTCTGGGCGATGGTCCGCACGAGCACCTGGCGGTTCGCGAGGCCCGTCAGCACGTCGTGCGTGAGCAGGAATTCGACCTGGCTGGCCGCCGCCGCGAGATCCGGGTTCGCGCCGTCGACATAGACGTGCGAATGGAGCGATTGCGCGGCCGTCGCCAGTTGGCGGAAGTGGATCAGCTGCTCCGTCATGCGCGCGAGGTCGCGCAGGATGTCGAGTTCCTCCGCGTCGAGGGTGCGCGGTACGCGGTCCAGCACGCACAGGGTCCCCAGCGGCATGCGGTCGATCGAATACAGCTGCACGCCCGCATAGAAGCGCACGTGCGGCGGGTTGACCACCATCGGATTGTCCGCGAAGCGCGCGTCCTTCGTCGCGTCCGGGACGATCAGCGGTTCGTGGTCGAGGATCGCGTGGCCGCAGAACGAGATCTCGCGGCGGGTGCCCGTCATGTCGATGCCGCAGCGCGACTTGAACCACTGGTCTTCCTCGGCGACGAGCGAGACCAGGGCGATCGGCATCTTCAGCAGGCGGCTTGCCATGCGCGTGATACGGTCGAAGGCGTCCTCGGGGGCGCTGTGCAGCAGACGGGTGGCGTGCAGCGCCGTCAGCCGGCGCGCTTCATCGAGCGGGATGGATGGAGTCTGCATGTCGTGTCTTGCGGAGATCGGTTAAGACGCATTTTGCCACGACCCGCAAAGCCGAGGCACGAGCTTGGTGCAGTCTTGCTTTCAGGAATGATCAGGCTGGCGGAACGCGCCAAAGTGGTGGCGGTACTCGAGCGCGCTGACGCCCAGGTGGCGCAGGAACGTCGCGCGCATCCGCGCCGCCGTGCCGAACCCGCAGCGGTGCGCCACGGTCTTGAGGGGGTGGCCGGAACGTTCGAGCAGGGCCCTGGCCGCGTCCACGCGCGCCCGTTCCACGAATTCGGCCGGCGTGACCCCGGCCGCCCGCACGAATTGGCGCGCGAAGTGGCGCTCGCTCATGGCGGCCACGCGCGCGAGGTCGGCCACGGCGAGCGGGGCGTCCAGGTGCGCGAGCACGTGGTCCTGCACGGTGCGCAGCACGGAGTCGTCGCCCACGTACGGCGTCAGGTAGGGACTGAACTGCGATTGTCCGCCGCTGCGCTGGGTGAACACGACGAGGCGCTTGGCCACGTTCAGCGACACGTCCGCGCCATGGTCTTCGTAGACCAGGTGCAGCGCGAGGTCGATGCCGGCCGTGACCCCGGCCGACGTGTAGATGGGGCCGTCGCGCACGAAGATCCGGTCCGGCTGGACGGCCACCCGCGGAAAGCGCGCGGCCAGCAGCGCGACGTCGTTCCAGTGCGTGGTGGCGCGGCGGCCGTCCAGCAGGCCCGCGTGCGCCAGCAGGAACGCGCCGTTGCAGACGGACGCGATGCGCGCGCAGCGGGCGGCCATCGTGCGCAGCCAGGCGGCGAGGGCCGCATCGGCCGGCTGGCGCGGCAGCGCCGGGCCGCCGGGCACCAGCAGCAGGTCCGGTGCCTCCGATTCTTCGTCGTAGCGCGCATGCGGCTGCAGCAGCATGCCGTTCGAGCACGCCAGGTGACCGCTCGCCGTGCCGAGCACGCGCATCCGGTAATGATCGCGCGGCGCGAGGAAGCGGTTGGCTTCCGCGAACACGTCGAGCGGACCCGTGACGTCGAGCGACTGCACGCCGGGGAAGGCGAGGATGGCGATGATGGGCAAGCGCGGGCTCCTGCGAAGCATACGGATGCCGTCACTATAGCGCCGCGCGTGCGCCGGCAGGACAGGTTGGCGGGAAATGCGCTCACCGTGGCCGGAAATCGGTCCATGCGGCCAGCCCGGGCGCACGGCGCGTCGCCAGAATGTCGTCATCCCCAACACACCGAAAGGACGACACATGGACAATACCGCGGAACGCGTGGGCCCCGCATTCTCCGTCGACGGCATGCTGCGCGCACGCGTCGAAACCCGCAAGGCCATCGCCGCGATCGCGGCACGCATCCGGCCCGGCATGGCGGAAGAAGACGCCGTCGCCATGGCGCGCGACGTCATCGCCACGCAGGGCCACGCACTCAGCTGGCACCCGGTGCGCGTGCGCTTCGGCGCGAACACGATCCTGCCGATGAAGCGGGCGTCGACGCCGGGCGTCGTGCTGGGCGAGCACGACATCTTCTTCATTCGACATCGCGCCGCGCGTGGAGCATTGGGAGGGCGACGGCGGTGCCACGTTCACGGTGGGCGACGCGCCTGGCTATGCGCGCTGCGCCGCGGACGCCGAACGGCTGTTCCATGAAGTGCGCCAGGCGTGGAAGGCGCAGGACTGGACGGGCCGGAAGCTCTACGAATTCGCGGCGCAGCGGGCGCGCGAGATGGGCTGGGACCTCGACCCGGACCTGCCGGGCCACCGCGTCTCCGACTTCCCGCACGCGGCGCTGCACACGGGCGCGCTGGCCGATTACGACCGGGCGCCGTCGGGCATGCGCTGGATCCTCGAGATCCACCTCATCGATCCGCAGCGCCGCTTCGGCGCGTTTTTCGAGGACATGCTGCTGGACGACGCGGACTACGCCTGACGGAAGCACTGCACGAGGAATTCCGCGAACACGCGCACGCGGGCCGACAGCTGGCGCGCGTGCGGGTACATCACGGACACGGGGAACGTCGGCGGCGGCACGTCCGCCAGCACCTCCACGAGCTCGCCTTGCGCGATCTGCGCGGCGATGCGGTAGCGCGGCACCTGCACGAGGCCCAGGCCCGCGAGCGCGGCCGCCGTGTAGGCTTCCGTGCCGGTGACGGAGACGACGCCGGGCGGCGTGGCCAGCTTCAGGCCCGCGTCCGTCGTGAATTCGAGCGGATACGGGCGGCCCGTCGCCGTCGACACGTAGTGCACGGCCTGGTGCCGCACGAGGTCCGCCAGCGCGGCCGGCGTGCCGAAGCGCTCGAGGTAGGCGGGGCTCGCGACCGTCACCTGTTCGAGGTCGGCCGCGCGCCGCGCGACCATCGACGAATCGTGCAGCTGGCCCGCGCGCAGCACGCAGTCGACGCCTTCGCGCACGAGATCGACGAGGCGGTCGTCCTCGCCCACGTGCAGCTGGATGCGCGGGTAGCGCGCGAGGAATGCGGGTAGCGCCGGGAAGACGAACCAGCGCGCCAGCGTCGGCTGCAGGTTCACGCGCAACAGGCCCGCGGGCTCGCTGCCGCGGAACGCGTCTTCCGCTTCGTCGAGGTCGGCCAGCAGGCGCACGCACCGTTCGTAGTAGGCGGCGCCGTCCTGCGTGGGCGCGACGGCGCGCGTCGTCCGTTCCAGCAGGCGCGTGCCGAGGCGGTTTTCCAGCCGCTTGATCGCGTTGGTGGCGGTGGCGCGCGGGATCAGGAGGTCCTCGGCGGCCTGCGTGAAGCTGCGGCGCTCCACGATGCGCACGAAAATCTGCATCTCCTGAAACCGGTCCATCTGCGTCGTCATGCGCCACCTCCCGCGACGATTATACGGTGGGAGAGAGAAGGTCGGCGATGCCGATGCGGCGCGCGAAGTCCACGCGCACGGCCTCCGCCACCTCCAGCACTTCGCGCGCGCCGTCGCCGACGAAGTCGACCACCGTGCGGAACGGCCGCCGGCCGTGCGGCAGGCCGACGATGCGCACCAGTTCATCGGCCACGGCCTGCGGGTCGGCCTCGGGCGGCGTCAACGCGTCGAGGCGTTCGCCCACCTGGTCCAGCACCCCGTCGTAGCGGGCATACGCGGCGGCGCGTTCGGCGTCCTGCGGCTTGCCGGCACTGGGGAAGTGCTCCGTGCCGCGGGTGAACGCGCCGGGGACCATGATCGCCGTCTCGATGCCGAAGCGGGACACCTCGTACGACAGCGACACCGCGAGCGAATCCATGGCCGCCTTCGCCGCGCCGTACGGCCCGAGGAAAGGCGGGAAGCCGCCCTTCGTCGTCGTGCTGGAGATCCACAGCAGCAGGCCGGATTCCTGGGCGCGCAGCTGCGGCAGGGCGGCGCGCAGCACGCGCTGGGCGCCGAGGAAGTTCGTGTCCAGCACCCTGGCCACTTCCTCGGCCGTGAAGGCTTCGGTCGGGCCGACGACGAGGTGCCCCGCGTTCTGCACGACGACGTCCAGCCGCCCCTGTTCCGCGACGACCGCCGCGACGGCCGCATCGATTGACGCCTGCGACAGCACGTCCAGTTCCAGCGGGCGCAGGTCGGCGCCGTGCTTCTGCGCCCAGTCCCGCGCCGCGGCCGCGCGGGCCGCGTTGCGTCCTTCGACGTCGCGCATCGTCGCGTAGACCGTGTGGCCGGCGCGGGCCAGCGCCTGGGCCGAGAGTTTGCCGATGCCGCTGCCGGCGCCCGTGATGAGGATGACCTGCTTGTCCATGTCGATCTCCTCAGGCGATGCCGCCGTTGGCGCGCAGGACCTGGCCGTTGACCCAGCTGCCGTCCGGACCGGCGAGGAAGGCCACGACGCCGGCGATGTCCTCGGGCTGGCCCAGGCGTTCCAGCGGTGCCATCTGCGCGAAGTGCCGCACCTGCTCGTCGGACTTCCCGTTCAGGAACAGCTCCGTCGCGACGGGACCCGGCGCCACCGCGTTGCAGGTGATGCCGCGGCCGCGCAGCTCTTTCGCGAATACGCGGGTCAGCGCTTCCACGGCGCCCTTCGTGGCCGCATACACGCCATAGGTCGGCGGTGCCATGTGCAGGATGCTCGTCGAGAAGTTGACGATGCGCCCGCCGTCGTTCAGGCGCGAGGCCGCCTCGCGCATCGTGTTGAACGTGCCCGTGACGTTGATCGCCATCGTGCGCTCGAACACCTCGTCGCTCGTCTCGGCGATCGTCACGTACGGCAGGATGCCGGCGTTATTGACGAGGATGTCCACGCGGCCGAGCGTCGCTTCGATCGTCGCGAACATCGCTTTGACCTCGTCGACCCTGGCGACGTCGGCGCGCACGGCGAGGGCACGGCCGCCCGCCGCTTCGATGGCGGCGACGGTGGCGTTGGCCGCCGCTTCGTTGCCGGCATAGTTGACGGCGACGGCGACACCGTCGGCGGCGAGACGCTTCGCGACGGCGGCGCCGATGCCGCGCGAGGCGCCGGTGACCAGTGCGACGCGGGTGTGTTGCTGGGCTTGGGTGTTCATCGTGATCTCCTTCGGTGGTTGACAGTGAGGTCATGATGATTGATTTCGCGGCGAAGATAATCCGGCATAAATTGGCTTCAGTATTCGCTTTGAAACAACAATGCGTTTTTCTTATCGTCGATATAACCGGACCGCGAATGACCGCTATTCCAACAATAAATTTTTCAACGATGCTGCAGCGCAGTAAATTGGATTCGTAGCAGCGATTCTTTCGAACCCAACCACCTGGAGCTGATCATGATCGGTAAACGTCACGTTGTCGCTATCGCGTCCATCCTCTCGCTGACCGCCCACGCCGCGGAACCGGCGCGCCTGAAAGCCGCCAGCTGCGGTGTTCCCGCCTACACCGCGGACCTGAAGGACGACTACCTGCAGGGCACCGTCCGCCTCGCCGTGCTGGTGGATGCCGACGGTTCGGTAAAACAGGCCAAGGTGGTCGAGTCCAGCGGCCATCGCGCGCTGGACAGGGCGTCGCTGCGCGCCAGCTATACGTGCAAGTTCGGTGCGGCCGGCAAAGGAGGCGGCGCGGAGCCCGCCTGGTCCACCGTCCAGTACAAGTGGATCCCGGACTGCTGTCCGGCGTGCGCGGCTGACTCATCGTTCGAAAATATCGATGAAAGCCGCGCAATTTTCTCGTTTTTTGTTTTCGAAACGGCCACGCATAATGTCTCCATTGCAGCGAACACGAACTTTCGAATGTTCGATGTAATCGACACCCAACCGATCATATGGAGAACATCATGAGCAACGCCAAACTCGAAGTCCTGACCCCGCACAACTCGCAACTGATCATCATCGACCACCAGCCGCAGATGGCCTTCGGCGTGCAGTCGATCGACCGCCAGACCCTGAAGAACAACGTGGTCGGCCTGGCCAAGGCGGGGAAGGCGTTCGACATCCCGACCGTGATCACCACCGTCGAAAGCGATTCCTTCTCCGGCAAGACCTATCCGGAGATCCTGGATGTCTTCCCGGGCAAGGAGATCCTCGAACGCACGTCGATGAATTCCTGGGACGACCAGAAGGTGCGCGATGCCCTGGCCGCCAACGGCCGCAGGAAGATCATCGTCGCCGGCCTGTGGACCGAGGTGTGCAACACGACGTTCGCGCTGTCCGCGATGCTGGAAGGCGACTACGAGATCTACATGGTGGCCGACGCGTCGGGCGGCACGTCGAAGGAGGCGCACGACTTCGCGATGCAGCGCATGGTGCAGGCCGGCGTCGTGCCCGTGACGTGGCAGCAGGTCCTGCTCGAATGGCAGCGCGACTGGGCGCACCGCGACACCTACGATGCCGTGATGAAGATCGTCACCGAACACTCGGGCGCGTACGGCATGGGCGTCGATTACGCTTACACGATGGTGCACAAGGCACCGGCGCGCAACCGCGGCGACAACCCGGTGCTGGCGCCGGTTGCGGCACCGGTGCGCTGAGCCTCAGCGGCGCGCTCCCGTCGCCAGCGCCACGACCGCGGCGCCGGCGGCCACCACCAGCGCGTCCTCGACCAGGCCGCTGCGCGTTTGCCCGACCCGGGCCATGGCGCGCTTGCGGGCCGCGAGCGTCAGGTAGGCCAGCGGCACCGCGGTCGCGACCGCGGCCACGGCCACGGCGCCTTCGCGCTCCCTGCCATGCGGCGCCAGCGCCGAGCCGGCGATCGCCGCGCTCATCGTGCGCGCCAGCAGGCCCAGGAAAACCGTGCGGTCGGGCGCCGTCTTCATCTTGTCGCCCAACAATTCGCCGGCCCCCATCGCGAGGGCGCCGAACTTGAACAGGGGGCGGTCCAGAAGGACGAGCTTGCCGGGCGTGCCGCGGTGGGCGAGGCGGGCCGTCGCGAGGGCGGCCATCGGCGTCATCGAGCGGGCGCTGGCCACGGCGCCGATCAGGATCGAAGAGAGCAGGTTGCGGATTGCCATCGTGGTTCGTACCTTTGCAAAGGAAAGCACTGTAACGGCTTGTCCTCGATGTGTATCGGAACGGCTGTCGGCGCCCGCATTGCCTACAATCCAGGCAAGCCAACAGACAAGGACACACATGAGGAATACTCGATGGCCAGTATACGCAGTTGTGCTGGGCGCGGCGCTCGGCTGGGGCAGCGCGGCCGTGGCAAGCGTCGACACGTCGCCGAAGCCGGGCGGCGTCTACCGGCTCAAGCCGGGGATCTACGTCGCCCATGACATGACGTGCGAGGCGCCGCCGAACGCGGCGATCCGCCAGTACGACGGCCGCGGCATCGGCACGGCGCACACCCATGCGTGCAAGGCGAAGATCCGTGCGCGCAAAGGGAATCGCTACACGGTGGACCAGAGCTGCATCGATGCGGGCAGCGGCCCGGGGCGCAGTTTTTTGGCCGTCTGCTCGGGCTTGCCCCAGT
>CBIHRX010000273.1:0-9007 GCA_966212555.1 uncultured Massilia sp.
TTCTTCGTCGATGAGGATGCGTACCTCCACGCCGCGCACGAGGCAGGTGAACGGATTGCCCGCCATCCAGGCACTGGCGGTGCGCTGTTCGATGCCGGCGATGCCGCCGATCTGGCGCTGCGAGGACGGCGAACGGGGCAGGTCGTACAGGGCGAGCATTTCGCGCAAGGCGTCGACGCCGCCATTTGCCAGCGACAAATGGTTCAGCGTCAGGTGCGAGATCAGGCGCCAATGGGCGCTGCGGGCACTCTCGAAGCGGTACGTGATCGTGGGCTTGCGCAGGAAGGTGATCGACTTCACGCTCGATCCACCTTCCAGGAACAGATCGCCGCCGGGCTGGCCATACGGGAGCGAAGCGGGCAGGTCGCGGTTGCTGCAGATGAGTTCGATGTTCAGCGTCTGGGTTTCGACGGCGGCGGGGTCGAAATCGATGTCGACGATCGCGATCTGCGTCTCGTAGCCGGGGCTGCGCTCGGCCAGCGTCTCGTCGCGCCGCAGGACCCAGTAATGGCCGTTCTGTTCGGGCGTCTGGGCGTGCTTGAGGGAATAGAACGGGTGGAATTCGACGACGGTTTCTCCCTGCGGCGTCTGGCGCACGAGGTTGACGGATTCGATGGATTGCACTTCGTAGGCGAAGGCGCGGCGCGCGTCGGCCAGCACGGGGTAGCTGGCGCTGGCATGCGTGAGGCGGATCGGTTCCCCGCGCTGCCGGAACAGATTGATGACGGGTGTGCAGCCCAGCAGCAGGTTGTTCGTCGACAGCGTGCCGAGCATGCGCGCCGTGTTCGAATCCGCGCGCAGGCCGGACAGCGCCAGGTGCAAGGTGACGCTCATCGTCCCGGCGGCCAGCGTGGAGGGCAACGCGGCCATGAGCGCGGCCAGGTCGATGTCGAAGAAGTTGAACTTGTCGGGGAAGCAGAAGTACTCGGTCAGCAAGCGGTAGGCGGCATGCGAGCGGGCCGGAAAATCGATCAGCGCTTCGTCGTCGGCGAAGCCGGCGGGCTCGATCGGGACCGCATCCAGGGGAAACCAGCGGCTACCGTTCTGACTACCCTTGTCGGCTTCGACATACGCGCCGACGGCGCGCATGAACAACGTGTCGCGGAGCGCCGCGCAGAACGACGGTTCGCCGTCGATGAACACGCGCACGCGCGGCAAGGCCAACCGGCCGAGGCGCAGTTGGTCGGCCGTGGCGGTGAGCGTCAGGCTCAGGCCGGAGCCCGCGCCTTCCGGCAGCCGCACGGCTTCGGGATGGTCGATGATGGGGGAGAACGCGGCCCTGGTGAGCGCAAGCGGCGCCACGGTGATGGGATACACGGTGCGGAACGTGCAGGCCGCGCCGCGCACGGGCCGCGTACTGAGCGCGGTGCCGCGCGGGATGACGCTGATGCCCGTCTGCTGGTTGGCGGTGCCGCCGACATCCATGCAGGCGATCGAACAGGAGGGAAACGGGCGCAGGTAATGGGGGTACAGGACGTCGAACAGCGCTTCCGTGAATTCGGGATAGTCGTCGTCGAGCCGTTTGGCGATGCGCGCGTTGAGCAGCGCGAACGACTCGATCATGCGTTCCGTGTGCGGGTCTTCGCACACTTCGCCGCTGATGAGCAGGCGGCCCGCGATCTTCGGATAGCGCTCGGCGAATTCGCGCAAGTGGCGGCGCAGATAGCCGAGCTCGCGCTCGTAATACGGTAGCAATTGTTCCAAGCTCAGGCTCCTGCGGACGCGGCCATCGACGCCCTGCCCGCTTTGCTGATGCTGTACTGCAGGGTCGACGGCTGCAGCAGCGCATCGAAATTGACCGGTTCTTCCGAAGCGCTGGCGATGAGCACCGCCGTGATCGAAAACTTCAGGCGGTTCACCAGATTCTCGTCACACACCTCCAGTACCGCCTTCACGTTGCGCAGGCGCGGCTCATGGCGGGCGATGGTTTTTTCGAGGCACTGGCAGATGTAGGCGCGGTCGCTCGGGCTCGACAGCGAGCGGTCGGCGAAATCCGTCAGGCCATAGGTCACGAGTGATTCGCTGCATTCGGGAAAACCCTGCAGTGAATTGTCCGGGATGACGGAGCGCGTGTTCAACAACGCCTCCAGGTCGCGCGCGACGGCGTCCTTGAAATCGTCGGCGGTCATGCGCGAGAGGGTGGCGTTGCCGGCGCTGCGCACCGATGTGCCCAGCAGGCGGTCGAAAAAACCAGGCGTGAATCCTTCCATCGAACTCCTCCATGCCGGCAGCGCAAGCGGGCATCTTCACACAGTCGGGCGCGAAAAAATAGTTCAGTTGGGAATCACCTACGGTTACTTTGAGCAGTAGCAAAACTGCGGGTCATTGCAGAAAAAAAACCGTTGCGAAGGACTAAGGTGATCGACTTGGGACAAGTCAATAACTGGAGGACATGCATGACGAGCACGATGATCGGCAACATGGCCAGCAAGGTGTTGTGGGGCGAAGGCCTGCTCCTGCGTCCGCAGCATTTCCAGCGCCAGGACCAGTATCATGAACACCGGCTGTACAAGAGCATCCGGGCCGTGAACCCGTATGCCTGGGGCATCGAAGCGCTGCAAATTGACCGCGAGGCGCTGTCCAGCAATGTCTTGCGCATCCTCGAACTGGCGCTGCGCTTCCAGGACGGAGAACTGGTCGATGCGCCGGGCGCCGATGAACTGCCCGACACCGTCGATCTCGGCCAGCTGCCGCAATCCCAGCAAACCGTCACGTATTACGCCGCCCTGCCCGGTCTCAAACCGTTCAGCGGCAATTTCGCCCAGCCGGGCCAGCCGACCAAGACGGTCCGCTTCGTGCAGACCAATGAGGAAACGCCCGACCTCTACACGCAGGCGGCGCCGGCGTCCGTGTCCTACCTCAGGAAAACCGTGCGCCTCGTCGCGGAATTCGAGCCGCGCGACGCCTATTTGAGCTTTCCGGTGCTGCGACTGCGCCGCGCGCCGTCGGGCGGCTTCGAGCTGGACCCGTCCTTCCTGCCGCCGAGCCTGTCGGTAGGGGCCGCACCCGCCCTGTTCCAGCAAGTGCGACGCCTGCTCGAGGCGCTGCAAGCCAAGGTGAGCGCGCTGTACGGCCACCACCGCGAGCCGAGCCGCAACGTGATCGAATTCCGCTCCGGCGACATGTCGTCGTTCTGGTTATTGCACACAGCCAGCTCCGCTTGCGCATCGCTCTCCCACTACCTGCACCATCCCGACCTGCACCCGGAACGCTTGCACGAACAATTGCTCGGCGTGGCGGGCGCCCTGATGACGTTTTCGAAAAGCTGGACGCTGACCGACCTGCCGGCTTACCAGCACGCCGACCCCGGCCCCGGCTTCGCCAAGCTGTTCCAGATCATCCGCGAACTGCTCGATACCGTGATCTCGTCGAAGTACTTCGCCATCGTCCTGAACGAAGTGCGGCCGTCGTACCACCACGGCATGCTCGACTCCGGCAAGATCGACGACAAGACCACGTTCTACATCGCCGTCTCGGCCGACATCCCGACCCTGGAACTCGTCGACACCGTACCGCTGCGATTCAAGGTGGGCGCGCCGGACGACGTCGAGAAATGCGTGCTGTCCGCCCTACCCGGCGTGCGCTTGCAATACGCGCCGCAACTGCCCGCCGCCATGCCGGTGCGCCCCGACACGTGTTATTTCATCCTCGATGCCAAAGGACAAATGTACGAGCGCATGCTGCAGGCACAATCGATGGCGATCTACGTGCCGTCGGGCATGAAGGGCCTGAAGCTCGAACTGCTGGCCGTCGCCGCCTGAGCCGCCGGCAAACACCTCGACCACTTTGACGCCGCGCCATCATGTCGACACCATTGACTGCCGAACCGCTTCCTGCCGTCCACACCGTGCCCGGCTGGATCAAGCAAGCCCTGGCCGCCGTCGCGGTCTTCGTCGCCTGCTGGGGCGGCGCGATCGTCTGGTGGCGCGTGGGCGGACGCGTGCCCGCCACCTCGGAATGGGTGCTTCTGCTGTTCGGCGTACCCATGACCGTGCTGCTGGCGGGCTTTGCCGGCAACAAGTGGATCGCGCAGCGTGGCGCCGTCCAGGCGGATACGCCGCCCCGGCAGGCGACGGCGACGGCCAGCGCAGCCGCAAGCCCGGCGCAGGTACGACATCTGGCGATCCTCGCGACGGCACTGCGCGCGCCGCATGGCGCGTCGCCCGAAGAACTGGCGGCCGCCATCGCGGACAACAAGGCGCGGCCGGACCTGGACCGGGAACTCGTCGACGCCGACGGTTTTCCCGTGCTGTGCGCCCGCTGCGAGACCGCCCATGACGAGGCGCTGCGTGAAGACGTCGCCGACTGGCTGGCGGCGCATGGCGGCAGAGAACCACACTTCAGCGACGAGCAATGGCGCGCGCTGGCGCTGGCAAGCAGCGTGGTCGCGGAGCTCGCGGGACGCGCCGCGCTCGAGTGGACCGTGCGTGACGATGCCATGCCCGGGCTTCAGCTGTTGCCGTTGCTGCCGGCGGATTGGTCCGAAGGACAGCGCGCTGCCGCTGCGGCGTGGCTGCGGCACGCAACGGCGCAGGCGGGATGGCGCGGCGCGATCGGCGCGGCCGCGTCGGACAAGGATCCCGTGGCCGGCATCGCTGCTGCCGGCGCGGCGTCCGGTGTCACGCTGGTGGTCGCGGCGGCGTCGCATGTGGGCGAGGCGACGGTCGCGCGCTGGGCGTCGGAACAAATGCTGTTCACGGCCGCGCAGCCGCAGGGCAAGATGCCGGGTGAAGGGGCTGTTGGTCTGTTGCTGGCCGGGGCGTCCGATGGCCAGGCCGTTGCGCTCCTGGCGCCGCTCGTGGAAGTGCAGGTCGAGACGCCGGCCGACGCGCACAGGCGCGGTACCGCGCGCGTGCTCGCGGACCTCGTCGAGCGCATGCTGGCCGACGCGGGGGGCGATGCCGGCGACGTGGCGATGATCGTCGCCGATACCGGCCATCGGTCGCGTCCCGTGTACGAACTGATGGAATATGCGGCCACGACGATGCGGCAGCTCGACGGCGGCGAGGACATCGTGCGTGTGGGCGCGGGGAGTGGCGATTGCGGCGTGGTCGCGTTCGTGACGGCGCTCGCGCTGGGCGCGCACTATGCGGGCGTGCGCCAGGCGCCGGTGCTGTGCCTCGCCAACGAAGTGCCCGGCCGCCGCATCGCCGCGCTCGTGCGGCCGGTAGATTGAACGTTCAACGGGCCTGCGTGCGCCACACCTGCGTGCGGCCCAGCACGTGGCTGTCGATGGACCCCTTCCTGGCCAGCTGGCCGCCGATGCCGAAGTTCAGCAGGCACACATCCTCGTCTTCGTTTTCCCGTCCCTGGTAACGGCGTGCCCACGGGTCGCGCGTGGTGTCGTCCTGCGCGGGACGGCGCGTGACGGTGGTCGTCCGCGCGGCGGGCCGCGCGGGCGCGGGCTCGTCGAGCACGGCGGCGCGTTGGCCGCTGGCGCTGCAGGAGACGAGCGTGCAGACGTCCACGCGTTGCGCCGATGCCGGCAGTGACGCGAGGAGAGCGGCGGCCAGAGGGACGAACTTCCTGATCAGATCCGATGTCATGGCGTGCTTTCGTTCGATGGCGATGCGGTCACTGTAGCGTCGCGCGCGCACCGGTTGATGTCCGATTGTGTCAGGCGCGCGTCCTGACACATGCGCTTGCAAAAATCCTGCGCTACCATGAGCCTCGTAGCTCAACGCATGGAGGAGACGACACATGATTTATCAAGGCAGCTGCCACTGCGGCCAGGTCGCGTACGAAGTGGAGGGAGAAATCCAGGGCGCCCTCGCCTGCAATTGTTCGATGTGCCAGCGCAAGGGCTCCCTGCTCTGGTTCGTGCCGCGCGCCCAGTTCCGCCTGCGCACGCCCGAGGACGCGGCCGCGACCTATACGTTCAACAAGCACGTCATTCAGCACCGCTTCTGTCCGACGTGCGGCATCCATCCGTATGCGGAAGGGGTCGATCCGAAAGGGAATCCGATGGCGGCCATCAACCTGCGCTGCATCGAGGGGCTCGATCTCGCCACGATCCCCGTGCAGCACTACGACGGCCGCGACGCCTGACCCTCAGTTCAGGCGCGGCGCGATCACGAGTTCCGGCTGCGGCCGCGGGGCGTGGGCGGACAACTCCGCCGGCGCCACTTCCTGCGGCAGCGCGACGATGCGTTCCCACAGCGCGAAGCCGGCCGTGCGGTTTGCCTTGCTGAGCTGGTAGGCGGGCAAGGCCTCTACGCCGTGGGCCATCCACAGCGCTTCGTACGACGGTTTCAGGCGCGCGTCGTGCCAGGCTTCGGACAGGGGCGCGAACGTTTCCTGCAGGACGGCGGCCGTGCTGCGCATGCGCACCCAGCGGTGATTCAGCCAGCCGTTTTCCTTCTCGACGGGATTCAGGAAACGTTCGATCACCTGGCGCGCCGCCTCTTCTCCGCTGCGGCTCATCACGTCGATGGCGGCGCGCGTCATGTTCAGGTTCAGGCCACCCTCCTTCTTCGTATGGCGGATCTGCACGACGCGGTCGCGGTAGCCCGGCGTGCGCTTCAACGCCTCGTCGCGCCACGTGCGGATCGTGCGCAGGATGGCACCGGCGAAGCGCGGCAGCGAGGGCCGGCCGTCCGTCTCGTCGACCGGCATGTACGCCGCCGTCACGCCGGTGTTGTTGTTCGTCGGGAGCGAGACACGTGCTTCGAACGGGTCTTCGTCGGCCAGGTCGTCCTGCAGGGTGACGCCGAAGGTCGGCCGGGTCGGCAGGATGCTGTCGAAAAAGTGAATGGGAAAATTGCTGGTTAGGCCGCCGTCCGAAAACCAGACGCGCAGCAGGTCGACGCCGTCGCCGTGCACCGGCAACGCGCGCAGGCGGTACAGGGGCACGGCTTGCAGCAGCACGGGAAAGCTGAGGCTCATGCGTGCGGCCACCACGAGCGGCAGGTCGTCCGGGTCGGGCATGAAGTAGTAATCCTCGGCGCCGGCATTCATGCGTTCCAGGACCGTCACCGTGCGTGCGCCGTGGCGCGTGTGGCGCGAGCGTGCCTTCATCCAGTCGACGATCGCGGGCGGGAACAGGGCGGCCATTTCCGAGGCGCGGAACACGAGGTCGGCGCTCGAATGCGGCAGGCGGTGCGCGCGCAGTTCGGAGAGGCCCGTCGTCATCAGGGCCAGCTCGATCGGCGGCTCGGACGTGCGCAGCTGGCCGAACGTCAGCGGCGCGTCCAGCGGGAGGCCGGCGATGTCCTGCACGAGGCCATGCAGCCATTCCGTCAGGGCGGGCGGGTTGTCCGCATCCGTGCGCAGGCCGGAGCAGATGCCGCAGCGGTTGGCGCGCAGCCCGCGCCACGCGGACCACGTGGCCTGCAGCAGCGCCCCGGCCAGCGCGCCCACGAACATGCACAGGCCGAACCACAGGAGGCTCGCGAGGCCGGCCAGGGGCACGGTGGGCCAGTGTCCGCCGAGCAGGCTGCTGCTGATCAGATAGCCCAGCAGCCACATGCCGCCCCCCACTACGGCGCCGAGCGGGAAATTCCACAGCATGGCGAAGGACAGATAGCCGCACGCCTTGCTCTTGCTCGTTTCGTTGAGCGCCGCCGCGATCACGCGGAAGTGCGGACGCAGCGCGGCGCAAGGCTGGAACAGGGAAAACAAACGGGTGTGCCTGCCGACGGGTTCCTGCAGGCTGCCCGGCAGCCGGGCCAGGAGGTGGAAGCCGTCGTCCTCGCCCTGCCCGTCCTTGCGCACGCGGTTGCGCTTGAACTGGGCCGCCGCCGCCGCGATCGCCGCCACGGCGCCGACGCTCGTCCCGCCGATCGAGCGCAAGATGAACTTGTCGGCCAGGCGCGCCACGAACGCGGGGTAGACCACGCCGGAGGTCACCCCGCCTTCCATCACGATATCGCATTCTTTCGGTAAGAAATCGCTCATAGTCCTCGACGCTTTCGACGCTCATGCATGATGCGTCGCATTATGCGCCATCGGCGCCTGCCGATCGTGCGCGAACAACGCTACCCCGGCACGCCCACGATCACGCTGGACGCCTTGAACATCGCCGTGGCCATCCCGCCCTCGGCCAGTCCGAGCGACCGCGCGCTCTCGTTGGTGATGATGGCGGCGATGCTGCCGCCGCCCGTCAGGTCGAGCACGGCTTCCGTGTTGACGGCGCCCGGCATCAGGCGAGAGATCGTGCCGGCCAGCTGGTTGCGGGCCGAGAAGCGCGCGCCCTCGCCTGCCGTCATGAGGATGATCGACGATGCCTTCACCAGCGCGAACGCCTGGGCGCCCGGCGCGAGGCCGAGGCTGGCCGTGCTCTCGTGCGTGACGACGGCGACGATCCTGTGGCCGCCCGCGATGTCGAGTTCGATCTCGTCGTTGACGGCGCCGGACTGGATCCGGGAGACGGTGCCGAAGAACTGGTTGCGTGCGCTCGTTTTCATGTTCAGCCTGCCGATGAGGGTGAGGTCGGCGGACAGGTCGCCGGCCTGCCCGTTGAGTTGCTCCACGAATTGCTGGTGGAGTTGCTCGAGCGCCCGGAAGTTCCTGACGAGCTGCTCGCCGCGTGCCGTCAGCCGCGTACCGCCGCCGCCCTTGCCGCCGGCGACGCGTTCCACGAGCGCTTCGCCGGCCAGGTTGTTCATCGCGTCGATCGCGTCCCACGCACCCTTGTAGCTCATGCCGACCGCTTTCGCGGCCTGGCTGATCGATCCCGCCTGGCCAATCGCGGCCAGCAGCTCGACCCGCCCCTGGCCGCCGAATTTCTCGCCGCCGACCGTCATCCAGACGGCGCCCTGCAATGCGAATCCTGTGTTGTCGCTTTCCACGATCTGTCCTGTTCCGTTTCGTTATATACTCTACTATATAGCGAGGACGAACAGGAAAAGACCATGAAGCGACTTGCCGGCCTGCTGGCCCTGATCGCATGCCACGCCGCCCAGGCGGACGAGGTGCAAGTGGCGGTGGCCGCCAATTTCACCGCGCCGATGCAGAAAATCGCGGCGGCATTCGAACAGGACACGGGCCACAAGGCCGTCCTCGCGTT
>CBIHRX010000274.1:0-8969 GCA_966212555.1 uncultured Massilia sp.
ACGCGGGCGCGGCGACGTCGGTCGACTACACGGTCACGTTCAGCGAGAGCGTGACCGGGGTCGATGCGAGCGACTTTGCGCTGACGGCGACCGGCACGGCGTCGGGCACCGTCTCGGCCGTCAGCGGCAGCGGCACCACCTATACCGTCACCGTCGATACGCTCGCGGGCGACGGCACGCTCCGCCTGGACCTGAAGGCCAGCGGCACCGGCATCCAGAGCGCCGGCAGCGTGGCGATCGGCGGCGGCTACACGGCCGGCGCGAGCTACACGCTCGATCACACGGCACCGAACGCTCCCTCGACGCCTGACCTGAGCAGCGTCAGCGACAGCGGGGGCTCCAGCAGCGACGACATCACGGCCAGCGCGACACCCGTCATCACGGGCACGGCGGAAAGCGGCAGCACGGTCACGCTGTACGATACGGACGGCACGACGGTACTGGGCACGACGACCGCCACGAACGGGGCGTGGTCGATCACGGCATCCACGCTGGCCGAGGGCAGTCATACGCTGACGGCGAAGGCCACCGACGCGGCCGGCAACGTGTCGAACCAGTCGGTCCCGCTGGTCGTCAAGATCGACACCGCCGCCGCCGCCGCACCGGGCGCGATCGCACTCGCGGCGGCCAGCGATAGCGGTATCGTGGGCGACGGCATCACCAACGTCAACGCGCCCGCCATCACGGGCTCGGCGGAAGCCAACGCCACGGTGACCCTGTACGACACGGACGGCACGACGCAGCTGGGAACGACGACCGCCGATGGCAACGGCGCGTGGCAGATCGTGTCGGCCGCGCTGGCGGATGGCATCCACACGCTGACGGCGCGGCAGGTCGACCTTGCGGGCAATGCGTCGGCCGCGAGCGCGGGCCTCGCCGTGACCATCGATACGCAGGCGCCCGCGGCACCGGGCGCGCCGGTGCTCGATGCCGCCAGCGACTCGGGCGCGTCCGGCGACGGCATCACGACCGTCACCCGGCCCGTGGTCCGCGGCACCGGGGCGGCCAACGCCGTCGTCACGCTGTACGACACCGACGGCACGACGCAGCTGGGGACGGCCACCGCCGACGGCGCCGGCGCCGGGAGCGTCACGAGCGCCGCGCTGTCCGTCGGCACGCACACGCTGACGGCGAAACAGGTCGACGCCGCCGGCAACGTCTCCGCGGCCGGCGCCGCCCTGGCGCTGACGATCGCAGCGCCGCCGGCACCGCCGCCACCCGCCTCGTCGACGATCGACGGCGTCGTGGTCAGCGCGCAGCCGGTCGTGCTGCCGGACGGCGCGTCGGGCACGCAGACCGTGGTGCCGATCGTGACGCCGTCCCGCGTGGAACAGACCGGCGCCGCCGCCGTGGCGGACATCCCCCTCGTGCAATCGGGCGGCGCGAACCTGCTCCTGGCCCAGGTGCCGGTCGGTTTCGGCCTGAGTGCGACGGGCGGTGCGAGCTGGCCCGCCGGCGATTCGGTCGAGCACCTGATCCAGGCGATCGTCGCGGCCACGCCGGACCACGCGGCGGGCGACCAGGCGCACCTGACGGGCAACGGCAAGCAGTTCCTGCAAGCGCTGGCGGCCGACGCGCCGCTGCTCGTGCAGACGATTGTGCCGGTGTCCACCGATACGGCGCCGGCGGGCCAGCTGGTCCTCACCGGCACGAGCAGCGGCGCGCAGCACACGGCACTCGTCATCGACGCGACCCAGCTGGCCGCCGGCAGTGGCATCGCGCTGAACGGGGTCGATTTCGCTGCCATCGTCGGCGCGGCGAACGTGAACGGCAACTCGGCGGGCCAGATCCTGACGGGCGACGCCGCCGCGCAGACGTTCACGGTGGCCGGGAATCTCGGCGGCGCCGTGTTCGCGGGCGGCGGCGGCGACCGGCTGGCGTTCGCCGCCACGCCGGCCACGCCGTCCAGCGCGGACGGCGGCGCGAGGGCCGCCGCCGGGCCCGTCCAGACGATCCTGCACGGCGGCCTGGGCACGGACACCGCCGTGTTCGACGGCGCCCGCGCGGCCTATACGATCGAGCAGCACGAAGGCTACCTGGTCGTCACGCCGAGCGCGCAGCCGGCGCAGCATGCGGTGGTGGTCAACGTCGAGAGCCTGCAATTCGCCGACGCGACGGAGACCGTCGCCAACCGTGCCGGCCTGTCCTCGATCGCGGGCCTGTACCAGGCGATCCTCGGGCGCCAGGCCGACTACCTGGGCATGGATTTCTGGGGCAACGCGGACAAGAACGGCGTCGGTCTCGGCGAGGTCGCCCTGCGGATGATCGCGTCGCAGGAAGGGCAGGCCCGGCTTGCCGGCACGTTCGACGGCAACGCGGCCCACGACGTCGCACTGTTGTACCAGGACCTGTTCGGCCGCGCGGGCGAGGCCGCCGGCCTGGCCTTCTGGACCGATGCGATGGCCCATGGCGCGACCCTCGCGCAGGTGGCGCAGGGGTTCGCGACGTCCGCCGAGTTCGAGCAGCACAAGGTCGGCGTCGCGCAATGGGATTTCCTCGTGTGACCCGGCGCGCTCATGCCGTCCGCACGGACAGCTCCACGTCGTCGGCAAACGGCATCGAAAGATAGCCCGACGCCGGCGCGCGCACGCGTGCGAGGTAGTCCGGGCTGTGGTCCGCATTGTCCGCGACGATCGCCGCGCCCGGTCGCAAATGCGGCTGCAGCAGGGCGAGGATGTCGGCATATAACGCCTTGGCGCCGTCCAGCAGGACGAGGTCGATGGCGTCGGGCAGGTCGCCGGCGAGCGTCTGCAGGGCATCGCCCGTGCGGATCTCGACGAGGTCGGCGAGGCCCGCGGCAGCCAGGTTGGCGCGTGCCCGCTCGACCTTCGCCGCCTCGAACTCGCTGGTGATCAGCCGCCCGCCGCCGTTGTCGCGCAGGGCGGCGGCCAGGTGGATGGTCGAGATGCCGAACGACGTGCCGAATTCGACGATCGTCCGGGCCCGGCTCGTGCGTGCCAGCATGTAGAGCAGGATGCCGGTGCCGCGCGACACGGGCAGCGCCAGGTCCTTCAGGCGGCCGTACAGGTCGCGGTAATCCGTCTTGCTGCGCATGAGGCGTTGCAGTTCCGCTTGCGGCAGGTCGCGGCAGGCGGCCAGCGGAGATTCGGCGTCGGTCTCGGCGAACAGGCGAGCCAGCAGCGGGGCGACGGGATCGGTGGCGAGGGTGGTCATCGTGGTTCCTTGTGGTGGTGGATGGGTGCGGTTATTATGCGAATAATCCTTCAGGTTTTCTATTCGCATTTCCGGAGCCCCCCATGACCGAACGCCGCCGCCCCCAGATCGCCTCGCGCAAGGCACCGAAACAGGCCCGTTCCAACGAGCTCGTGGCGGCCGTGCTGGAGGCGGCTGTTCAGGTTCTGGCGGCGGAAGGGGCGCAGCGCTTCACGACGTCGCGCGTGGCGGAAAAGGCGGGCGTGAGCGTGGGCTCGCTGTACCAGTACTTCCCGAACAAGGCGGCGATCCTGTTCCGCCTGCAGAGCGACGAATGGCGCCGCACGACGGCCATGCTGTCCGCCATCCTTGCCGACACGGCGCGGCCCCCGCTGGACCGGTTGCGCTCACTCGTGCACGCGTTCGTGCGGTCGGAGTGCGAGGAGGCCGCCATGCGGGTGGCGCTGAACGATGCGGCGCCGCTGTACCGCGACGCGCCCGAGGCGCGCGAGGTGCGGGCTTCGGGAGAAGAGGCCGTGCGGACTTACCTGGCAGAGGCGCTGCCGGCGGCGCCGGACGCCACGCGGCTGCTGGCGGCCGATCTGTTGACCGATACGCTGTCCGCGGTGGGCAAGCAGTTTTCGGAGCGGCCGCGCACGCCGGAGGAGATCGTGGCGTACGCGGATGGGCTGGCGGACATGCTGTGCGCGTGGATGGAAAAGTTGACGGCGTAAACCGTCGTTCCCGCGCAAGCGGGAACCCATACTGGATTGCCGAAGTCGGTCCGTCGAACGTATCGAATTCGATTGCTCTGCATGGATTCCCGCGTGCGCGGGAATGACGATCCAGGTGTCAGCGGCCCAGCACCCGCGCCAGATACTCCCGATGCGTCGACACCGTCGCGACGGCGGCCGCGAGCTGGTTCGCGCGCTCGCGCACCCACTCGAGCGACTGCGCCTCGGGAATCAGCTTGAGGGTCGGGTCGCTGCGCGCCGGCCAGTTCTGCATGCCCGCGTGGATCGCGAGCCAGCTGTGGCCGTCGAAGCCTTCCTCGTCGTACTGGTGCAGCACGCCCGTCTCGCGCCACGCGTGCAGCTTGTAGGCCAGCGTCTCGGGCAGGTCCGCCGCCGCCATGGTCTGCCAGAACGGCGTGTCGCGGCGCGCGGTCAGGCAGTAGTGCATCAGGATGAAGTCGCGGATGCGTTCGAACTGGCGCGTGAGGCCCGTGTTGTACGTGTCGACGAGGTCCGGCGCGACGGGGCCGCCACGCTGCAGGAGGGTCATCAGGCGGCCGATGCCCACCTGCACGAGGTAGATGCTGGTCGATTCGAGCGGCTCGAGGAAGCCCGTCGCGAGGCCGATGCCGACCACGTTGTGCGACCAGAATTTGGCGCGGTGGCCCGTGGTGAAGCGCAGCAGGCGCGGTTCCGCGAGCGCTTCGCCGTCGAGCTGCTGCAGCAGCTGTTCGCGGGCCGTGTCCTCGTCGATGAAGCGGGTCGAAAACACGTGGCCGTTGCCGGTGCGGTCCTGCAGCGGGATGCGCCAGGCCCAGCCGGCGTCCAGCGCGGTAGCGCGGGTGTACGGCGTCAGGCTGTCGCCCACGCGGGCGGACGGCACGGCCCATGCGCGGTCGACGGGCAGCCAGTGCGAAAAGTCGACGAACGGCTCGCCCAGCGTGCGGCCCAGCAGCAGCGAGGAGAACCCCGAACAGTCGATGAACAGGTCGGCCTTGACGACGCGGTCGTCGTCCAGCCTGAGCGACGCGATGCCGCCGTCCGGCCGGCGCGCCACGTCGACGACCTTGCCCTCGGTGCGGCGCACGCCGCGCGCGAGCGCGATGTCGCGCAGGAAGCGCGCATACAGGATGGCGTCGAAGTGGTAGGCGTAGTTGAAATTCGCGGCATCCTTGCCGGGCGCGCAGAAGCGGTCGTTCATCGCCATCACGGTCGGCAGGCATTGCTCGCCGAACGTGGGCAGGTTGGCGCGCGGATGGCGACGGTACTGGCCCCACAGCGAGTCGGGACCGCCCAGCGTGCCGAAGTCGCCGAACGTATGGTAATAGTCCTCGCCCTTGACGCGCCAGTCGCGGAACCGGATGCCCAGCTTGTACGTGCCGTTGGTCGCGCGCAGGAAGTCCGCTTCGGGGATGCCCAGGATCTGGTGGTAATTGCGGATCGAAGGGAAGGTGGCCTCGCCGACGCCGACCGTGCCGATGTCCTCGGACTCCACCAGTTCCACCGTCGTGCCCTTCAGGCCCGTCGCGAGGGCCGTCGCGGTCATCCAGCCGGCCGTGCCGCCGCCGAGGACCACGATGCGTTCATAAGTCATGCTGTCTCCTGATTGTATGCACGTCGATTGTACTTATGTCTTTACGGCACGCAAGAAACTTTTAGCACCGGACACGAACTTCGGGGTGAGTGTTGTGAAAACGGTTTCATTACGGAGTATGATGAGTATGTTCGCGCTAACAAAAAACGTTTACACAAGGAGACAGCATGCAGTCGAACATTCTTCGCGCGGTGGCGCTCGCCGCCGCATTGTGCGCCGGCGGCACCCAGGCGGCGACTTATCCGTTCCAGGACCCGAACCTCGCGCCGCAACAACGCATCGCCAATATCCTGTCCTTGATGACGCCCGACGAAAAGATCGCGGCGCTGTCGACGGATTCCGGCGTGCCGCGCCTCGGCATCCCCAGCTTCGGCGGTACGGAAGGCATCCATGGACTGGTGCAGCGGGGCGAATCCAAGCGCCAGCGGCAACCCATCCCGACGACGCAATTCCCGCAGCCGCCCGGCATGGGCGCGAGCTGGGATCCGGAACTCGTGCGCCAGGCCGGCGCCGTGCAGTCGACGGAAGCCCGCTATATCACGCAGAGCGAGAAATACAAGCATCCGATGCTGATGCAATGGGGCCCGCAGTCCGACCTCGCGCGCGACCCGCGCTGGGGCCGCAGCGAAGAGGTGTACGGCGAGGACGCCTTCCTCGTCGGGACGATGGCGACGGCGTTCACGCGCGGCATCCAGGGCGACGATCCGAAAGTCTGGCGCGGCGCGGCGCTTCTCAAGCACTTCCTCGCCAACAGCAACGAGAACGGGCGCGGCAACTCGACGTCCGATTTCGACGAGCGCCAGTTCCACGAATACTACGCGGCGCCGTTCCGCATGGCGTTCGAGGATGGCGGCGCGCGCGCCCTGATGGCGTCGTACAACGCCTGGAACGGCACGCCGATGGGCGTGCATCCCGTGCTGCGCAGCCTCGTGATCGGGCAGTGGGGCGCGGACGTGATCTCGAGCGACGGCGGCGCCATCGGCAATCTCGTGAAACTGTATAAACGGTATCCGGACCAGAAGGCGGCGGCCGTCGCGGGCCTGAAGGCGGGCATCAACCAGTACCTCGACAAATACCAGGACGAGCTGGGCGCGGCGCTGAAGGAGTGCACCATCACGGTGGCCGATCTCGACGAGGCGCTCGCGCGCAAGTTCCGGACGACGATCAAGCTGGGCCTCATCGACCCGCCGGCCGGCAATCCGTATGCCGCGATCAAGGACGGCCCGGCCCCGTGGGACAGCGCGGCGCACAAGGCCGTATCGCTGAAGATGGCGCTGGAATCCATCGTGCTGATGAAGAACGACGGGCACGCGCTGCCGCTCGCGAAGACGGGGATCAAGCGTATCGCCGTGATCGGCCCGCATGCGGACAGCGTGCACTGGGACTGGTACGGCGGCAAAGCGCCGTACACGGTGACGGCGTTGGCCGGCATCAAGGCGGCGGTGGGTTCGGGCGTGACCGTCACGCATGCCGCGGACAACGCGGACGATGCGGCGGTGAAGGCGGCGCGCGACGCGGACGTGGCCATCGTCGTCGTCGGCAACGACCCGACCTGCGGCCCGAACATGGCGCACGAGTGGACCGACGCCGGCACCAAGCCGTGCGCCGACCCGGGCGACGGGCGCGAAGGGCGCGACCGCGAGACGCTGGCCCTGGCGCAGGAAGGCCTCGTGAAACAGGTGCTGGCGGCGAATCCGCGCACGGTGATGGTGCTCGTGTCGAGCTTCCCGTACACGATCAACTGGGCGAAGGACCACGTGCCCGCGATCGTGCAGATGGCGCACTCGTCGCAGGACCAGGGCACGGCGCTCGCGCAGGTGCTGTTCGGCGACTACAACCCGGGCGGCAAGCTCGTGGCGACGTGGCCGGCGGCGGAATCGCAGCTGCCGCCCATGATGGACTACGACATCCGCCATGGCCGCACCTACATGTACTTCAAGGGCCAGCCGCTGTTCCCGTTCGGGCACGGCCTGTCCTACACAACCTTCAAGTATGCGAAGCTGCGCACGAGCGCGCCGGCGCTGGCGGCGGACGGCAAGGTCGAGGTCGACGTGGACGTGACCAACACGGGCAAGGTGGCGGGCGACAGCGTCGTCGAGCTGTACGCGGCCTGGCCGAAGTCGCAGGTCGAGCGGCCGCGCCAGGCGCTGGTCGGCTTCCGACGCGTCAACCTGAAGCCGGGCGAAACGCGCACGGTGCGTATCCCGCTCGCGGCGCAGCGCCTGGCGTACTGGAACACGCAGGCGGGCCGCTTCGACGTCGAGGCGGTGCCCGTGAAGCTGATGGTGGGCGAATCGTCGGCGGACATCAAGCTGACGACGACACTGCCTGTGAAGCGCTGATACCCGCCAGGTGACGTCCCAGCCGCCAGCCCAGGCACAGCAAGGTCAGGGTGGGCGGCAAGCCCCACGGTTCGGGAATGACGGAGGCGTCGCACACGTACAGGCCGGACGTGGCGGTGGCCAGGTCCGCGTCCAGCGCCTGCCCGATGCGCACCGTGCCGCCGGGGTGCGCCGCGAAGTGGCGGCTGGCGAAGATGTGGTGCGCGCCGGCCGCGCCCAGGATCCCGCGCGCGGTGGCGATGCCGGCGTCGAAGCGGCGCCGGTCTTCCGGGGCCAGCGTCTTGTCGACCCAGCGCGGGCCGACGTCGCCCCGGATCGCGTCGCGGATCTTGACCATGATCGTCAGCGTGCGGTCATGCGCGAACAGCCGGTCGATCCGGCCCGCCTGCGCCGCGAACGCCTGGTACATGGGGCGGGGCAGCGTCAGGTCGGCCAGGCTGATGCCTGCGTCGGCATCGTGGTGGCCGGCCGCCATCGGCACCTCGGCGCCGCCGGCCTCGATGTCGTCGACCGTCCCCATCACGGCCACCACCGGATCGCTGAAGAACGGGACCGGTCCTTCCAGCAGGCCGGACGACCCGAGGATGCGCGGGCTGCCGATGCCGCCGGCGGCCAGCACGACCCGGCCGGCCCGGAATGTCTCGATCCGCCCGCCGATCCGCGCTTCGACGCCGGCGGCGCGGCCGTCTTCCACCAGCACGCGCGTCACGTGCGCACCGGTGACGAGCCGCGCGCCGTGGGCGCAGGCGTCGTCGACCAGTTCCCGCGCCGACCACTTCGCCCCGAACGGGCAGCCGTAGACGCAGCGCCAGCAGCCGGTGCGGCATGCGGCCGGGCGGATCATCTTGTCCAGCTTGCGCCACGCGAGCCCTTGCGCGCGGGCGCCCGCCGCGATGCGCGCGGCCATCGGTCCGACGAGTTCGTCCGGCAGCGGCGCCATCGGCAGTTCCGCGCGCCAGGCGGCCAGCGCCGGTGCGAGGTCGATGCCGTGCCGGGCGAACAGCGCGGCGGGCGGCGGCGCGGCGGTGGCGAAGTTGATGGTCGACGTGCCGCCGGTCGTCAGCGCGCGCACGAGCAGCGACAGGTCGCGGTGCAGGAACGCGCCCTTGCCGGGCACGGCGGCCATGCCGGCCATCTGCGCCAAGG
>CBIHRX010000275.1:0-8952 GCA_966212555.1 uncultured Massilia sp.
TACGAAGGCACGCACGACATCCACGCGCTGATCCTGGGACGCGCGCAGACCGGCATCGCGGCGTTCTGACGATATCGGCGACGCATGGTGGGCACAGGGTGCCCACCCTACGATATGCCGATGCCGTAGGGTGGGCTCCCCGAGCCCACCAGCAATAAAAAAACCGCCACGAAGGCGGTTTTTTTGTGGGCGAAACAGGCTCAGAACTTGTAACCCAGGGTCAGCACGGTCGATTTCGGATCCAGCTTCATGTGCTGGTTCTGTCCGGTCGAGAAGTGTACGTCGGTCCGCAGGCGCGTCTTCACGAGCGCGGCGTTGAGGAACCATTTCTCGCTGAAGTTCCAGACGGCACCGATCTGGCCCGAATAGGTCAATTTATTGTCGATGTTGAACGTCGTGGCCGGACCGCCCGGGTTCGTCAGCGCCGTCATGCGGAACGAACCGGTTTCCTTATAAAAGTAGGCATAGGTCACGCCCAGGCCGACGTAAGGGCGGAAGGCCGCATTCGGCGAGAAGAAACGGTATTGCGCGAACAGGGTCGGCGGCAAGGCATGCGTCGTGCCCAGCTCGCCGGTACCGGCGATGGCACCCGCGCCATAGATGCTGTGCTTGTAGGGCTTCGCGATGGTGAATTCGGCGGTGATGTTGTCGGTGATCCCGTAGTTGATGATCGCCACCGGTTCCGTGTCCTTGCCGACGTCGCCCAACGAATTCGGCAGCGCCGGGGCGGAAATCGCGCCGCTCTCCACCTTCGGTTCGATCTCGATGGCGCCGACCGACACGGCCCACTTCCCTTTGGCCTGTGCCGCGGCACTGCCCGCCACGGCCAGCGCGCCCGCGGCGAACAGCAGTTTCACGACATTGGAACTTACTTTCATGTTATCTCCTGATTCTTATTGATGGCCCGCCCCTGTGGACGGGCCTGTCGTGACGATTACAGCCAGCCCTTCACGGCCATCTGCTCGAGGACGTAGCGCGCGATCAGCCAGTTCTCGAACGGGGTCGGGTGCACGTCGTCGGCGAACATGTAGCGGCTGACGTCGCCTGCGATCACGTTCTTCGCATTGCAGACGAGCGACGTGGTGCCCAGCGCGTTCGGGCCGCAGGCCGGGGTCGACGTATTGGTGAGGCCGTACGGGGCCGGATTGATCACTTCGTCGTGGCTGATGGTCCACAGGTCGACGTACAGCACTTTCGGCTCGCCGGCGACGGCGGCCTTCAGCTGCGCGTTGAACGCGTCGACGGCTTTCACGATCAAGGCCTGGACGGCGGCCGATTGCGACTTGCCCGACGGCGTCGAGGCCACGTCCGGCAGGTTGTTCACGACGACGTAGTTCGCGCCCTTGGCGACGATCTGCGTCTTGACCAAAACGCCCAGCTCGGCGCCCGCGGTGGCCATGGCGGTGACGACACCGGCGGCGTTGGCGGTCAGGTAGTCGGCGCCCGCCTTCTGGCCGGCGGCCGTGGCGTCGGCCTGGGCCTTGGTGACCATCGGACCATACACGGTCGCCTGCGCGGCCGCGGTGTTGCCGGCCATGACGGCGGCGGTGACGGCGGCTTGCACGATCGAGGCGTCGGTGTGGCCGGCGCGCGCTGCTTCCGTCTGGATCGCGAGGCCGATCGCCTGGGCCGCGGTGGCCGGGTTCGTCGCACCGGCGGCCAGCTGGGTCGTCAGCGACACGGCGAAGGCCTGGGAACCGGCGGCGGTGCCGGCGGCAGTGGCGTTCGTCGACAGTTGGCCCAGCAGGAACAGGATGTCGTTGCCGCCGGCCAGCACGGTCACGAGTTCGGTACCAGTGAACTTGCCGCCGGTCTTGGCCAGGTGGTTCGCGATCTGCGTCACCACGGGCACGGTGGTCAGGCCCAGCGTCGGGTTCACGGCCTTGTTGTTCGGGCCGACCGGATTCGTCACGCGCGAGCCGCCCTGCGCGTAGTTGAGGCAGTTGGTATTGAAGGTGACGGGCACGGCAAAGCCCTTGGTCGCGTCGCCCTGCAGGCCGGTCTGGGCCGCGCACGGCGCGGGCAGGCTCAGCTGGGCTGCGACGAATTCGGTCCAGTTCTTGCCGGTCAGGTCGGCATTGATCGACGTGTTGTCGCCGTTGATCGTGAACTTGCCGCCACCCAGCGCCTTGACGCCGCCGACGGCATACGAGCCGACGTCGGACAGGCTGTCGCCGAACGATACCTGTGCGCTGAATTTGGTAACCGGGGTCTGGTCGCCGCCGCGAGGGCTGGTACTGCTGCCGCCGCAAGCCGACAGGACGGCAGCGGTCAACAGCGCGAGCGCGAATGAGGTCTTACGCATTGTGTCTCCTAAGAAAATTTTTTCTTTTGCAACGAACGGCCGTGCTATTCGTGTCTCAACTAATATGCCAGTCTTCAGCACAGTTGTATAGCGAAAAACATTGTCGTGCACCGGCAACAACACCCGGTTGTGACGGCTGGGAGACAAGGCCGGCAGCGGCCGATTATAGCAACGCTGCCGACGTATTCATGTCTTAATGTGACAATGTTGTCTGAAAATAATCACGGGTCGCCGCCATGCAGAACGGCGCCACGAGACCGGCGTGATAAGCGGACGCGACAGCACCATCGCCTGACGCCGCGCGCAGTATCGACCTGGCCGTCACGAAGCCGGCCTTGGCAGTACGATACGGGTCGTTCAGGGACGGCGTGTCATCGATGTCCAGCAACGTGATCTTGCTGCCGCGTGCGCTGAAATAGCTGGCTGACGACGTCGCGTTGAAGAACGGCACGACCGGGTCGTCATGACCGCCGCACAGCATCGTCGGCGCGCTCGGCATATAGCTGCGCAGGTCATTGCGCACGAGCCATTTGCGCAGGCTGTGCGCCGGAGCACAGGCCAGCGGGGACGTCGCACTCTGGTCGCACGGGTGCGACGCCAGGTCGGACAGGTAGCCGTTGCGGTAGTCCGTGCGGATCAGGTTATTGGCGCCGAAATACGCCGTGTAGCCGGCCGTCTGCGGCTGCGAATCCGCGGCGAACAGGGCTGTCGCCGGCAGCTTGCCCTGGTCGACGAGGTCGCCGCTGCCCAGGCTGCCCGGCACCAGGTCGACGATGGACCCGGCGTACTGGGCCTCGTAGACTTCGGACGGCGTCGCGTACAACGCGGCGCTCGCATGCTGGCCCGCGTTGATGATCATCGGCACGATCACGGTGGCACCGTTGCGCGGCGCGCCGCCGAACAAGTCGTCGCCGAAGCGGGCAATGGCGTACGGGCCCGACATGCCGGATGCGGCCGTAAGCGTGAACTCGTTCGTGCCCAGGTCTTGCATGGCGCGTTGCGTGGCCAGGGCGACATAGCCGCCTTGGGAATAGCCCGTGACCATCAGCTTGCCGGAATCCTTGGCGCCGATCGCCGTGAACGACGTGCGCGCGGCGCGCAGCGCGTCGATCATGTCGGCGGCCTGCGCCACGCGGTCCAGGTACGGGTGGTAACCCAGCGACGAACCGCTATAGCCCGTGTAGTTCGGCGCGACGACGATGAAGCCCTGGGCCGCGAACACGGCCGCCGCGAGGCGCGCTTCCGTGTTGTTGGCGATGTCGGCCATGTCATAGGATTTCTGCAACGACGTGCCGTGCGCATACAGCACGACGGGCCGCGAGTTGCTGCACGACGCGCCGCCGCCCGTGGGCACGAAGACGGCGGCGCTGGCGTTCGTCGCTTCGCCGGCGCCGCCGATGGTGTTGTAGTGGACCTTGTACACGGACACCGAGCACTGCGGCTGCCCCGCGACGGCCAGCGTGCCCTGCTGGGCCGATTCGAGGAAGCCGGCCAGCACGGTGGGGCTCAGCGTGGTGAGACTCGCGCCGCCGACGTTGACGGCCACGGAAGCGGCCTGTCCCACGAGGCTGCCGCGCGTCGCGACGGGCAGCGGCTCCGGATTCGAAACGCCGGTCGGCGTGCCGCCGGCGGTGGTGCCGCCGCTGCAAGCGGCAAGCAGGGAGCCCAGCCCGAGGGTGCAGGCCAGGGTAAAGAGGGAACGCATGGATATCCTTCGGCTAACGGATGACGGTCCGCGCGGGAGGCGGACCGGTGGTTGCCGAATAGCATGCACCGGACAGGCGTTTTTGGGAAGATTCCCGACGGATTACAGCGCGGGGGTGTTGTTTATCAGCCCGTGCACGATGCCGGTAGAACCATGCGCTGCGCGGCGCAGGCGGTCGTTGACGCCCAGCCAGGGGCCGTCCTGCGGCGGCGCCTCGACGAGGATGACGTCGGCGCCCGTGCCATCCATCGCGCGCAGCGCCGCGTACAGTGCGTGCGCAAAGCCTTCCGGAGAAGCCGGCAAGCGGACGGCCGCATGCGTGGCCGGCAAGTCCGAATAATGGATCAACGCGACCTTGCGTCCAGCTCCTTGCAACCTGGACAAGGTATCGGCCAGGGTCGCCGTGTCCTGCATCGCGACGGGCGTGTGCGGTGCGTAATGCGATTCCAGCGTGCCGGACGCGCGGGGTGCCGCCGCATCCGGACGCGCGGGCACCTGGTCGATCACCGCGGCGATGGCATCCGCCGAGATGTGACCGGGACGCAGCAGCACGGGGCCGTGCGTGGCCAGGCGCGACAGATCGACGATCGTCGATTCGATGCCGACCTCGCTTTGGCCGCCATCCAGCACGAACGCGATGCGGCCGTGTTCGCCGATGTCGTCGCCGAATTCGTCGCGCACGTGCTCAGCGGTCGTCGGGCTGACGGCACCGAATTTATTCGCGGACGGGGCTGCGATGCCGCCCTTTCCGCCCTTGAACGCCTGCAGCAGTTGAATCGCCACCGGATGCGACGGGCAGCGGATGCCGACCGTGTCCTGGCCGCCTGAGACGGCGTCCGGAATGTGCGGTGCGCGCTTTACAATCATCGTCAGCGGGCCGGGCCAGAAGGCGTCGGCCAGCTGGCGCGCTTCCGACGGGATGTCGGTCGCCCAGTAGTCGAGGCTGGCGCCCGGGGCCACGTGCACGATCACGGGGTGATCCTGCGGCCGGCCCTTGGCCGCATAGATCGCGGCGACGGCGGCCGGGTTCTCGGCGTCCGCGCCGAGGCCGTACACGGTCTCGGTCGGCAGCGCGACGAGGCGGCCGGCTTCGAGCGCGCGTGCGGCGGCGGCAATCACATCCGTCACAGTGCGATCCCGAGGATGGAACACGCCTGCGCGAAATTCGCCTGGGCTTCCTGCAAGGTGGGCGCGACGAACGTCACGTGACCCATCTTGCGGCCGCGGCGCGGGTCCGTCTTGCCGTACAGGTGCAGGTTGGCGCCGGGCAGCGTGAGCACGGCGTCCCACGCCGGTTCGCGCACCCGCTCCTGCTCCCCCTTGCCCTCGAACCACACGTCGCCGAGGATGTTCAGCATGACGGCCGGCGAATGCTGGCGCACGTCGCCCAGCGGCAGTTTCGCCATCGCCCGGACCTGCTGCGCGAACTGGCTCGTGATGCAGGCATCGATCGTGTAGTGGCCGCTGTTGTGCGGCCGCGGCGCCATCTCGTTGACGACGAGCGAGCCGTCGGCCAGCACGAAGAATTCGATGCACAGCACGCCGACATAGCCCAGCTCGGCCACGATGGCGCGCGCCGCATCCTGCGCCTTGCGCGCGCAATCGGTGGACACGTTCGGGCCCGGCACGGTCGTCGTGAACAGGATGCCGTCGCGGTGCACGTTTTCCGCGATCGGGTAGACGACCGACTGGCCATCCGCCCCGCGCGCCGTCAGCACGGACACTTCATAAGCCAGCGGCAGCATCTTTTCCAGCAGACAGGTCACGCGGTCCATGGACTCGAACGCTGCACGCACGTCGTCGCGCGTGCGCACGCGCACCTGGCCCTTGCCGTCGTAGCCCATGCGCACCGTTTTCAGGATACCGGGCAGCAGGTCGTCGGCGATGGCGTCGATATCGGCATCGCTCGCGATCACCTTGTGCGGCGCCGGCATCACGCCGGATTTATCGGCGCAGGCGACGAAGAAGGATTTTTCCGCGATGCGGTCCTGGGCGACGGACACGCCGTGCGCGTTGGGCGCGACGAACACCTGCTGCGCGAGGCGCGACAGGCTGGCGGCCGGGACGTTTTCGAATTCCGTCGTGACGGCCACGCATTGCGCGGCCAGCGCATCCAGGCCGGCCGCATCTTCATAGCCTGCCTCGACGAGGCGCTCGGCCACCTGGCCCGCCGGGCAGTCGGTCGACGGCTCCAGCACGGCCACGCGGTAGCCCATCGCCTGCGCGGCGTGGGCGAACATGCGGCCCAGCTGGCCGCCGCCCATCACGCCGAGCCACGCGGGTTGCGCGGCTTCCGGCAAATAGGCTTGGGACTTCGTATCACTCATCAGTCGTTCACAGGCAGGGTCATGGCCTTGGCGGCGGCGGTCTGTTGCTGGCGGAATTGTTCCAGCTGGCCCGCCAGGGCGTCGTCGGTCGTGGCGATGATGGCGATCGCGGTCAGCGCGGCATTCGCGGCGCCGGCCTCGCCGATGGCGAAGGTCGACACGGGCACACCCTTCGGCATCTGCACGATCGACAGCAGCGAATCTTCGCCGCGCAGGTATTTCGACGGCACGGGCACGCCCAGCACGGGCACGACCGTCTTCGCGGCCACCATGCCCGGCAGGTGCGCGGCACCGCCGGCACCGGCGATGATGGCGCGCAGGCCGCGGCTACGGGCGGTTTCCGCGTACGTGAACATTTCGTCCGGCATGCGGTGCGCCGAGATCACTTGCGCTTCGAACGGCACGCCGAACTGCTTCAGCATGGCGCAGGCGTGCTGCATCACATCCCAGTCGGAGCTGGAACCCATGATCACGCCGACGAGGGGCTTGTTTTGCTGGTCCGCCATCTGTCAGACCTTCAGCTTCTCGCCCGTCAGGCGTTCGATGGCTTCGAAGTACTTGGCCTGGGTCTTTTCGATGACGTCCTGCGGCAGCGGCGGTGCAGGCGGGGTCTTGTTCCAGTCCTTCAGCGTTTCCAGGTAGTCGCGCACGAACTGCTTGTCGAACGACGGCGGCGACATGTCCGGCGCGTACGAATCCGCAGGCCAGAAGCGCGAGGAATCGGCGGTCAGGACTTCGTCCATCAGGTGCAGCACGCCGTTCTCGTCCAGGCCGAATTCGAACTTGGTGTCGGCGATGATGATGCCGCGCGTGGCCGCGTAGTCGGCTGCGGTCTTGTACAGCTGGATGCTGATGTCGCGGATCTTGTTCGCCAGTTCCGCGCCGATGCGCTGTTCCATGTCGGCGAAACTGATGTTCTCGTCGTGCTCGCCCAGGTCGGCTTTCGCGGCCGGGGTGAACAGCGGCTCGGCCAGCTTGTCGGCCTGGCGCAGGCCGGCCGGTAGTTGAATGCCGCAGACGGCACCGGTCGCCTGGTAATCCTTCCAGCCCGACCCGATGATGTAGCCGCGCACGACGGCTTCCACGAGGATCGGCTTGAGGCGCTTGGCGACGACGGCGCGGCCTTTCACCTGCTCCACTTCTTCCGGTGCAACCACGGATTCCGGCGCCACGCCGGTCAGGTGGTTCGGCACGATGTGGCCGAGTTTCTCGAACCAGAAATCGCTCATCTGGTTCAGCACCATGCCCTTGCCGGGGATCGGTTCGTTCATGACGACGTCGAAGGCCGACAGACGGTCGGTCGTGACGATCAGGATCTTGTCGTCGCCGACGGCGTAGTTGTCACGGACCTTGCCATGGCCCAGCAGTGGCAGGGAGGAAATAGTGGATTGGTAGAGGCTTTTCATAGAGGGGATATCTTGATAAAGCGAAACCGGCGAAGGGGCCGGTCGGATGGGCGAAGGCTAGTGAGAGCCGGTGCCAAAGCGATATTTTACGCGAATATTGCGGAAACTTGACGGGATCGGCATTGCCGATCCCGTCACCCCCGCGAAAGCGGGGGCCCATGCTGAGGTGCCGAAGTCCGAACGTCAGGAAGATTCCAGTAGTTTCCAACGTACCGAATCCTGTTGCTCAGTATGGATTCCCGCTTGCGCGGGAATGACGGTGGTGTGTTGCGGTTAGCGATTACTGAACGATCTGCGCCAGTTCGCCAGCTTTATAGCGCTCGGCCATTTTTTCCAGCGGAATCGGCTTGATCTTGGCCGCCATGCCTTCGCAGCCGAAGGAGATATAGCGTGCCTTGCAGATCTGCGTCGCCGCTTCGCGGGCCGGCTTCAGGTAGTCGCGCGGGTCGAATTTCGACGGGTTCTCGAACAGGTATTTGCGGATCGCGGCCGTCATCGCCAGGCGGATGTCCGTGTCGATGTTGATCTTGCGGACGCCGTGCTTGATGCCTTCCTGGATTTCCTCGACCGGCACGCCATAGGTTTCCTTCATGTCGCCGCCGAATTCGCGGATGATCGCCAGCAGTTCCTGCGGGACCGACGACGAACCGTGCATCACGAGGTGCGTGTTCGGGATGCGCGCGTGGATTTCCTTGATGCGGTCGATGGCAAGGATGTCGCCGGTCGGCTTGCGCGTGAATTTATAGGCGCCGTGCGAGGTGCCGATCGCGATGGCCAGCGCGTCGCACTGGGTGCGCGCGACGAAGTCGGCGGCCTGCGCGACGTCGGTCAGCAGCTCTTCGCGGGTCATGGTGCGGTCCGCGCCGTGGCCGTCTTCCTTGTCGCCCTTCATCGTTTCCAGCGAGCCGAGCACGCCCAGTTCCGCTTCGACGGTCACGCCGATCGAGTGCGCGAACTTGACGACTTCCTTCGACACTTCGACGTTGTAGTCGTACGAGGCGACGGACTTGCCGTCCGCTTCCAGCGAGCCGTCCATCATGACGGACGTGAAGCCGGAGCGGATCGCAGCCATGCAGACGGCCGGCGACTGGCCGTGGTCCTGGTGCATGACGACCGGGATGTGCGGGTAGGCTTCGACGGCGGCGTCGATCAGGTGGCGCAGGAAGGCTTCGCCGGCATATTTGCGGGCGCCGGCCGAGGCCTGCATGA
>CBIHRX010000276.1:0-8944 GCA_966212555.1 uncultured Massilia sp.
TGCCGCTCGCGCCCGCGGCCGAGGCAGTCGCGCGCCTGCGCGGGCGCGAGCCGTTCCTGACCGTGGACGGTTTGAAGATGGCGCGCAACCGGATGTTTTTTTCGTCGGGGAAAGCGGAGCGGGAGCTCGCTTACCGGCCGGGACCGTACGTGGACGGCGTGCGGGCGGCGGTCGCATGGTTCGGGCGGGAAGGGTATTTCGGGGAAGGGTATGTCGATTAGGGGCGCCGGCCGAACGGCCCGGTCACGCGCAGCACGAGCCGGGCGAGGCGCGGCACCGTGCGCGGACGGAGCAGCCGTTCGTCATACCCCGCGAAGCGCCGGTCGTTTTCGGCGAGGCAGAGCGCAAGCAGGTCGCGGACGCCGATGCCTTCGTCCGCCACCGATTGCGCGCCGTGCAAGGTGAAGTTGTTGTCCTGCGGACGTGCGCCACCGGCCGCGTCGACGGCGCGTGCGAGGCCGATCCGCTCCCACGCGAGGAACGCCCACACGGCGGCGACCTTCGCTTCGAAGCGGACGCGGCGCAGGAAGGACAGGCGGGCGCGGTGCCAGGCGGCCCAGTTGGCGAACAGCAGGATGTGCCGGCACTCTTCCTGCATCACCGGCTCGAACGTGTCGACGAGCGCCGGCGGAAACAGGCCGGAACGCCGCGCCAGCTCGAACAGGCCGAACGCGAAGAAGCTGTCGATGCACTCGCTGTAGCCGGTGACGAGGTAGGCCCATTCCGGATCCCGGGGCCGGGGCTGGACGGGTTCGGGGGCTAGGTCGATGCCGTAGGCGGCGACCATGCGCGCCAGCACGTCCTTGTGGCGCTGCTCTTCCCACGCGTTCAGGGCGAGGGCGTCGCGCATGCCGGGGTCGCGCAGGGTGCCGGCATAGGCCGCCATGCGCAGGCGCGCCTTGCCTTCCGTCTGGACGGCGATGTCCCAGATCGGCAGCGCGACGATGCGCTCGCGCACCGCCGGTTCCAGCGCGGGCCAGTCCAGCACGGCGGGGCGGTAGGGGTTGAAGGTGTCGCGGAACATGCGGCTCGTGGCGTCGCCGTGGCGGTCCGAGCCGGGGACCAGTGGGCCGTCGACGGGCGCGCGCCAATGGCGCATGCGGGCGTCGGCCTCGGCCAGTTGCGTGTCGTCGTGGCCGGGCGCGGGCTGCGGCGGGGGCCGGAAGCCGGGCACCAGCGCGGCAACGTCGAAAGCATCCGTGGCGTAAGCGTCCATGCGCATCCTTTCAACACGAAACGCATCCTTTATGGATCGACCGCTTATGTATCGACCGCTTTCGACGGGTGGGGTTCCGCCGCCAGGCATACCAGCTTGATCTCCATCTGCAAGGCCACCAACAGCGTCGTCTGCACGAACCCCAGTTCGCCCCGGACGGGATGGCGGAACCGGCGCGCCCCGCCGTCCCGGTGCAGCACGTCCTGCTTGTCCCAGCACTGCGCGAACAGCTGGCTGTCCCGGCGCAGCCGCTCGACGAGGGACTGCATGTCCTCGTCCGCCGGCCGGCGGTGGAAGTCGGCCCGGAATTCCGCCGCCAGCCGCCGCGCCCGCGTGTCCCAGTCCACGATGAGGTCGCGTGCCGCGGGGTGCAGGAAAACGTAGCGGAGCAGGTTGCGGTCGGGCGCGTCCGCGTCCAGCCAGCCGACGAACAGCGCGGCCGCGGCGTCGTTCCACGCCCGTGCGGTCCAGGTGTGATCGAGCAGGTACGCCGGCGCGGACATCAGGCCCGGCAGCGCCAGCAGCGCCGGGGACAGGTCGTCGACATGGTCGGACACGGCGCGCGGGTCCTTCTTGCCGGCCAGGTCGAACAGCGATGCCCGCTCGGCCGGAGACAATTGCAGTGCCTCGGCCAGGCGCGACAGCGCGGCAACGGACGGCTGCACGTCGCGGCCCTGTTCCAGCCACGTGATCCACGTGACGCCGAGGCCGGCCGCATCGGCCAGCTCTTCGCGGCGCAGGCCCGGCGTGCGGCGGCGCATGCCGGGCCGGGCGGGCGTCAGGCGCGCGCGGTGGGCGCGGATGAAGGCGCCGAGCATCTGGCGCTGGTGGACATCGGTCATGGTGCTCCTGATACTAGGATAAACAGGCTCCTTGTAACAGGAAAAAGCCGGGCAGACAATAACACCACGATAAAATTTAGGAGCCAACATGCAGACCCACGACGCCACCGTCCTCGAACAATACGATTCCCGCGCCGAGGCCTATCTCACCAGCGCCGTGCACGCGGCCGGCGCGGACCTGGAGCGGATGGCGGAGCTGATCGGCCACCGGCCGGATGCCGTCGCGCTGGACATGGGCTGCGGCGGCGGCCACGTGGCATTCCGCATGGCGGGCCAGGTCGGCAAGGTGGTCGCGTATGACCTGTCCGCCGCGATGCTGGACACGGTCGCCGCCGAAGCCTGCCGGCGGGGCCTGGACAATGTCGTCACGAAGCGGGGCGCGGCCGAGGCGCTGCCGTGTCCGGAGGCGTCGTTCGACGTCGTCGCCACCCGCTACAGCGCGCATCACTGGGGCGCGTTCCGCGACGGGCTCGCGCAGATGCGCCGTGTCGTGAAGCCGGACGGCCTCGCGTTGTTCATGGACGTCGTCTCGCCCGGCGCGGCCTTGCTGGACACGTGGCTGCAGACGCTGGAGCTGCTGCGCGATCCCTCCCACGTGCGCAACGCGTCGGTGGCGGAGTGGACGACGGCGCTGGCGGCCGCCGGCTTCGCGGTCGACGACGTGGTCGCGTACAAGCTGCGCCTCGAATTCGATTCGTGGATCGCGCGCATGCGCACGCCCGTCGTCCACGTCGCCGCGATCCGCTCGCTGCACGCGCGCGCATCGAGCGAGGTGAGGGATTATTTCCAGATCGGGGCGGACGGCAGCTTCACGGTCGACACGGTCCTCATCGCGGCGCGCCCGGTCTAGCCGCACTCAGGCACGCAATCGGTCGACGCGCAGCCGCTGCCGGTCGTCGCTCAGGGCGCGCACGGCCAGCATGGCGGCGCCGACGGCCGCCAGGCCGCTCGCGCCGGCCAGCAGGAACATCAGCAGGATCTGGTACTTGACGGCCTCGATCGGATCCATGCCGGCCAGCAGCTGGCCCGTCATGATGCCGGGCAGGGTGATGATGCCGGCGGCCGACATCTGGTTCGCGACGGGGATCATGCCGCGCCGCGTCGCGTTGCGCACGAGGGGGCCGATGGCTACGCGGAACGGCGTGCCGAGGGCGAGCCGCGCCTCGATGCGGGCGCGCTCGCGCACGACCCCGTCGAGGATGCCGTCCAGCGCGAGGCTGGCGGCATTCAGGACGCTGCCGAGGACGATGCCCAGCAGCGGGATCGCATAGCGCGGTTCGTACCACGGCGTCGGGCGCACGGCCGTCGTCAGCGCCAGCAGCACGGTCGCGACACCGGTGCAGGCGACGACGGCGGCGCTGATCCGGTAATTCATGTGGCGCTTCAGGCGCTGCTTCGGCCGGGTCGCGACCTCGCGCGCGGCGGCGGCGAGCATGAACAGGACGACGGCCAGCGTGGCAGCCGGGGAGCTCGTGGCGAACACGTGGCGCAGCACGAGGCCGACGATCGTCAGCTGCGCCACCATGCGCACGGCCGCGACGAGGATCTGGCGGTGCAGCCCGAGGCCCAGGGCGAGCGACAGCGCGGCGTCCAGTACGATCAGGATCGCGGCGGCGAGCAGGTCCCAGGTGCCCAGGTGGATCGCATTCATGTCGTGGCCAGCTTTCCTTGCTCGAGCCGGAAGACGCGCTGTGCCAGCCGGCGCGCCTGTTCGCCCGCGTGCGTGACGATCAGCATGGCCATGCCGTCCGCAAGGCGTGCACGCAGCAGCGTCTCCACGCGCGCGACGGCGTCCGGGTCGAGGGCGGCCGTCGGTTCGTCGAGCAGCAGCACGCGCGGGCGCCGGGCCAGCGAGCGGACGAGGGCGAGGCGCTGGCGTTCGCCCGTCGACAGGCGTTCGATCTCGGTGTCCTGCAGTGCCGGGGCCAGGCCAAGGGCGCCCAGCGTGGCGGCGACGAACGCCTGGTCGGCGGCGGCGAAGTGCGCGCCGGCCGTCGCTTCCCACCACGCCGGTTCGGCCGCCTGGTAGACGACGGCGGCGCGCCAGTCGGGCGCCGGCAGCGAGGATGCGGGCCGGCCGTCCAGCAGGGCGTCGCCGTCGTGCGGATCGAGGTCGGCCAGCATGCGCAGCAGGACGCTCTTGCCCGCGCCGGACGGCCCCTGGATGGCGATGCATTCGCCCGAGTGAACGTCGAACGTGAACGGCCCGCCGAACGGCGAACGCAGATCGCGCACGGACAACAGAACCGCCGCGTTCACCCCAGCCACGCGCGTAACACGGTCGCGCTTTGCGTCATGCCGGACTTCAGGCGGCGCTCGGCCTGCGCGGCGCATTGTTCGGGCGTGCCGGCACCCTGGTCGGACGCCTTCATGGCGATCGCCTTCGCGGCGATGCCGAAGGCGAGGATCGCTTCGTCCCAGGCGAGGCCGGAAGCCAGTGCGTGTTCGACGACGTGCGCCGCCAGTGCGCCGAGCCGGTCGATCCGCGCGCGGTCCATGTTGTCCAGTTTCAGCATCGTTCGCTCTCCGTGTCGAGGGTCCGCCACCTTTGTAGCACGTCCGCGGCGGCGCGTCCGTGCGGTGGCGATCACGAACGGGCGGCGGCGCGGATCAGGTCGAAGGGGGAGATGTCGCGCACGGTGGAGCGCGAGTTCAGCAGGCTGCGGTCGAAGTGGCCGAAGCCGCCCGGCACCCCGGAGCGGTCTTGCCAGTGGCGCGGGGGCGTGTCCCCGGTGCCCGATTGCGCTTCCAGTTCCAGCTGCCGCACGCGGGCGGTCAGGGTGGCGACGGTGCCGCGCAGTTCCGCCAGTTCGCGGTCGCGCTCCATGAGCGCCTGGTCGTGGGCCGCGCGCAGCATGCGCATGCGTTCCTCGAAGTCGGCATGCAGGCGGTCGGCCAGCTCGTCGACGAGGGCGTGCAGGGCGCGGCCCGTGTCCTCGCGGCGCATGCCCGGCACCGCATCCGCGCCGCCGTCTTCGGCGCGCAGCTCCTTGAGGTATTTGTGGATGGTCGACTTGGACCCGCTGTCGCCCAGCGCGTGGCGTACCGCATCGACGGAAGGGTGGCGCCCCTCCGCCAGCAGCCGGTCGCGGGCTTCCCTGACCTGTGATTTCGTGAGTCCGCTGCGTGCCATGAAGTCTACCTCGTCGAATCCGATCAGGAACTGGCCTGATTCACCAGTCCGCGGTGCCGCACGCGATTCAGCTCGGATGCACGACCGGGACGGTCAGCATTGTACTGCCGACGGCCATCAAGAGGAGCGCCGTGAACGTCTCGCTCGTGCCGACCTGCTTGTCGAGCAGGATGTTGGCGCAGATGATCTCGACGAGGCCCTTCGTCTGCAGCGGCCAGCCGATGATCGACGCTTCGCCGTCCTTCCATTTGAGGATCTTCCCGGCGACGTGGCGTCCATCACGACGCTTTGAGATCGCTTTGTGAGCCCGATCCTACGTGGAAACGTCGTGTCCTCCGATTGGACCGGACAGGCCGCGGTCCCATATGTCATGCAATATTGTCATGCCAGGGAGAACATCATGAACGACGACAAACGCAGCGACCCCAGCCGCCACACGAACTTCCCGGCCGCGTCGCCGGAAAGCAACGTCAATCCGCCGGGCGCGCCGCAGAGCAGCCGCGGCAGCGCAACGGAACCCATTCCCGGCGCCGATCCGGGCAACCGCCAGGGTGGCGCGGTCCAGACGCCGGACGATGCAGCCGCGACGGCGGACCGGGGCACGAGCCGCCGTGACGGTTGAGCCACATGTAATGGTCCGGTAATAAAAAAGTCCCGATCCGCGCTCCGCCCCGTGAGGAAGGATGCTCTACAATAGTCGTAAAGCATCAGGAACACGGATCACATGCTTCACCTGCACACATCGGTCGTCCGGCGCGCGTTGGCGGTTGCGGGCCTGGTCCTGCCATTGGCGGGGGCCGCGGCCGCATCCGCCGGCGTCTATCTCGAAGAGATGACGTCGCCGGAATTGCGCGACCGCATCGCGGCCGGCACCACGACGGCGCTCGTGCCCATCGGCGGCACCGAGCAGAGCGGCCCGCACATCGTCCTCGGCAAGCACAACGTCCGCGCCCGCGTGCTGGCGGGACGCATCGCCGCGCAGCTCGGCGACGCCGTCGTCGCGCCCGTCGTCGCCTATGTGCCGGAAGGCGCGATCGCGCCGCCGGCCGCGCACATGCGCTTTGCCGGCACGATCTCGATCCCGGACGCCGCGTTCGAAGCCCTGCTGGAGTCGACCGCGCAGAGCCTGTGCCGGCACGGCATCCGCGACGTGTTCTTCCTGGGCGACCACGGCGGCTACCAGGCCAGCGAAGCCAGGGCCGCCGCGCGCGTCAACCGGAGCAACGGCGCTTGCCGCGCCCATGCGCTGGGCGCCTATTACGATGCCGCCACGACCACCTTCGACGCCGACCTGAAGCGGCGCGGCTTTGCCGACGCCGAGATCGGCACGCACGCGGGCCTTGCGGACACGGCGCTGTCGCTCGCCGTCGACCCGGCGCTCGTGCGTCCCGTGCAGGTTGCGGCCGGCGCGCGCGGCGGCGTGCGCGCGGGCGTGCATGGCGATCCGACCCGTGCCACGGCCGACCTGGGCCGCATCGGCGTCGAGCGCATCGTCGCCGCGTCGGTGGCCGCGATCCGCGCGGCGCGCGAGCCGAATCCGAATTCCATCCATCGAAAGTAAGAGCCATCGTGTCATCCAAAACTACCATTGGCGCCGTCCTGGTCCTGGGCGTCCTCGCGGGCGGCGTCGTCGTCTCGCGGGTCGTCGATGCGACCGCCACCGCGCCCGCACCCGCATCGAAACCCGTTGCCGCCGCGGCAGTCGTCACCGTGCCCGGCATGCCGCGCGTCGCCGACCCGAACAACGTGTACAGCGAGATCACGCACCTGAGCCCCGTCGTGAAAGGCGACCTGGAACGCGTGTACGTGCCGAACCTGCGCTCGAACGACGTCAGCGTGATCGACCCGGCGACGCTGAAGGTCGTCGACCGCTTCAAGGTCGGCAAGAGCCCGCAGCACGTGATCCCGTCATGGGACCTGCGCACCCTGTGGGTCGCGAACAATGCCGAACGCACCGGCGACGGCAGCCTGACGCCGATCGACCCGCGCACCGGCAAGCCCGGTGCGAACGTGCCGGTCGACGATCCGTACAACATGTATTTCACGCCGGACGGCAAGTCGGCGATCGTCGTGGCCGAGGCGCGCCACCGTCTCGACTTCCGCGATCCGCACTCGATGGCGATGCAGTACGCGATCGAGGTGCCGAAGTGCGGCGGCATCAACCATGCCGAGTTCTCGATCGACGGCCGCTATGCGCTGTTCACGTGCGAATTCGACGGCAGCCTCGCGAAGATCGACCTGGTGGAGCGCAAGGTGCTCGGCTACCTGAAGCTGACGATGCCGTCCACGCGCTTCCGCGAAGGCGTCGACCCGACGGCGCCGGGCGCCAGCGAGATCTGCACGTCGAAGAAGGGCATGCCGCAGGACGTGCGCATCTCGCCCGACGGCAAGCGCTACTACATCGCCGACATGGACGCGGACGGCGTGCACGTCGTCGACGGCGACAACCTGACGCAGATCGGCTTCATCCCCGTCGGCCTCGGCACGCACGGCCTGTACCCGAGCCGCGACGGCAAGTTCCTGTACATCGCGAGCCGCGGCACGCACCGCATCCACGGCAAGCCGAAGGGCAAGGGCAGCGTGGCCGTACTGGACTTTGCCACCGGCAAAATCGTGGCGAACTGGCCGGTGCCGGGCGGCGGCAGCCCGGACATGGGCAACGTCAGCGCGGACGGCAAGTGGCTGTGGCTGTCGGGCCGCTTCGACGACGTCGTCTACCGTATCGACACGAAGACGGGCGACATGCAGAAAGTAAAGGTCGGCGGCGAGCCGCACGGCCTGACGGTCTGGCCGCAGCCCGGCCGCTACTCGCTCGGCCACACGGGCAACCTGCGCTGATGCGTGCGCAGGGTCGTGCCAATCCGACAACGCTTCGTTGCGGATTGGCCACGGCGGGCTAAAAACAGGTAAAGACCTGCTTAGGTCATTTCCTTGTGGCATTGTTGGTTTCTATAATGCTTCGGTCAACCAACATCCCGCCTGTCATGCTAAAAAACATCACCATCAAAACGCGCCTGATCTTCGTGATCGCGCTGCTCGGCCTGGAACTGATCGTGGGTGCCACGGTCGGCCTGGTCAGCCTCGGCCATGCCAACGGCCAGATGCAATCCATGTATTCCGACGGCCTCGTCTGCGTTGGCGAGCTCGACAAGATCGTCCGCGCCATGGACGAGAACCAGGTCAACCTGTCGCGCGCCTTGACCGTGGAACCGGGCAAGGTCGCCGGCCTCGTCGACGACATCGAGCGCAACCGGGCGCTCATCGACACGCAGTGGAAAGCCTACGGCGCCACCGCGATGTCCGACCATGAAAAACAGGAAGCCCAGCGCTTCATGCAGCTCAAGGAAAAATTCCTGTCCGAGGCGCTGCAACCGATCGTCGCCGCCGTGCGTGCCGGCGACACGGCGCGCGCCACGGCGCTCGTGCACGGCCCGATGGTCGAGCTGTTCCGTCCCGTGAAGGCGTCGATCGACGCGCTGATCCAGATCCAGCTGGACGAGGCGGCCCACGCCAACCAGCGCTCGCAGACGACGTACGAGATCGTGCGCCTGGTCTGCCTGTCCGGCATGGTGCTGGGCCTGATCCTGGCCGGCTTCGTCGGCGCCATGCTGATCAAGAGCATCGTGCGCCCGCTGGACGAGGCGGTGCGCATCGCCGGCGCCGTCGCGGACGGCCCCCCGACCCCCGCCAACCCCCGCCGCCGCCCCGCCCCGACGGGTCCCCAGAGGCGCGCGCGGAACCCGCTGAACCCCG
>CBIHRX010000277.1:0-8845 GCA_966212555.1 uncultured Massilia sp.
ACGACGTGGACGAGGCGGTGCTGCTGTCGGACCGCATCGTGATGATGACCAACGGCCCGGCCGCGACCATCGGCGAGATCGTGGACGTGCGTCTGCCGCGGCCGCGCGAGCGCGTCGCGCTGGCGCACGATGCGCTCTATAACGAGTATCGGACCAGGGTGCTGGAGTTCCTGTATCACCGGCAGGCGAGGCCGGCAAAAGAAGCAGCATGACACACCCCGAACCGTCATTCCCGCGAAAGCGGGAATGACGACTTTAGGCAGGCTCGATCTCGTCCAGCGGCCAGCGCGGGCGCACGTTGAATGCGTAGTCGCGCTGCGCCGCCTCCGGATTGCGCTCCAGCCGCAGCGCGCCCGCGAACGCGATCATCGCGCCGTTGTCCGTGCAGAATTCGAGTTCGGGGTAGTAGACCTTGAAACGCTTCTTCGCGGCCGCCGCGTTCAGCGACGCGCGCAGCTGGCGGTTCGCGCCCACGCCGCCCGCGATCACGAGGCGTTTCAATCCGGTGTGCTTCAGCGCCAGCACGCATTTCGCCGTCAGCACGTCGACGATGGCATCGACGAAGCCGCGCGCGATGTTGGCCTTGTCCTGCTCGCAGACGTTGGCGATGTCGGTGGCGCTGTTCTTCACGACCGTCAGCACGGCCGTCTTGAGGCCCGAGAAGCTGAAGTTGAAATCCTTCGAGTGCAGCATTGGGCGCGGCAATTTATACGCTTCCGGATCGCCGAATTCGGCCAGGCGGGAAATGGCCGGACCGCCCGGATAGCCGAGCCCCAGCAGCTTGGCCGATTTGTCGAACGCTTCGCCGGCCGCGTCGTCCAGCGTCTCGCCGAGCAAGGTGTAGCGGCCGACGCCGTCCACGCGCATCAGCTGCGTGTGGCCGCCGGAGACGAGCAGGGCGACGAACGGGAATTCCGGCCGCTCGGTCGCGAGCAGCGGCGACAGCAGGTGACCCTCCAGGTGGTGCACGCCCAGCACGGGTTTGTCGAGGGCGAGCGCGAGGCTGCACGCGACCGACGAGCCCACGAGCAGCGCGCCCGCGAGTCCCGGACCCTGCGTGTAGGCGATGGCGTCGATGCGCTCCATCGGCAGGTCGGCCTTCGCGAGCACCTGTTCCAGCAGCGGCAGCGCGCGCCGGATGTGATCGCGCGACGCCAGTTCCGGCACGACGCCGCCGTATTCCTCGTGCATCGCGACCTGCGAGTGCAGTGCGTGGGCCAGCAGGCCGCGCTCCGTGTCGTACAGAGCCAGGCCGGTTTCATCGCAGGAGGATTCGACGCCGAGGACAATCATGGGCAAGCAGGAACAGTATGAGGAAGACAAGACCGGCGCGCCGGAGCGGCGCGCAATCCGCCATTGTACCTGCAACGGCTGAAGTCAGGGCGTCACGCCCGCTGCAGCAATTCCTTGTGCGCGTTGCGCAGCATGGTCTCGGTGTCGTCCCAGGCGATGCAGCCGTCGGTGACGGAGCAGCCGTACTTCAGCTGCGCCAGGTCGCTCGGAATCGGCTGGTTGCCGCTGACGATGTTCGACTCGATCATCACGCCGACGAGCGACTGGTTGCCATGCTTGATCTGCTGGATGACGTCCGACATGACGAGCGGCTGCAGCTCCGGCTTTTTATAGCTGTTGGCGTGCGAGCAGTCGACGACGAGGTTCGCGGGCAGGCCGGCCTTCGTGAGCGCCTGTTCGGCGATCGCGACCGAGACCGAATCGTAGTTCGGACGCCCGCCGCCGCCGCGCAGCACGACGTGGCCGTAGGCGTTGCCGCGGGTGCGGACGATCGATACGCCGCCCTGGCCGTTGATGCCCAGGAAGGAGTGCGGGCTGGACGAGGACAGCACGGCATTGATGGCGATGCTGACGTCGCCGTCGGTGCCGTTCTTGAAGCCGACCGGCGTGGAGAGGCCGGACGACATCTCGCGGTGCGTCTGGGACTCGGTGGTGCGCGCACCGATCGCGGTCCAGGCGATCAGGTCGCCCAGGTATTGCGGCGAGATCGGGTCGAGCGCCTCGGTGGCGGTCGGCAGGCCCAGTTCGCATACGTCGAGCAGGAACTGGCGCGCGCGCTCCATGCCGACGTCCACGCGGAACGAGTCGTCCATGAACGGATCGTTGATATAGCCCTTCCAGCCGGTCGTCGTGCGCGGCTTTTCGAAATACACGCGCATCACGAGCACCATCGTGTCTTCCACTTCGGCCTGCAGCGCCTTCAGGCGGCGCGCATAGTCGAGGCCCGCGACCGGGTCGTGGATCGAGCAGGGACCGACGACGACGAACAGGCGCTTGTCCTTGCGGTCGAGGATGTTGCGCAGGGTGTCGCGGCCCTTCATCACGGTGGTGAAGGCCTTGTCCGTCAGCGGCAGCTTTTTATGCAGCTCGCTGGGCGTCGGCATGGTCGCGAACGAGGTGACGTTGGTGTTTTCGATATCGGGCGTGATCAGCATGGCAATCGTATGTATTCCAGGGGGGATCGTTGAGTCTAGCCTGAAATCTTACACCGTGCATCCTCCTGCCCAAAAATATCGCAGCTGTGAGCGCCGGCGCGGCGATGGTATCCTGTCATTATGGACACGACGACTACCCCCCGGAATCCGTTCCCGGCCGCCCGTTTCATCAAGGAGATCGGCCGCGGAACGAAAGGCGCGCGCAGCATGACGCGCGAGGATGCGAAACAACTGTACGGCGCCATGCTCGACGGCCGGGTGTCCGACCTGGAGCTGGGCGGCATCCTGCTCGCGATGCGCATCAAGGGCGAATCCGTGGAAGAGATCGCCGGCTTCATGGACGCGGCCGAAAGCTCGTTCGCGCCGCTGCCCGCGCCGCCCGGCGACTTCGCGCCCGTGCTGATCCCCAGCTACAACGGCGCGCGCAAGCTGGCCAACCTGACGCCGCTGCTGGCCCTGCTGCTCGCGCGCGAAGGCGTGCCGGTGCTCGTGCATGGCGTGCAGGAAGACCCGGGCCGCGTGACGACGGCCGAGATCTTTGCCGAGATGGGCATCGGCCCGAGCGGCTCCACGGCCGACATGCTGGACGCCTTCGCCGCCGGCCGCCCGTGCTTCATGCCCATCGAGCGGCTGGCACCGGAACTGGCGCACCAGTTGTCGCTGCGCCGCATCCTCGGCGTGCGCAATTCCACGCACACGATCGTCAAGATCCTGCAGCCGTTCGAAGGCCCCGCGCTGCGTCTCGTGTCGTACACGCACCCGGAATACCTGGCGATGCTGACCGAGTATTTCGAAACGGCCGCCCCGCACGCGCGCGGCGACGCCTTCCTCATGCGCGGCACGGAAGGCGAGACGGTGGCGAACGCCAATCGCGCCCAGGAAATCAACTGGTTCCACGCCGGACAAAAAACGCTGCTGGTCGAGCGCGACGCGCCGACCGACGCGCTGGCGCCCGCACCGGAAGGCCGCGACGCGGCCGCCACTGCCGACTGGATCGCGCGTGCGCTGCGCGGCGAACAGCCCGTGCCGCCGCCGATCGCGGCGCAGGTGGCCCAGTGCGTGCGGGTGGCGCGGGCGTTGCGCCAGGCTGGTTAACCGGCCCGCCTTCCCGTACAATCACGCCTTTTGCGCGCAGCATTGACGGAAGAGGCATGGCAAAACACTACGACGTGGCGGTCATCGGCGCCGGCGCTGCCGGCATGATGTGCGCCGCCACCGCGGCCCAGCGCGGCAAGCGCGTCCTGCTGGTCGACCACGCCGCCAAGCTGGCGGAAAAGATCCGCATCTCCGGCGGCGGCCGCTGCAATTTCACGAACATCAACGCCGGCCCGCAGAATTTTCTCTCCGAGAATCCGCATTTCTGCCGCAGCGCGCTGTCGCGCTACACGCCGCAGGACTTTCTCGCGCTCGTCAAAAAGCATCGCATCGCGCACCACGAAAAACACCGCGGCCAGCTGTTTTGCGACGACTCGTCCGAACAGATCATCGCCATGCTGAAGGCCGAATGCGACGCGGGCGGCGTGCAGTGGCGCATGCCGTGCAAGGTGGCCGGCGTCACGAAGGGGGCGGAGGCGTTTCGCATCGACACGGATGGCGAACCCATCCTCGCGAGCAATGTCGTGGTGGCGACAGGCGGCCTGTCGATCCCGAAGATCGGCGCCACCGACCTGGGCTACCGGATCGCGAAGCATTTCGACCTGAAAATCGTCGAGACGCGTCCCGGCCTCGTGCCGCTGACGTTCGACGGCCCCAGCTGGCAACCGTTCGTGCCGCTGGCCGGCATCGCGCTGGAAGTGGACGTGACCACGGGGTCGAAAAAGGGCAAGAACGCGAAGTACGGCTATTTCCGCGAAGATCTCTTGTTCACGCACCGCGGCCTGTCCGGCCCGGCCATCCTGCAAATCTCCAGCTACTGGCAGCCGGGCACGCCCATCGTGCTGGATCTGCTGCCGGAAATGGATGTGGCGGAAGAGCTGATCGGCATGAAGACGACGGTGAAAAAGCAGCTGGGCAATATCTTGTCGCAATGGCTGCCGACGCGCCTGGCGGAAGGCCTGCTGATCGGCAATGGGTTGACACCCGATGCGCGCTTGCCGGACATGGCCGATGCGAAATTGCGCAAGCTGGGCGATGCGATCAACCGCTGGGCCATCGTCCCGACCGGCTCGGAAGGCTATAAAAAGGCGGAGGTGACGCTGGGCGGCGTCGATACGCGCGAACTGTCGCAGCAAACGATGATGGCGAACACGGTCCCGGGGCTGTATTTCATTGGCGAGACGGTCGACGTCACTGGGTGGCTTGGCGGGTACAACTTCCAATGGGCGTGGGCGTCCGGCGTGGCGGCGGGAAGGGCGATCGAATGAGTTGTAGCAACTTTGCACACTGATGAAAAACTTCGCACAGAAGTTGAAAAGCTGTTAGAATTTCGTTCTTCCCTAAATCCAACGGTTTCATTTTTACATGACCACTATCCGCCTTAAAGAAAACGAGCCGTTCGAAGTCGCTATGCGTCGCTTCAAGCGCACTATCGAAAAAACCGGTCTGCTGACGGAACTGCGCGCACGCGAGTTCTACGAGAAGCCGACTGCAGAGCGCAAGCGCAAGCTGGCCGCTGCCGTGAAGCGTCACTACAAGCGCATCCGCAGCCAGCAACTGCCGAAGAAGCTGTACTGATTACATTCACGCCTTCCCCGGCGACGGCCACTGCCAGTCCCGGATGTGCAAGGCCTGAATCCGACGAAGCCCGCTCCGGTTGTGCCGCAGCGGGTTTTGCCTTTTGCCCCTATCGAATGGAGTTTCCATGAGCTTGAAAGACCAAATCACCGACGACATGAAAACCGCGATGCGCGCCAAGGACAGCGAGCGTCTCACGACGATCCGTCTCCTGATCGCCGACATCAAGCGGAAAGAAGTGGACGAACGCATCGAGCTGACCGATGCGCAGGTGCTGGCCGTCGTCGAAAAGATGATCAAGCAGCGCAAGGATTCGATCACCCAGTTCGAAAATGGTGGCCGCCAAGATCTGGCCGACAAGGAAAAGTCGGAACTGGCCGTGCTGTCCGCCTACATGCCGGCCGGCCTGTCGGATGAGGAAGTCGCCGCCGAAGTGGCTGCCGCCGTCGCCGCCTCGGGCGCAGCCGGTCCGCAGGACATGGGCAAGGTGATGGGCATCCTGAAACCGAAACTGGCCGGTCGTGCCGACATGACGGCCGTCTCGGCCCAGGTCAAGAAAGCCCTGGCAGGCGCTTGATGCCTGTATGACGGCTGCGGCTTAACCGCCACGGCCGTGTCCGTTTTTGATGCACCGGAGCGGCAACGCCATGTTGCATTGTTGCAAATCAACTTGTAACGAGCCCTGCGGTATAGTCTGACCTGAGACAAATACTGTTAGATCAAGTGATTCCGCAATCATTCATTACCGATCTGCTCAACCGCGTTGACATCGTCGACGTGGTGGGGCGTTATGTGCAGCTGAAAAAGGGCGGCGCCAATTACATGGGGCTCTGTCCGTTTCACAACGAGAAGTCCCCCAGCTTCACCGTCAGCCCGACCAAGCAGTTCTATCACTGCTTCGGCTGCGGCGCCCATGGCACGGCCATCGGCTTCATGATCGAATACTCGGGCATGGGCTTCGTCGACGCCGTCAAGGACCTGGCGCAAAGTGTCGGCATGATCGTGCCCGAGGCCGACGACAAGATTCCGCCGGCCCAGCGCGCCGCCCAGCAGGCGCAAACCCTGGCCCTGACGGATGCGCTGAACCAGGCCTGCGATTTCTACCGCGCCCAGCTGCGCACCGCGCCGAACGCCATCGCCTATCTGAAAGGCCGCGGCCTGACGGGCGAAGTGGCCGCTCGCTTCGGCCTCGGCTATGCGCCGGGCGGCTGGGACAACCTGCGTTCCGTCTTCCGCGACTACGACGCGCTGGCGCTCGTCGAATCCGGCCTCGTCATCGACAAGGTGGACGAGGAAGGCAACAATAAAAAGCGCTACGACCGCTTCCGTGAGCGGATCATGTTCCCGATCCGGAACACGAAGGGGCAGGTGATCGGTTTCGGTGGCCGCGTCATGGATGGCGGCGAACCGAAATACCTGAACTCGCCGGAAACGCCGTTGTTCCAGAAGGGGCACGAACTGTACGGCCTGTTCGAGGCGCGTCAGGCGATCCGCGACGCCGGCTATGTGCTGGTGACGGAGGGCTATATGGACGTCGTCGCCCTGGCCCAGCTCGGCTTCCCGCAAGCCGTCGCGACCTTGGGCACGGCCTGTACCAGTACCCACGTGCAAAAGCTGCTGCGCCAGACGGACACCGTCATCTTCAGCTTCGACGGCGACAAGGCCGGCCGCCGCGCCGCCCGCCGCGCGCTGGAAGCATGCCTGCCACAAGTGACGGACAACAAGACGATCAAGTTCCTGTTCTTGCCGCAAGAGCACGATCCGGACAGCTATGTACGCGAGTTCGGCGCCGACGCATTCGCCCAGGAAATCAACGAAGCAATGCCGTTGTCGCAATTCCTGTTGCGCGAAGTCACGACGGAGCACGACCTCGACACGCCGGAAGGCCGGGCGCGCGTCCAGTTCGATGCGAAACCGCTGCTGCAGGCGATGACGCCCTCGGCCCTGCGCCTGCAGATCGTGCGCGGCCTGGCGAACCTGACGGAGTCAACGCCGGCGGAGATCGAAGCGTTGTTCGAGTTGTCCAAGCCGGTTGCGGTGGCAAAGAAGGCGCCGCCGCGGCAGGGACGCCCGGAGCCGGTCGGTCTGGAATTGCAGATGTCGCGCATCCTCGTAGCGCATCCGGCGTTGGCGCTGGGCCTGGACGAGTCGGCCTTGCGCGCCTTCGACCACTTCGGCACCGAACAGGCCGAACGCCTGCGCCAGCTCGTGGCGATGGCGCAGGCGCTGGGACCGAACGGTACGTTCGCCGCGTTGTCCGAGCAATTGAAGGAAGCGAGTTCGGAGTACGACAACCTGATCGCATCGATCGCGGTCGAACCCGAATCGGATATCGATGCGGACCGTGTCTGGCTGACGAGTGCCGTGAGGCAAGTCAAGATGGACGTGCTGAAACAGGAGTTGAACCAGTTGTTTTCTTCCGGATTGACCCCAGATCAGGTGAGTGCCCGCTATCGCGAAATCACAGCTCAGCAGGACCTCTTGGCCCGGGAGGCAGCAAACGACACCCCTGCGAAATTCGCCTGATCGGGACCGGTTGCCAAGGCGCCGTTCTTGACTGGAAAGAACAGGGGCGCGTGCTATAATAAAACGCTAACTATTGCAAGCATTGAAACGATTTTTCGTGACAATTCGGGCGAGGTGTTTCAGTTAGTGGGGCAACAGTAATGCCTGCAGCGTGATGTAAGGTAACAAAACTTTATCTTTAACCATCGTAAAGTGGTCGTTGTGACTTCGAAAGCGCCTGTGCCAACCAAGAAACCCGAAACCAAAGTGGCTACCAAATCCACCAGGATGTCCGCTAAAGTGGACAATTCGCAAGACAAGGCGGAAGCCCGCGTCGCGGGTGTTGCGCCTGTCAGCCAGACGACCGATGCGGAAGCCCTCGCCGCGATCGACACGTCGGGCTACGTGCTGCCTGCCGTCAAGGTCCCAGGCCGGCGTGGCCGCAAGCCCAAGGAATTCACCCCCGAAAACGACGAAGTCGCCGCCCTGAACGCGGTCGAGCGCGCCGAGCTGAAAGCGGTCGACAAGGCCAAGGCCAAGGACCGCAAGGCCAAGGAAAAAGCGCTGCTGAAAGATGCGTTCTCGTCGGACACGGAAGCGAGCGAAGAGGAACTGGAAATCCGCCGCCAGAAGCTCAAGGCCCTGATCAAGTCGGGCAAGGAGCGCGGCTTCCTCACGTATTCCGAGATCAACGACCATCTGCCGGACAACATCGTCGATCCGGAAGCGATCGAAGGCATCATCGGCACGTTCAACGACATGGGCATCGCCGTCTACGAGCACGCGCCCGATGCCGAAACGCTGCTGCTGTCCGATAACGTCGCCACCGTCACCAGCGACGATGAAGCCGAGGCCGCCGCCGAAGCGGCGCTGTCGACCGTCGACTCCGATTTCGGCCGTACCACCGACCCCGTCCGCATGTACATGCGCGAGATGGGCTCGGTCGAACTGCTGACCCGCGAAGGCGAGATCGAGATCGCCAAGCGCATCGAGGACGGCCTGCGCGACATGATCCAGGCGATCTCCGCCTGCCCGGTGACGATCGCCGAAATCATCGACGCCGCCCGCCGCATCGAGCAGGACGAGATCAAGATCGACGAAATCGTCGACGGCATGGTCGACCCGGACGAAGACGAAGCCACGTCGCCGACCGCCGTCGCCCCGACGTCGACCGATTCCGACGACGATGAGGACGAAGACGAGGAAGAGGAAGAAGAGGA
>CBIHRX010000278.1:0-8833 GCA_966212555.1 uncultured Massilia sp.
AGGGGCAGGTAGACCGTCATGATGATCAGCTGGCCGAACAGCAGCGGCCGGCGCGCTTCCGCCGCCGCGAGCGCGACTTCCGTGCGGCGTTCGGCGCCGGTCAGCGGCCGTCCGACCTCGGCCTGGGCAATGCCGAGCCTTCGGATGCAGTTCTCGACGATAACGACGGCGCCGTCGATGATGATGCCGAAGTCGAGCGCGCCGAGGCTCATCAGGTTGGCGCTGACACCCGCCTGCACCATGCCCGTGAACACGAGCAGCATCGTGAGCGGAATGACGAGCGCCGTGACGAGCGCCGCGCGCAGGTTGCCCAGGAAGGCGAACAGGATCGCGATGACGAGCAGCGCGCCTTCGACGAGGTTGTTGCGGACGGTACGAATCGCCTTGTTGACCAGCACGGCCCGGTCGTACACGGGCAGCGCCTGCACGCCGGGCGGCAGCGAGCGGTTGACTTCGTCCAGCTTGCGGCGCGCGCTGTCCGCGACGGCGCGGCTGTTCTGGCCGATCAGCATGAAGACGGCGCCCAGCACGACCTCTCTCCCGTTTTCCGTGGCGGCGCCGGTGCGCAATTCGCGGCCCGGTTCGACGTCGGCCACGTCGCGCACGCGCACCGGCGCGCCGTCGACGACGTCCAGCACGATGTTGCGGATCTCGTCCAGCGTCTTGACCTGGCCCGGCGTGCGCACGACGAATTGCTCGCCGCCCCGCTCGATATAGCCGGCGCCCGCGTTGACGTTGTTGCGGTCGATGGCGTTCACCAGGGTCGCCAGCGACAGCCCGTGCGCGGTCAGCTTCGCCATGTCCGGCGCGACCTGGTATTCCTTCAAATAGCCGCCGATCGTATTCACTTCCGTCACGCCGGCGACGCCGCGCAACTGCGGCGCCACGATCCAGTCCTGGATCTCGCGCAAATCGGCTGGTGAATAGGGCGTACCGTCCGGTTTCAAGGCGTCGGGGCGCGCCTCGACCGTCCAGTAGAAGATCTCGCCGAGGCCCGTCGCGATGGGGCCCAGCGCGGGCTCGGCCTGGTCCGGCAGCCGGCTTTTGACCTGCTGCAGCCGCTCGCTCACGAGCTGGCGCGCGAAATAAATGTCGGTGCCTTCCTTGAAGACGACGGTGACCTGCGACAGCCCGTAGCGCGACAGCGACCGCGTCTGTTCGAGCCGGGGCAGGCCGCTCATCGCCGATTCGATCGGAAAGGTGATGCGCTGCTCGACCTCCAGCGGAGAGTATCCTTGCGCGGCCGTGTTGATCTGCACCTGCACGTTGGTGATGTCGGGCACGGCATCGATCGGCAGGCGCTGGTAACTATGGACGCCGAGTCCGGCGAGGGCGAGGACGGCGAGCACGACCAGCCAACGGCGCGCGATGGCGAATGCGATAAGTTGTTGGAACATGGGCGCCTCGTCAGTCGTCGTGTTCGGCTTCGCTCTTGCCGAGGTCCGCCTTCAGCAGGAAGCTGCCGCCGGCCGCGACGACGTCTCCGGCCGCCAGCCCGCGCACGATCTCGATCCGCTTGCCGTCCGAGCGTCCCGGCACGACGTCGCGCACCGCGAATCCGGCCTTCGTGCGGACGAACACGACGCTGTGCTCGTGGATCGTCTGGATCGCGTCGCCGGAGACCGTCACGGGCACCTGCGCCTGCGGTCCCATCAGGTCGACGCTGGCCAGCATGCCCGGCCGCAGGCGCGCATCGCGGTTCGGCAGGACGATGCGCGCCGTCGCCATGCGCGTCGTTTCACCGAGGATGGGGCCGACGAACGCGACGGTGCCGTCGATCTCGCCCGGCTGCGTGCTCACGCTGATCTTCGCCGCCATGCCCGTGCCGACCTGGCCCAGGCTGTCGGCGGGCACGGCCGCTTCAATCCACACGTGCGACAGGTCGGCGATCGTGAGCAACGGCTTGGTCTCGTCGACGGCCTGGCCCGCGACGGCAGGCTTGTCGACGACGACGCCGTTCAGCGGCGCACGCATCGTCACGCTGCCCGACACGCTGCCCGCCTCGATGCCGAGCGCGGCCAGATGCTGCGCCGCGGCCTGTGCGGCGATCTCCGCTTCCTTCATCGCCGTCGCGGCGGCTTCGAGGTCCTGGCGGGCCGAGATGCGCTCGTCCCACAGCGTCTTTTCGCGCTCATACGTCGTGCGTGCAAGCTGCAGGCGCTGGCGCGCGCTGGCGGCGTCGGCACGCCACTGCGCGACGGCCGGGCTCTGGATCGTCACGAGCGCCTGCCCCTTGCGCACCAGGGTTCCCGGCGACACGAGCACGGCCTGCACGATGCCCTGTGCCGGCGCGGCCAGCGCGACGGTGCGTTCCGCATCGGTTTTCACTTGCGCGGGCAGGTGCAGCCGCTGCCGCAGCGTGCCCGGGGCGGCCGTGTCGAGCGCGATGCCGTTGGCCTTGATCTGCGCCTCGGTCATCGCGATGCCGCGTGCGCCCGCGTCTTCCGCCGCGCCTGTTTCCGCGCCACGGTCGTCGTGGCCGTGTGCATCCTTCGTGGGTGCCGTGTCCTCGCGCGTAAACAGCATCAGGCCGGCAAGGAGGAGGGCGAACGCGCACATCAGCGCGATCGCCAGGGTCTGTTTCTTCGTCATGGTGTGCTTTCAGTCTTGATCGGTGCCGGCGAGGCGTTCCATATCGGCCCAGGCGCGCCAGGCGGTTTCCAGGCTGTCCCACTGGCGTGTCTGCGCCTGGAACCACGTGCGCTGCGCATCGAGCACGTCCAGGAAGGAAAACTTCCCGAACTCGAAGCCTTTCAGCGTCTGCTCGTACGCGGTCTGCGCGCCCGGCACGACGTCGTCGCGCAGCAGCCGGGCCTCCTGTTTCGCCGCCGCGTAGCGCGTGTGCGCGGCCGTCAACGCCGCCGCGGCCTCGACCTGGACGGCGGCCAGTTCGTCGTTCGCCGCATCGGTACGGCGCAGCGCCGCGCGCAAGGCATCCTCGTTGCGGTTGAACAGGGGCAGCGGTACGGACAGGCCGACGACGGCCTGGCGCCGGCCCACCTGGTCGTCCTTTTGCGTGCCCACGGACAGGGTCACGTCCGGCATGCGCGCGGCCCGCTCGACATCCGCCTGGGCCTGCCGCGCCGCGAGCTGGCCGCGTGCGCGGTACACAGCGGCCGATTCACGGGCCAGCAGGGTGTCGATGGAGGCGGCGTCCGGCAACCGGTCGCTGTCGTCGTCCAGCGCGAGGGCGTGTGCCGGACGCCCGATCAGCGCGCCCAGCTTCGTGCGGGCGATCGCCAGCGCGGCCGTCGCCTGGGTCAGCGCGGTCGATGCGTCGACGGCGGCGAGGCGGGCCCGCGTCTCGTCGATGGGCGAGATTTTCCCGGCCGCCACGCGCTTGCCGGCCACGTCGACCGTCCGGCGCGCGAGGTCCGTCAATGCCTGGGCGAGGGCCAGCCGGTGTCCGGCGATCAGGACGTCGTGGTAGGCGGCGATGACGTCGGCCCGGATGGCCAACCGCTGCGCCAGCCGGTCGCCGCGCGCCACGTCGGCCGCTCCCTGCGCCGCTGCAACGCGGGCCTGGCGTTTGCCGCCAAGCTCGATCGGCTGGTTGATCTGCACGGTGGTCGTGCGCGTGCCCGCCTGCTGGCCTTCGCGCAGCCAGGACAGTTCGGGATTCGGCAGGCGGCCGGCCTGGCCGACGAGGGCGTCGCTCGCCGCCACCTCGTGCGCGGCCGCGCGTGCGGCGGGCTGCTCGAGGGCGAGCCGGATCGCCGTGGATAAGTCGATGGGGGCGGCGTCCGCCGCAACGCGCAATGGCTCGGCGCCGCAGCGCCATGCCAGTGCGGATGCCAGGACGAGCACCGCCAATGTCTTGGATGTGTTCATGCGTGCTCCTGAAAATGGTCGATTCAGGCGCGCGGGGATTTGTGAGGCATCAACGCCGCGCGCGGGTCAGGCGGCGGCAGGCCATTGCGGCCGTTCGGGACGGCTCGCGGGAGGGGCTTTGAGGTAGGGCGGGAAGAAGGCGATGTGCGACGCATGCCGGCGCTCGGCAGGTATGGCGACGAACGTTGCGGGCAGGCAGGCGGTGTGGCCGAACGTGCAGGCCGCGCAATGCGGATCGGCCACGGATGCGCCATCGTCGTCGGCCACGAACACGGGCCCGGCGTCGCCCACGACGCTGTGGTGGCTCACGCCGGCCGGCGTCATCGCGCAGCACTTGTCCGCCATGGCCAGGGCGACCTGGAATGGATAGACGACCAGCAGCAGGATGAGGATCAGACGACGCATGGCGCCCATGATACCGCATTCGATCATGCGTTTATTCATCAATGAGCGAACTCAACCGATCACCGGAATAAGGTTGGGTTCGCCATCGTTCTGCATATACCTTTAGCAGGAGGGGTTATTCAATCTGGATGATTCCCGATATAAACGATTGATTTGCTGGAGGGTCGCTGCGATGAGAAGCGCACATTTGATTTGCGGACTTTTTGCGTTTGGAACTTTATCCGCCTGTTGTCATCCACCGCTGGTGTCGACGATCGATGTCCCGACATTGCCGCAGCAGGCGTCGAACTGGTGCTGGGCAGCGAGCGGCCAGATGACCATGCGTTTCCTGGGCCATGACGTCGCCCAATGCGTCGAAGCGAATAACCGTTTCGGTCTCACGACGTGCTGCGAAAACAATTCCGGAAGCTGCAATAACGGCGGCTGGCCGGAATACGAGAAATACGGTTTTACGGCCGACCAGACCTCCGATACCGCGCTCACGTTCAGCCAGATCAAATCGCAGATTTATTGCAAAAAGAAACCCATCGCATTCAGCTGGCACTGGCCCGGCGGCGGCGGCCACATGATGGTCGTGAAAGGCTATTTCACCGTAAATGGCGTGCAATACGTGGACATCAACGATCCCGAGCCCTATACGGATCTGAGTACGCTGGTCGGCGGCACGGAAACGATCATGACGTATGCCGATTACGTCAGCCGCGCGGGCGACCACACCCACTGGAACGACTATTACAACATCACGTACAAAGGTGACTGACATGCGCAAATTTCCTTTCGCGTTGATCGTTGCGCTGGCCTGTTTCCTCGGCGGCTGCCAGACGAGCCAACCCCGCCCCAACCACAGCCAGGCGACCGCCGCTCAGCACGGCCTCGCCACGCTCAGGCAGATCGTCAACGCCGGCAACTATGCGTCGCTCGGCTTCGAGTCGCTGGACGAGGTACGCCAGGCGACGCTCGGCGAACCGCTGCAGGTCTACCGGGTCCAGCTCGACGCCCTGCGTGCCTTCACCGGGAACACCGATCCGGAAACGCTGCTCGTCGACATCCGGCGCACCCTGTACCCCGTCAAGGTCGGCGACCGGGTGGCCACGTCCATCTTCGTCACCGGGTCGCGCGAAGGCTGGCGGGCGTCCGAACTGGGCAACGCGGCCGTGGCACGACTCGTCAGCCGCTATCGTCACGGCACGGGCAACTTCGTCGTGCACGTGCCCGCGATGAAATCGTGGTTCGTCGCCGACCGGGTCGAAGGCAAGCTCATGCTGACGCCCGTGATGGACGACCCGCGCACCAAGCTCCGTGCGGGAGAAACCGTGCCGGCGGACGTCGTCTTCCTGCAGCTCAAGGAAGCGTCCGAGGGGTACAACGGGTTGCCGCAGTAAGCCGCACGCGCCATCAATCACCGATCCGGCGGCAGGTGTCGACGCCGGATCGGAACCTCGGTCGCCGCCTCAAGATCGGCTTTGCGTGCCATTGCCTTTTACGAATAACCAAATTGAGCCGTAGACAAAAACTGCGGTGATGGCAAGGATGGTCAACACGCCCGGATCATTGGTATCAATATCCGGGTGAGATTCACGTATGATCGGCACAGCAATCAATGTTGCTATGGAAGAAATGTAAACAAAAAAAGCCAGTGGCGACCAGCGCTGCTTCTTCAATAAATCAGAGAATTTGCCCATCTTTATTCCCGCATTGCGTAACCCGGTCAGATGTTATCAGGCTTCGCATCGAACAAAATAACGAATTTCCACAAAGAAATTTTAATACTCGACTCACCCGCCGATCTGGCGGAATGGATCGAACGCCAGGTCGATCACGCGGCGCTTACGCACGACGATTTCCGCGCTCGCCGTCATGCCGTAGCGCAGCGGGTACGATGTGTTGCCCACCGTGTAGTGGTCGCGCTCGAAGGCGACGCGGCCTTCGTACACGGGCAGCCGCGTCTGCGGCGAGGCGCGGGTCGCCGGGGCGATGGTCTGCAAGGTGCCCGCGATGATGCCGTAGCGCTGGTAGGGAAAGGCGTTGAATTTCACCTGCACCGGCAAGCCCTCGCGCAGGAAGGCGCGGTCCTGCTCGGGAATCTCGATCTTGAGCAGGGGTCGCGTGTTCTTCGGCACGATGCCGCCCAGCGGCGTATTCGCCTGGATCTTGTCGCCGGGCTGCGTGGACGTCACGTCCGTGATCACGCCATCCACGGGCGCAAGGATGCGCAGGAAATTGTCTTTGTCGATGTTCTCGAACTGGATGCGCGATGCCGCATCCGCCACCAGCCGCGCCGTCTGCACCTGCAGCCGCAGCTTTTCCTCGACGTTCGTCGCTTCGCGTTTGGCCGCTTCGTACTGCAGGCGCAGGCTCGCGAGCTGCTGGCCGCTCGTCTCCAGCTGCGACCGGGCCTCGGTGGTTTCCAGGCTCTGGCGCGCCGACAGTTCGCTCACGCGCGATTCCGACACGCGCACCGCGTTCTCGGCCGCCTGCAGCGCATTCTTCTTGCCCTCCACCTGCAGTTGCGACACGCCGCCGCCGCCGGGGAGCGCGAACAGGCGCTCGTACTTGGCCGCCTCGTCGCGCGCCGCGTCCCGTGCGCGCCGTGCATCCTCGAGGTTCGTGCGCGCTTCCTGCGCCTGCGCGCGCTGCCCGGCGGCGAGGCGGCTCGTGCCTTCGGCCTGGCGGCGTTCGTGCTGGCGCTCCTCCGTGTCCATCGCTTCCTTGAGCGCCGCCACGCGCTCGTCCAGCAATGCTTTCTTTTGCGGGAATTCCTTCCATTCGCGCTCCGCGTCTTCCAGTTTCAGACGCGCTTCCAGCGCATTTCTCGCCGCTTCGATGGCGCCGCGCGCGTACAGCCGCGCCACCACGTCGCCCTTGAGCACCGGCTGCCCCTCGGCGATGTAGATATTGGCCAGCTCGCCGTCGATCGGCGCATACAGCCGGCGCACCTCGGACGCCGGCACCAGCGTACCCGGCGCCATGACGAGCACGTCCGCACGGCCGAAGAACGACCACGCCAGGCCGGCCAGCACCAGCGCCACCATCACGTAGATGGCCAGGTGCGTAAAACGTGCCGGCGTGGCCGTCAGGATGCCGATGCCTTCGTCGCTATGGTCTTCCAGCGCACCGATCAAGGGTTTTAAAGACTTATTGCTCGTTGCCATCGCCACCTCCCGCCAATGCCAGCTTGCGCAGGTCGCTCGCCGCCTGCGCGTACGTGTCGCGGAATGCCGGCACGTAGGCCGAGATCGTTGCAAACGCGCGCTGGTGCGCCGGCTGCTCGTCCTGCCATTGCCGCACCAGCCGGCGCATGCGCGCGCCGTCGGCCGCGTCGCGCACGGGGGCCGCCGCGCCGCCGCGCGCGTGGACGAAGCGTTCCACGTCGCCGACCCAGGCGATCTCCGCCACGAGGCCTTTGGCATCTGCATTGTGGGTGCTCAGGCGGCGCATGCGTGCCTCGGCCTGGACAGTACGATCGAAGCGGCGCGCCTTCAGGTCCGCCATCCACTGCGGCAGTTCCGCCTTCAGCAGGGCTTCCGTACCCAGCGCCTTCACGTCCGCATTGTCCGGGTCGCGGGCGAGGCGGTCGTCGGCGAGGCGGGCGGCGGTCGCGAAATCGCCGCTGTCGACGAGGCCCTGCAACGCCCGTTCCGGCGCCCCGGCCAGCTGGAACAGCAGGATCATCGCCACCACCAGCGCGCCCGCCACGGCCAGCCAGCGGCGCAGGCGCGCGGGGTCGGTGTCGCCGGCGGCGCCCAGCGCGTCCAGCAGGGCGGCCGTCATCAGGGCCGCCTTGCCGCGCGTGTCGTGGGCCGGTTGCTCCGCGGCGGCGGGGTTCACTTCGTCTTCCTGCGCGCCGGGCGGCTCGTCGGTGCAAAAGATGTCGAGGAAGGAGCCGGCGGAAGCGACGAACGTCGTATGGTCCGCGTCCATCGCCGCCGCGGGCGCCGCCGGTGGGGACGATACCCGGGTGACGGTCGGCTCGGGCCCGGCCTGTTCCCATTGCAGGCGCACGCGATAGACGAAGTGATGGCCGCCGAACGCGAGCACGTCGCCGTCCTCGAGCGCGTGTGCATGTTCGTCGAGCCGCACGGCACCGATGAAGGTGCCGTTCGTGCTGCCCAGGTCTTCCACGTACGGCACACCCCCTTTGAGGAAGATGTGCGCGTGGCGGCGCGACAGATAGCCCACCTGGTGCGGTTCCTTCTCCTTGTAGCGCGCGAACGTGTCGTCGACCTTGCTGATCAGGAAGGGAAAGCTGGTGACGACGATGGCTTCCAGCCCGAGATCGGCGCGTTGCGGTTCCAGCGTGAGACTGGCGAGCCGCGCCACGGGCGCCGCCGCGGGGGCGGATGCCTGCAGCCGCACCCGGTACGCGAGTACGCGCGCCAGGCCGACCTCGTCGCCGTCGTGCAGCCGCACGATGCCGTGCCGCACGGCCACGCCGTTGACGGTGGTGCCGTTCTTGCTGCCCAGGTCGGCGATATACGCGTCGCCACCCTCGACGAAGACGCGCGCATGGCGGCGCGACAAATCGGCCACGATCTCGGGCGGATACGCGGCGAACGGCGGCTCGGTGCGGCCGATGGCGAACAGGCCGTCGTCGATG
>CBIHRX010000279.1:0-8826 GCA_966212555.1 uncultured Massilia sp.
TCGTCGGGCTCATAACCCGAAGGTCACAGGTTCAAATCCTGTCCCCGCAACCAGATTCCAAAGCCGCTGATCCTGTTCCGGATCAGCGGCTTTTTCATTTCCGGTTCGCCCGTCGACCCGCCTCAACCATTCCATCGATCCACGCAACGCCCGCCGCCCGGCCCGGTCGAAGTCTTCGTGTGCGTTGAAAGCGGAGCCAACGAATGATTACTGTAGAAGACATCAACGACGCGTGGGGCTGGACCGGCCTGAACGCCGTCGAGGTGCTGGGCGAGAACGCCTTCGGCAATCTGATCGTCCGCGACGAGGACGGCATGTACTGGCGCCTGTCGCCGCAAGACCTGCGCTGCGAACCGGTCGCCGGGGACCGCGCCGCCCTCGACGCCCTGTCGTACAACCAGGACTTCCTCGACGGCTGGTACATGCCCGAGCAGGTACGCCTGGCCGAGACCACCCTGGGTCCGCTGACGGCCGGGCGCAAGTATTGTCTGAAAATACCCAGTGCATTGGGCGGGCACTACGGGCGCGACAACCTGGCCATGGTGCCCTTGCACGAACTGATCCGGTTCGCGGGCGAGGGCGCGCAGCAGTTCGACGGGCTGCCGCGCTGGCACGACCATCACTAGAACCGCCGCAGCAGGCCCACCTGGAACAGGTCGCGGTCGTTCGTCTTGCGGAACGTCTTGATGCGGTTGAAGTTGACGATCGCGCGCGTGCGCGGGGACAGCGCGCGCTCGGCCTGGAAGCTGATCAGGAGATTCGTGGCCGTGCGATTGCCGTCGCGCCGGTTCGCGGCGAAATAGGGGCCGAGGCCGGCGCTCATCGACAAGCGCGGCGTCACGGGCTGCACGTACCACACCTGCCCCGCGACCCCGCGCCGGTCGACCCGCGCACCGTCGTCGCCTTCGAACAGGAATTTGGTGCCGATGCCCCAGCGGTCCGCATATTGCCTGGCCTCGAACACGCCCGCGTGGGCGCCATGCGTGCCGGACATGTTCGTGATCGACGTGCCGACGGTGCCGCCAAGCCAGAGGTGACTATCCGGCACGACGTCGGGCGCCGGCTCGGCCGGGCCGAACTGGCGCCCGACGCCGAGCACGAGCGCGTCGGACCGGTGCACGTGGCGCATGGCCACGTGGTTGTAGCCGAGGCGCAGGTGAGTACCGGGCGGCCCGGGCACGGTCAGGCGCAGGCCGGCGCCGAGGAGTACACCCAGGCGGGCGTCGTCGATCTGGTGGCCGGCTATCGCGGTCGTGTTCATGCTCAGGTACGGGCCGACGCCCAGTTCGCCCGTCCACGCGCGGGAAAAACGGTGGGCAGCGAGCCATTGCAGCGTGAAGCCGTCGCGGTGGTTGTTGTCCGGATGGCCTTCGTTGTAATGGACGAAGTCGATGCGCATCGCCCAGTCCGGCGGCAAGGCGAGGCCGAACACGGCCTCCTGCTGGCGCCCGGCGCGGACTTCGAACGTGCGTCCGCGCATCCAGCGGTAGCCGGTCGCGTTGCCGCCGTAGATGCGGCCGTTGCCGAACGCGAGCGACAGATAGGCGCCGCGGTCGTCGGGCGCCGTCGTGTCGGCCCGGGCCAGGGCGGCGTGGACCAGCAGCACCGCCGCCATGCAGGTTTTCGCTTTCATGCCGACCTCCGCTCGTTTCGGGCTAGAAGCAGTCTGGACAAGCGGAGCGGCCGCGCCTTGTGGCGGCACAAACGGCGTCAGCCGGCGGGCTGGTTCAGGCTGGCCCAGAGGTAGGCTGCGGCCATCGTGCGGTGCGGACGGTAAGCTGCGAGAAACGCTTCGGCCTCGCGCATGCCGGGCCGTTCGCCGCCCGTCAGGCGGCCGATGGCGTTGCGCACGGCCACGTCGCCGTGCAGCGAGCAGTCCGCATAGCCCCAGCCGCGCAGCAGCGCATAGTTGACTGTCCACGGGCCGATGCCCTTGACCGCGAGCAGGCGTTCGCTCACGCCGGTGGGGTCGTCCGTGCGGTCCAGCGGCAGCGTGCCGTCCGCCACGAGGCGGGCGAAGCGCAGCAGCGTCTCCGCCTTCGCGCCGGAAAACTTACGGCTTGTCAGTTGATCGAGGTCGAGACGGGCCACGTCGGCCGCCTCCGGATAACACCACAGGCCGCTCGCATGCGCGCGTCCCGCGAGGCCGATGAACGTGCGGCGCAGGGAAATGGCGAACGGCAGGTTGATCTGCTGGCCGATGATGGCCCACGTCAGCGCTTCGAACACGGTGGCCGACTGGATCACGCGCAGGCCCGGCTGGCGTGCGACGACGGGACCGAGCAGCGGATCGTCGCGCACGGCCTGTACGAACGGCGCGGGATCGATGCGCAGGCCCAGCATGTTCACGAGGGCGTCGTGGACGGCACGGTCCGCCGGCGCGCCATCGCCGGCGACGACGCATTCGGCGCGGTCCGCATGCAGCGTGATGTCGAGCACCGTCGGTACGCCGCCCAGCAGCACGCCCTTGCGGATGCGACCCGCGTCCGCATCGACGTGTTCGGCCAGCGCATCGGCATCGCGGCCGTGGAAGGTCATGGCGTCCGCGCGGCGATAGCCGGCCGGCAGCGCGATCGCGATGGTATGGTGGCCGCGGCTCATTTGCACGACGACGGCACGGGGACGGCGCGGCCGAAGCGCGGGACGAATCCCGTGACGAACGCGGTGCCGACCAGGGTGATGGCCGAGCCCACGATCGTATACCAGCCGATCGCCTCGCCGAGGAATAGTGCGCCCCACAGGATGCCGAAGACGGGGCTCAGGAACGTCACCGTCAGGGCGGACGTCGTGCCCACTTCCTCGATCAGCTTGAAGTACAGGATGTACGCAATGCCGCTGCACAGCACGCCAAGCGCGATCACGGCGCCGACGATGCCCACGGTCGGCGCACCGGCCGGCGGGAACAGGGGCAGGGCGGGCAGCACCATCAGCGCGGACGTCCACATCGTCCCGTGCGCGTTGGCGAACGGTTCCACGCTTTTCGCCGTGCGCGCGTACTGGCTCGCGACGCTGTAGCTCAACGCGGCCACCAGCGCGGCGGCGACGGCGATGCCGGCGCCGGGACGGCTCGTCGCATGGTCGAAGCCGACGAGCAGCGCGACCCCGAGCGTGCCCAGCACGAGGCCCAGCGCCGTGCGCGCGCGGATGGCCTGGCGGTTCCACACGGCGCCGAGCAGCGCGCCCCACATCGGCGCGGTCGCGTTCAGCACGGCCAGCACGGACGCAGGCAAGGTGCGCGCCGCGAACGCGAACAGCAGGAACGGGAACGCGGAGTTGAAGAACCCGAGGATGAAGTAATGCTTCCAGTGGGCGCGCAGGTCGAGGCGCTTCTTGAGGACGACGCCGACGCCGGCCAGGAACAGCGCGGCGAACAGCACGCGGAACTCGATGAGCACCGCGGGGCCGAGCGTCGGCGCGCTGATGCGCATGAACAGGAAGGAGCCGCCCCAGATGGAGGCAAGCAGGATGAGGCGCAGCAGGTTGGCAGTGTTCATGGTTCCCGGGAGGATAGACGCAGGGGTTTCCCCGGCCTTCCTGTTTCTTGCGATTGAATTGCGCAAAGGGGCGGGGAATTGGTAATGATACAAAAAGCGTGGAGGTGCTGCTGGCGGCCGGCTGATTTGCGGCTGGTTGGACGCGTGGGCACAGGGTGCCCACCCTACGTCGGCGTTACGGTAGGGTGGGCTCACCGAGCCCACGCGAAAATAAAAAGGACCGCAGGAGCGGCCCTCGTCTACTGCGCGAATGCGTCGATGCTCAAGGCACCAGCGGCTTCTTCGCGGACCGCTTGGCCTTGATTTCGCCGATCGCCTTCTCCACGGCGGACAGGCGCTGCGGCAGTGCCGGGTGATTCGCGGTATAGCCGTTCAACACGGTGGGCGGGTAGCTCTCGGCCAGGCGGTTCCAGAACGCGGGCGCATCCTTGACGTCGTAGCCTGCGCGCGCGGCCAGGTAGATGCCCAGGCGGTCGGCGGCGGCGTCCGCGTCGGCCGGCATTGCCTTGATGCCGCCGCTGCCGATCAGCATCGACGTGTCGGGCGTGATGCTTTTCAGATTGTCGATGATGCTGCCGATCGTCGCGCTGTTGCGTTGCGAGGACGGGTGGCCGAGCATGTTGTGGGCCATCGTCTTGGCCAGCACGAAGGCCAGTTCGTCGTCGTCGTGCGTGAAGTTGATCATGCCGCGCGTGACGAGGACGCGGCTGCCGTCGCCGTAGGCGTTGACGTTGTCCGCGTTGCCCAGTTCGATCGCGAAGGCGCACGCGCGCGTGACGGGAATGGTCAGCTGGCGCTCGCTCTGACGCCGTTCGATCGTCATCGGCAGGCTCGCCTGCGCCGCGAGGATCTTGCCGAACATGGCGCCCGCCTGGGACAGCGCATGCTCGCCGGCCGGCAGCGGCTTGCCGGCGGCGGCGAGGAGCACGTCGCCCTCCTGCAAGCCGGCGCGCGCCGCGCCGCTGCCGGCCAGCACGTCGGTCACCTGCAGGTGTTCGCCCATGCCGAAGGCGACGTGCGCGGCTTCGTTGTATTCGCCCGGATAGGACCAGCGGTTCTTCGCCGTGAAGCCGAGCAGGTTGCGGGCCTGGCCCTTGCACAATTCGGCATTCTGGATCAGGAGGGGCGCCGCGACCTTGTACAGGCGCTCCTGCAGGACCGCCATCTTCGTCAGGGTGTCGGCGGCGGCGGCCATCTGCGGGCTCAGGGGCGGGGCCTCGACGGGGCGTTCGGTGACGCGTGGCGCGGTACCCGGTGCGCGTGGCGCCTGCGTGGCGCAGGCCGACAGCAGCAGGGCTGCGGCGATGCCCAGCGCGGCAGTCTTGGTGCCCGCGGGGCGCTGACGAAGATATCCGGTCATGTGCTCCTCATAGTTTATTGTTTGCCGGTGGAGCCGAATCCTCCGGCGCCCCGGTCGCTCGTTGCGAAATCCTCCACGACGTTGAAGCCCACCTGCAGGACAGGCACCACGATCAGCTGCGCCAGGCGGTCCATCGGCTGGAGCGTGAACGTGGCCTGGCCGCGATTCCAGGTCGAGACCATCAGCTGGCCCTGGTAATCGGAGTCGATCAAGCCTACCAGATTACCCAGAACAATGCCGTTCTTATGGCCGAGCCCGCTACGAGGCAGGATCATCGCCGCATAGCCCGGATCGCCGATGTGGATGGCGAGGCCGGTCGGCACCAGCACGGTCTGGCCGGGCTCGATGGTCATGGGCGCCTCGATGCAGGCGCGCAGGTCGAGGCCGGCGCTGCCGGCGGTGGCGTAGGCCGGCAGGAAGTCCTTCATGCGCGGGTCGAGGATTTTCAGGTCGATAGTCTTCATGGAGTGCTTTGGTTGATGCGGGGTGATTCAGGCCAGCAGCGAACGCTGTTCCAGCCGCTTGGCGATCTCGGAGACGAGCTGGCGCGCCAGTTCCAGCTTGGTCGCGCGCGGGAGCACCGTGTGGCCGCTTTCGTCGAACAGCACGATCGCATTCTCATCCTGCCCGAACGTTTGCGGGCCGATATTGCCGACGAGCAGAGGAATGCCTTTTTTCTCGCGTTTTACCGCGCCGTACTCGATCAGGTTTTCCGATTCGGCCGCGAAGCCGACGCAATACGGCCAGCCGTTCAGCGACGTGGTCGCGGCGACTGTCGCGAGGATGTCCGGGTTCTGCGCGAACTGCAGTTGCGGGGCGTCGCCGCTGCCGTCCTTCTTGATCTTCTGGTCGCTGGCATTGTCCACGCGCCAGTCGGCGACGGCGGCCACGCCCACGAAGATGTGCTGGCCCGAGACGGCGGCCATGACGGCGTCCAGCATCTGGCGCGCGCTCTGCACGTCGATGCGGCGCACGCCATGCGGCGTGGGCAGCGACGTCGGGCCGGAGACGAGCGTGACGTCGGCGCCGGCCTCGCGCGCGGCGCGCGCGATCGCATAGCCCATCTTCCCGGACGACAGGTTCGTGATGCCGCGCACGGGGTCGATCGCTTCATACGTCGGCCCGGCCGTGATCAGCACGCGCTTGCCGGCCAGGAGCTTCGGCTGGAACGACGCGACGAGTTCCTCGAGCAGTTCGTCGGGTTCGAGCATGCGGCCCATGCCCGTCTCGCCGCAGGCCTGCGAGCCGGCGGCCGGCCCCAGGATGCAGACGCCGTCCTCGCGCAGCTGCGCGACGTTGCGCTGCGTGGGCGCCTTTTCCCACATCTCGACGTTCATCGCGGGCGCCACGAGCAGCGGCACGTGGTGCGGGCGCGCGAGGCACAGGGTCGACAGCAGGTCGTCGGTGGCGCCGTGCGCGAGCTTGAACAGGAAGTCGGCGGAGCAGGGCGCCACGAGGATGGCGTCGGCATCGCGCGTGAGGTCGATGTGCGCCATGTTGTTGGGGATGCGGCCGTCCCACTGGTCCGTGTAGACGCTGCGGCCGGACAGCGCCTGCATCGTCACGGTGCCGATGAAATGGGTGGCCGCCTCGGTCATCACGACCTGCACGTGCGCGCCCTGTTTCGTGAGGGCGCGGCACAGTTCCGCGGCCTTGTAGCAGGCCACGCCGCCGGACAGGCCGAGGACGATCTTCTTGCCCTTCAGGTCCATGCTCATGGTTCCTCCCGTGCTCAGTGTTTGCTCAGTGTTTGTTCACGCGGCGCAGCTCATCGATGATGAACAGGAACGCACCGATCGTGATGGCGGTATCCGCGATGTTAAAGGCCGGGAAGTGGCCCACGCCGCGCCAGTAGAAGTCGAGGAAGTCGATCACGTGGCCGTAGGCGACGCGGTCGACGAGGTTGCCCAGCGCGCCGCCCATGATCAGCGCGAGGGCCCAGCAGAACATGCGCTGGCCCGCGTGCTTGCGTAGCAGATAGATAATGAAGCCGACGGCCGCGATGGCGATGCCGGCGAACAGGTAGCGCTGCCAGCCGCCCTGGTCGGACAGGAAGCTGAATGCCGCGCCCTTGTTATACGCGAGGACCAGGTTGAAGAAGCTGGTGATGTGCTTCTCTTCGCCGTGCACGAAGGTGCGGGTGATGGTGATCTTGCTGATCTGGTCGAGCAGGATGACGATGAAGGCGATGCCGAGCCACGGGGTGAGGCTGCCGCCCGAGCGCGACGAGACGGCGGAGAATGTTGGTTTTTTTTTGCTGGCCATGTCGATGGTCGTAGAGGTGAAACCCCGGGCACGCGGCCCGGGGCGCGGGTACGTCAGGCGAAGCGGCGCTGTTCCCCGCTGCCGAACAGGTTGCTCGTGCAGCGGCCGCACAGGCCCGGATGCGAGTGGTCATGGCCCACGTCGCGGCGGTAGTGCCAGCAGCGCTCGCACTTGGCGGCGTCGGACGGCGTCACGGCGACGGCTTCCTCTGCCGCATCCGCCACCTGTTCGACCTTGGCCTGCGACGTGATGAACACGAACTTCAGGTCGTCGTCCAGGCTGGCGAGCGTGGCGTACTTGTCGCCGGCGGCCTTGATGGCCAGTTCCGCCTGGAGCGACGAGCCGATTGCGCCGGATGCGCGCACTTCTTCCAGCTGCTTGGTGACGTCGGCACGCACGGCGCGCAGCAGCGCGTACTTGTCCAGCAGCGCGGCGCTGTCCGCGATGGCCGGGAAGGTCCACAAGGTTTGCGTGAAGATCGTCTCGTCGCTGTCCTTGTAGGCGTCCTCGCCGGCGAACACGGCCCACGCTTCCTCCGTGGTGAACGACAGGATCGGCGCCATGATGCGCAGCAGCGCGTGCGCGATGTGCCACAGCGCGGTCTGCGCCGAGCGGCGCGCGTGCGAGTCCACGCCGGTGGTGTACAGGCGGTCCTTCAGGATGTCGAGGTAGAAGCCGCCCAGGTCTTCCGAGCAGAAGTTCTGCAGGCGGGCGACGACCGGGTGGAATTCGTAGCGCTCGAAGTGTGCCGCGACGTCCGCCTGCAGGCGCGCCGTCTCGGCAAGCGCGTAGCGGTCGATTTCCAGCAGTTCGGCCACCGGCACGGCGTTCTTGACCGGGTCGAAGTCCGACGTGTTCGCGAGCAGGAAGCGCAGCGTGTTGCGGATGCGGCGGTACGATTCCGTCACGCGCTTGAGGATCTCTTCGCCGATCGACAGCTCGCCCGTGTAATCGGTCGAGGCGACCCACAGGCGCAGGATGTCGGCGCCCAGCGTATCCGAGATCTTTTGCGGCGCCAGCGTGTTGCCGAGCGACTTGGACATCTTCTTGCCCTGCTCGTCGACCGTGAAGCCGTGCGTCAGCAGCGCCTTGTACGGCGGGCGGCCGTTGAGCATCGACGACGTCAGCAGCGACGAGTGGAACCAGCCGCGGTGCTGGTCCGAGCCTTCCAGGTACAGGTCCGCCGGGAAGTGCGATTGTTCCTCGTGCGAGCCGCGCAGCACGGTCTGGTGCGTCGTGCCCGAGTCGAACCACACGTCAAGCGTGTCGCGGTTCTTTTCGTACATCGCGGCGTCATCGCCCAGCAGGTCGCGCGGGTCGAGCTTGTGCCAGGCGTCGATGCCGCCCTGCTCGATCAGCTTGGCCACCTGCTCCAGCAGTTCCGGCGTGCGCGGATGCAGGTCGCCCGTTTCCTTGTGCAGGAAGAAGGCCATCGGGACGCCCCACTGGCGCTGGCGCGACAGGGTCCAGTCCGGACGGTTGGCGATCATGCCCTGCAGGCGCGCCTGGCCCCAGTCGGGAAAGAACTGCGTCTCGGCGATGCCGGCCAGCGCGGCTTCGCGCAAGGTCGGGCCGCCGTCCTTCGGCTTGACGTCCATGCCGGCGAACCACTGGCTCGTCGCGCGGTAGACGATCGGGGTCTTGTGGCGCCAGCAGTGCATGTAGCTGTGGTCGAACATCTTCAGTTCGAACAGGGCGCCCGCTTCG
>CBIHRX010000280.1:0-8819 GCA_966212555.1 uncultured Massilia sp.
TCCCGCGGCAGGCCGCGGGACCTCTTGAACCTTCTAAGCCATGACAACGAATATCGAACGCGTGATGGCGACCCCCGCCGCGCTGGCCTTCATCGGCGAGCTGCGGCGGCGCCACGGGCCGCTGATGTTCTTCCAGTCCGGCGGCTGCTGCGACGGCAGCACGCCCATGTGCTACGCCGCCGGGGAGTTCGACCTGTCCGACACGGACGTCTACCTGGGCAACCTGGACGGGGCACCGTTCTACATCGGGCTGGAGCAGTTCGGGTACTGGGAACACACGCAGCTGATCATCGACGTGGTGGAAGGCAATGGCGGCATGTTCTCGCTCGATAACGGCACGGGCCGGCGCTTCCTCACGCGCTCGCGCCTGTTCACGGACGAGGAAAACGGCCAGCTGCGCGCACAGGCGCCCGGACCTTGAACATCAGTAGCGTGGGCTCCCCGAGCCCACGCATAGCACCTACAACGACAACAAAGGAGACAAGCATGAAGACGAGAATGTCCATCCTGCTCGCAGGACTCGCCCCGCTGGCGTTCATCGCCCAGGCGGCCGACATCACCAACGCAATGATCGAGAACGCGGCCAAGGACACGAAGAACGTGCTGTCCTTCGGCATGGGTACGCAGGGCCAGCGTTATTCGACGCTCACCCAGATCAACACCAAGACCGTCGGCCAGCTGGTCCCGGCATGGTCGTTCTCGTTCGGCGGCGAGAAGCAGCGCGGCCAGGAGTCGCAGCCCATCATCGCCAACGGCAAGATGTTCGTCACCGCGTCGTACTCGCGCATCTTCGCGATCGACCTGAAGACGGGTAATAAACTGTGGAAGTACGAGCACCGCCTGCCGGAAGCGATCATGCCGTGCTGCGACGTCGTCAACCGCGGCGCCGCCGTGTACGGCAACCTGGTCATCTTCGGCACGCTGGATGCGCAACTGGTCGCCCTCGACCAGAACACAGGCAAGATCGTGTGGAAGGAAAAGATCGACGACTATGCGGCCGGCTATTCGATCACGGCCGCGCCGCTGATCGCCAAAGGTGTGCTGATCACGGGCGTGTCGGGCGGCGAATTCGGCATCGTCGGCCGCGTGGAAGGCCGCGATCCGCTGACGGGCGAGCTGCTGTGGACGCGCCCGACCGTCGAAGGCCATATGGGGTACCACTACGACAAGGACGGCAAGGCCACCGAAGCCGGCGTCACCGGCACCGTCAACAAGAGCTGGCCGGGCGAGCTGTGGAAGACGGGCGGCGCGTCGACCTGGATGGGCGGCACGTACGATCCGGCCACGGGCCTCGCGTACTTCGGCACCGGCAACCCGGCACCATGGAACAGTCACCTGCGCCCTGGCGACAATCTGTATTCGTCGTCCACGCTCGCGCTGGACCCGACGACGGGCCAGATCAAGTGGGCCTACCAGAGCACGCCGAACGATTCGTGGGACTTCGACGGCGCCAACGAATTCGTCACGTTCGACATGAACGGCAAGCGCTACGGCGGCAAGGCCGACCGCAACGGCTTCTTCTACGTGATCGACGCGAAGACGGGCAAGCTTGCCAACGCGTTCCCGTTCGTGAACAAGATCACGTGGGCGAGCGGCATCGACCTCAAGACGGGCCGTCCGAACTTCATCGCCGCCAACCGCCCCAGCGATCCGACGAAGGGCGACGGCAAGAAGGGTTCGACGGTGTTCGCCGCGCCGGCCTTCCTCGGCGCGAAGAACCAGATGCCGATGGCGTACAGCCCGCAGACCGGTTTGTTCTACGTGCCGGCGAACGAGTGGGGCATGGAGATCTGGAATGAGCCGATCACCTACAAGAAGGGTGGCGCCTACCTCGGCGCCGGCTTCACGATCAAGCCGCTGAACGACGACTACATCGGCGCGCTGCGCGCGGTGGATCCCAAGACCGGCAAGATCGTCTGGGAGAACAAGAACTCGGCCCCGCTGTGGGGCGGCGTGATGACGACGGCCGGCGGCCTCGTGTTCTACGGTACGCCCGAAGGCTACCTGAAGGCGGTCGATGCGAAGTCCGGCAAGGAGCTGTGGAAGTTCCAGACCGGCTCCGGCGTGGTCGCGCCGCCGGTGACGTGGGAAGACGGCGGCGTGCAGTACGTGGCCGTCGTCTCCGGCTGGGGTGGCGCCGTGCCGCTGTGGGGCGGCGAAGTCGCGAAGAAGGTCAACTTCCTGGAGCAGGGCGGCTCGGTCTGGGTCTTCAAGCTCGCTACCAGGATTTGATTTGAACACCAGGTAAGTGGTCAGGGAGGGTTATGCATCGGCCGCGGCGGCGGCCGGCGTCAAGACCCTGTTTTGCCGCGGCTTCGGCCGCGGTTTTTTTATTTATATCGTTTATTCCGTTTTCGCGTGCGGACGATCAAAACTGCAACACCTGATCCGATTCGTCACAGAAAAATACCCTGTTTCTTCGCTGTTTCCCCGGTGAGCGACCGGGCACGCAACTTGCCATCACTGTCGGTACATCTCAACGATGTATTCCACGACAAACAAGAAAGCGAGGAGACAAATGAAGAAGGTTCACGCAATGGCCGTCCTGGCCTCGATCGGCGCCTGCACGCAGGCTTGCGCGGTCGACCTGAAGGCCGGCGACTGGACGGTCAACGTCGGCGGCATCGTCAACGCCTACTACACGGGCGTGTCGTGCAGCGGCGACGCCGTCGGCGGGCTGGCGCTCGGTGGCCGCGCGCTCGGCTGCGGCGGCGAGGATCACCGCACCACCATCGGCAACGGCCTGCTGCCCAGCGGCCTCGTGACCTCCGTGTCGTCGACGCAGGGCGGCTTCGACGTCACCGCCAAGATCGGCATCTACGTCGCGACCGCGACGGACAGCGCGATCGCCCAGAACAGCACGGTCGACGTGCGCCAGGCTTACTTCACGTTCGGCCGCGCGGACCTCGGCACGTTCAAGCTGGGCCGCGACTACGGCATCTTCGGCGCCAACGCGATCCTGAACGACATGACCCTCGTCGGCGCCGGCGCACCGGTGCAGGCCACGCAGCGCGGCCGCGTCACGCTGGGCCACATCGGCGCCGGCTACAGCTACCTGGGCACGTATGGCCAGATCGTCTACAGCACGCCCAAGAACGACGCCGGCGTCGGCTTCGACTTCGGCGTGATGAGCCCCGTGTCCGACACGCCGGTCATCGCCGGTCCGCGCTACTCGACCCGTTCGAGCCCGCAGGTGCAGGCGCGCGTCTCGTTCGCGCAGGAGGGCTTCAAGGCCTGGCTCGGCGCCAAGACCCAGCGTTTCGAAACGCAGACCGCGGGTGCGAGCGACCTCACGATGAACGGCTTCGAAGCGGGCGCCTCGTACCAGCTGGGCGCGGCCGGCCTGCTCGTCAATGCGCAGACGGGCCGCGCGCTGGGCATCCTGTCCGACGCCGACCAGGGCGACGTCCGCTCGAAGAACTATCTCGTGCAAGGCACGTTCAAGGCGACCGACGCCCTCAAGCTGGGCCTGTCCTGGGGCCGCAGCGCGAACGACGACAACACCGTCGGCACGGGCGGCCTGAAGTCGAACGCCAACCTGACGGCCGGCGCCTATTACGCGCTGAACAGCGCGATCACGCTGGTGGCCGAGGTGGGGCAAACCCGCTCGAAAGGCTTCGGCGGCGCCACCGCGCGCATGAACGGCGGTTCCGTCGGCGGCATCATCTTCTTCTGATGACGCCATGCGCTTCGTCCATCTTCTCATCTGCTGGCTGCTGGTGTGCGCTCCGGTGCATGCCGGCACGTTGACGCAGGCGGAGCTGGCGAAGCGCTTCCCGGCGCCGCTGGTCGTCGGCGACCGCGCCGCCGACGTCCCGGCCTGGCCGCTGTTCAAGCAGAGCGGAACGCAGACGGCGCTGGTCGGCTACGCGTTCGAATCGGCCGACCTGGCGCCCGTACCGGGCTTCGCCGGCGTGCCGCCGAACCTCCTCGTCGTCATCGACCCGAAAGGCACGTTCATCGACGTCGCCGTGCTGTCGCAGCACGAACCCGTGTTCCTGGAAGGGCTGGGCGAGGCGCCGCTGCGCGAGTTCCTGCAGCAGTACCGCGGGCGCTCGCTGGGGCAGGGGATCACGGTCGGCGGCGGCAAGGGAAGCCTGGACGGCGTGTCGAAGGCGACGGCGTCCGTCCGCATCTTCAACCAGAGCATCCTGTCGGCCGCGCTGAAGGTGGCGCGTGCCAAACTCGGTTTCGCGCAGGGGCGCGATCCGGGCCGCATCGGCCGTATTCGCGGCGACGTGTTCGCGCCGATGTCGCTGCAGCAGATGTTCGATGCGGGTCTCGTACGCCACGTTCGCGTGCGCCGGGGCGACGTCGAGCGGCTGTTCGCCGGCAGTGCCGGCGCCGGCCTGGATGCGCAGGCGCTCGCGCAGCCGGACGACGTATTCATCGACCTGTGGCTCGCATGGGCCTCGGTGCCGGCCGTCGGCCGCAACCTGCTGGCGCCGCGCACGTGGAACCGGCTGCAGGGCAGGTTGGAACCGGGTGACCACGCGCTGCTCGTGCTGACGGCCGGTCCGCATACGCTCACCGGCGCGGACTTCGTTCGCGGCAGCGTCCCGCGCGGCATCGTGCTGCGCCAGGACCGCCTGCCGGTGGAAATGCGCGACCTCGATCTCGAGCCACGCCTGGCCGACGGCGTGCACCTGCCGGCCGACGAGATGCTGCTGTTGCGCGTCATCGCGCAGGCTGGGCTCGATCCCGCGCGTGCGCTCGACTTCGCGCTGCCGGTCACGCGCAGCAAGGGCATCGTCTACCCGGAGCGGATCACGCGCGAGATCGCGTTTTCGTATCGCCTGCCGGAGACGTATTACGTCGCGCCGGAAGGCGCTGCCCCGGCGTGGCAGGCCAGCTGGAAGGCGCGCCGCGTGGAGTTGATCGTGCTGGGCGGGGCACTGGCGCTGCTCGCCGTGGCGCTGTGGCAGCAGCGCCGGCTCGTGGCGCAGGCGCGCCGCTTCGCCTGGCTGCGCCGCGCGTGGCTGCTGTTCACCATCGGCTTCATCGGCTATGCGGCGCAGGCGCAGCTTTCCATCGTCAATCTCACCGGCATCGTGCAGGCGCTGCGCGCGGGACGCGGTCTGGATTACCTGCTGTTCGACCCGCTGACCGTGGCGTTGTGGGCCTTCGTGCTCGTGTCGCTGTTCATCTGGGGGCGCGGCACGTTCTGCGGCTGGCTGTGCCCCTTCGGCGCGCTGCAGGAATTCGCGGGTCTCGCCGGACAGGCGCTGCGGCTGCCGCAGGTCGTCGTGCGGCGCGTGACCGATGCGCGCCTGAAGCGTGTGAAATATGGCGTGCTGGCCGCGATCCTGCTGGCGGCCGCATGGGCGCCCGCGCAGGCCGACCGGCTCGTCGAGCTGGAGCCGTTCAAGACCGCGATCACGCTGAACTTCGTGCGCACCTGGCCGTTCGTCGCGTACGCCGCCGGGCTGCTGCTCGTCGCGCTGGTCGTCAACAAGGCGTTCTGCCGCTATCTCTGTCCGCTCGGTGCGGCGCTGGCGCTGCTGGGCCGCGTGCGCCTGCTCGACTGGATCCCGCGCCGCGCCGAATGCGGCACGCCGTGCCAGACCTGCCGCCACCGCTGCGGCTACAACGCGATCGTCCCGAGCGGGAAGGTCGACTACGAGGAGTGTTTTCAATGTATGGAATGTGTCGTTATCCACGCAAGCGACGAACAGTGCGCGCCGCGGATCTTGGAACGGAAGCGCAGCCGGACGATTCCGATCGTGCCGGCATCCAGCGTCATCGACAGGGGAGCATGATGCACAGAAGGACATTCATCGCCGCCACCTTGGGCGGCATGGCCGGCGCCGCGGTGGCCGACTCGGCCGCAGTCGACGAACTGCCGCTGCACAGCGGCGCCGCGCTGGCGTTCGGGACGACGATCAGCGTCGCCGTGCGCCACGCGGACCCGGAAGCGGCGCAGCAGGCCATCGCGGCCGCGCTGGGCGAGGCACGGCGCGTGGATGCGCTGATGAGTCTTCACCAGCCGCCCAGCCAGGTGTTCCGGCTGAATCGCGACAAGGTGCTGCACGGCCCCGATCCGCATCTGCTGACGGTGCTGGAGCATGCGCGCACCTTGTCGCGCCTGACGCAGGGCGCGTTCGACATCACGGTGCAGCCGCTGTGGCGCGCGTTCGATTCGGCGCATGGCGTGCCGCCCGAGCCCGAGCGCATGCGGGCGCAGCGCCTCGTCGGCTGGACGCAGGTGCAGGCGGGACCGGAACGCGTCGTGCTGGCACGTAAAGGGATGGCGATTACCTTGAACGGCCTCGCGCAGGGCTATGCGACGGACCTCGCGCTGGCCGCGCTGCGCCGGCACGGCATCCGCCATGCGCTCGTCGACACGGGCGAGTACGGCGCGCTGGGCCGCGCCGGCGCACGGCCGTGGCACCTGGGCATCCGCGATCCGCGCAACGAGGAGGCGGTGGCCGCGAGCCTGGTGCTGGACGGGCGCTGCGTCGCCACGTCCGGCGATTACGCGTCCGCGTTCACGTCGGACCTGCGCCACCACCACATCTTCGACCCGGCCAGCGGCGATTCGCCGACGGAACTGGCGAGCGTCACGGTGCTGGCGCCCACCGGCCTGGAAGCGGACGGGCTGTCGACCGCGTTCATGGTGATGGGCGCCCGGCGCGCACACGCGCTGGCGGCGCACCTGCCGGGCGTGGACCTGCTCACGATCGGCAAGGACGGCGCGCGCTGGAAGTCGTCCGGCTTCCCGGCCGTTTAAGGAGAGGCCTTCAAATGCGGCAGCTTGCGATAAATGGTGTTGCGCGACACGCCCAGCGCGCGCGCCGTGGCCGACACGTTGCCGCCGTTCGTCTCCAGCGACTTGAGGATCGCGGCCAGTTCCATCTCTTCGAGGTTGGCGCCCGATGCGATCATCTGCTGGGCGGCGGGGGCGCTCGCGGGGGCCGCATCCGGCGTCTCGGCGATGTCGTCCAAAAAGTCGTCCGGCATGTGGCGCAGGCCGATCTCTTCCTCGTCGCCCGCCATGATGACTGCCGTGCGCAGGAGGTTCGTCAGCTGGCGGAAGTTGCCGGGCCATTTGTGGCGCTTGAACAGCCGCAGCACTTCGTCGGAAATCGTGTGCGTGCCGCCGGATTCCGTCTCGGCCGCCAGGATCTTGCGGACAACCGTTTCGAGGTCGGTGCGCTCGCGCAGCGGCGGCAGCTTCACCACGAGGCCGTTCAGGCGGTAATACAAGTCTTCGCGGAACAGGCCTTCGGCGATGCGCCGGCGCAGGTTGTGGTTCGTCGCGCAGATCACTTCGACGTTCACGGGGATCGATTTGCCGCTGCCGAGCGGCGTGACCATCCGTTCCTGCAGCACGCGCAGCAGGCGGGCCTGGAGCGGGTAGGGCATGTCGCCGATCTCGTCGAGGAACAGCGTGCCGCCGTTCGCCTGCAGGATCTTGCCGACCGCGCCCTTCTTGCGGGCGCCGGTGAACGCGCCGTCCTCGTAGCCGAACAACTCCGATTCGATCAGCGTCTCCGGAATCGACGCGCAGTTCACGGCGACGAACGGCCCTTGCGCGCGCGGCGAGTCGTTGTGGATGGCCTGGGCCAGCAATTCCTTGCCGGTGCCCGTCTCGCCCATGATCATGATCGGCACGTCGCGCCCGAGCACGCGGTTGACCTTGTCGATGACCTGTTCGAGCTGCGGGTCGCCGGTGTTCAGGTAGCGCAGGCCGGACAGGCGCCGCGCGGACGCCTTGGCCGGCGGCTGGGAGAGGGCGGGGACCATCTGCGGCGCATCGTCGAACGCGCCGGTCAGCACGTGGACGCCGTTCGTCAGCCGCAGCTCGGCCCGGCCGCGCACGCGCACGCCGTTGTGCATGCACAGGTCGAGCAGGCCGGGTGCCGCCGTGCGGTAGTGATCGTACAGGGCGGAGACGGGAAGGCCGAACAGGGAGCTGAACGTGTGGGCCTGCAGCGCGGGATACGATAGGCCGAGCTGGAACAGGCCGTTGCGGTTGGCGGCGAGGAAGCGGCCGCCCGGGCTGAACGACGCGATCCCTTCCATCAGGGTGCCGATGAATTCGGGCCGCGTGTGGAAGTGCAGTGTGATCGCGTTTTCGAACGTCGCCGCGAACAGCTGGTTCTCGATCATCAGCGCGGACATGCGCACGAGGGCCATCGTGTGCTTGTGGAAGCTGCGCCGGTCGCCGCTGACGTCCAGTACGCCGACCACGTTGCCGCGGTGGTCGGTAATCGGCGCCGCGGAGCAGGTCAGGAAGTGGTTCGCCGAGAGGAAGTGCTGGTCGGCGTGGATCGTCGTCGGCACCCGTTCCGCGATCGCGGTGCCGATCGCGTTCGTCCCCTTGCTCTCCTCGGACCACGCGACGCCCGGCGTCAGCGCGACGCGGTTGGCCTTTTCCAGGAAGTCGGCGTCGCCCAGCGAATGCACGATCACGCCCTGCGCATCCGTCAGCAAGACCATGTTGTGGGTGTTGGCGATCTGCTGGTACAGCGTTTCCATCGCGGGCACCGCGTGGCTGTACAGAAGGCGGTTCTGTTCGACCAGGTAGGAGAGGTCGGTGCCGGATACCGGCGTGAAATCGGGACGTGAATCCGGACATAGACCGAATTGTTCGGAGCGTCGGTGCGAGATCTCGATCATCGTTGCCATGTCGTCGCCGGGGGCGAGCAAGCCTGCGTGTTGATAAGTCATTCCAAGTCTCCTGGTTGGCCCTGGACCGCGGCTCTATATTGGGAATCGACTGTTCACAAATGTAGCACCTGTACCAGAACGGAACAATCAAGCGTGTAAATATGGTCCGTTTTATCGATGCTTTGTTTTATGCAACACACAGTAAG
>CBIHRX010000281.1:0-8816 GCA_966212555.1 uncultured Massilia sp.
AACAGCTACGTGGCCCAGGCCTCGGACGGCGTCAACTGGGACAACGACTCCGTGCTGTGCAAGCAGATCCTGACCAACGCGATCATGCCCATGGTCCAGTACTACACGTATGTCGAGATCACCGACGGCCCGCCCCAGAACCTGTGGGAGCAGTACGCCGAGGTGGCGGCCGATCACCAGAACTTCGCCATGCAGAAGATCGTGACGCCGGCGGACATCTATCCGGTGTTCCGCGAATTGTTCAAGAAGCAGCCCAAGTAGCGAGGCCCGCTATGCCAAGAGATCCCAACAACCCGCGCGCCCTGCCCGAGCAGTCGGAATGGACGTTCGACCTGATCGAACAGGCGCACGAGGAAATCCGCCGGGTAGCCAGGAAGTTCGGCCTGGACACCTATCCCAACCAGCTCGAGATCATCACGGCCGAGCAGATGATGGACGCGTACACGTCCGTCGGCATGCCCGTCTCGTACAACCACTGGTCGTTCGGCAAGCATTTCCTGACGACGGAAAAGAGTTATAAACGGGGCCAGATGGGCCTCGCGTACGAAATCGTCATCAACTCGAATCCCTGCATCGCCTACCTGATGGAGGAAAACAGCCTGACGATGCAGGCGCTCGTGATCGCGCACGCGGCCTACGGCCACAATTCTTTCTTCAAAGGCAATTACCTGTTCCGGACCTGGACCGATGCCGACGCCATCGTCGACTACATGGTCTTTGCGAAGAACTATATTGCCGAGTGCGAACAGCGGCATGGCATCGACGCCGTCGAGGAATTGCTCGATTCCTGCCACGCGATCCAGAACTATGGCGTGGACCGGTACAAGCGTCCGGCCAAGCTGTCGGTCGCCCAGGAAGCGGCGCGCCAGAAGGAGCGCGAGGAATACATGCAGTCGCAGGTCAACGAACTGTGGCGCACGTTGCCGCGGCGCGAGGAACAGATCAAGGACCAGCCGCCCCCGCGCTTCCCGCCGGAGCCCGAGGAAAACCTGCTCTACTTTATCGAGAAGTACGCGCCGCTGCTCGAACCCTGGCAGCGCGAGCTCGTACGGATCACGCGCAAGATCTCGCAGTATTTCTATCCGCAGCGCCAGACCCAGGTCATGAACGAAGGCTGGGCGACCTTCTGGCACTATACGATCCTGCAGGAGCTCTATAAAGAAGGGATCGTCGGCGACGGCTTCATGCTGGAATTCCTGCAGAGCCATACGAACGTCGTCTACCAGCCGCCGGCCACCAGCCCCTATTACAATGGCATCAATCCGTATGCCCTCGGATTCGCGATGATGACGGACATCAAGCGCATCTGCGAGGATCCCACGGACGAGGACAAGGCCTGGTTCCCGGACATCGCGGGCAGCGACTGGCTCAAGACGCTCGACTTTGCGATGCGCAACTTCAAGGACGAGAGCTTCATCGCCCAGTACCTGTCGCCCAAGCTGATCCGGGAATTCCACTTCTTTGCCGTGCTGGACGACGACCGCAGCGACAAGCTGACGATTTCGGCCATCCACGACGAGGCCGGATACCGCTACGTGCGCCAGCAGCTTGCCGATCAATACAATATCGGCAACCGCGAGCCGAACATCCAGGTCTGGCAAGTCAACACGCGGGACGACCGCGCGCTGACGCTGCGTCACACCCAGTTCCAGCGCCGCCCACTGAACCAGCAGGCGCATGAGGTGCTGAAGCATGTCGCACGGCTGTGGGGCTTCGATGTGCGCCTCGAGACCGTTGACCCATCCGGGCGTGTCGTCAGCAGTCTGGAGTGCCGCCGCGAGAAGCGCGCGCGTTACTGACCTTCCTGCCCGCACTACTCGGTGCGGGCATTTTTTTCTTCCATCCTGTTGACACCCTCTTCCCCTTGTGATGTAGTTCAACTAACATCCGACGTGGTGAGTGAGCCATATCAAGTGCCTGTATCGACATAAGGACTTGTTATGGCCAACCCCTCTGATCTAGGGGGAAAACTGCTTCAACAGTACGCCCCTCCGCTTGAAACTTCGATATAGTTGGCAGAAACGCCATGAATTTTTCTTATGATATTTGCTGAGCTGCACGATAGGCATGGAAAATTCGGCATTTCTGGGGCGTTCGCCTTATCTTCCACACATTATGAAAGGGGTCCACTCAACATTGCAAAACAACTAACTTCCCCCTCCATCGGCATGCCTGCGCCGGTTCTTTCTTGATCACTTTCTTTGCCTGTTTTTACAGACAAATAGGCTCTCTTTGAGGGTGTAAAAATGTATGTGCAAAAAAGAATTCGTAGGTATAATTCGCCGATGTCCCGGATGCGGCTCTTAGCATTTTGTCGTGTTTTGTGGGTTTAGTAGCAACAAAAAAAGGTTGGTATTGGAGAAAGCAGGATGAATTTTTCGCATGAGAAGAACCCCGGGAAGAATTTGACTGGTATCGCCATTGTCATCGTCTTGCACCTGATCGTTGCTTACGGGATCGTAACTGGTCTCGGTAAAAAGATGATCAGCAAGGTGACCGAGGCAGTGGAGACCAAGATCATTGAAGACGTAAAACCGCCGCCACCTCCGGAGACGCCGCCCCCGCCGCCGCCGCCGGAAATGAAGGCGCCGCCTCCGCCGTTCATCCCGCCGGTGGAAGTGCAAGTGCAAACCCCGCCGCCGCAGCAGAATGTGATCGCTAACACGACGCAGGCCAAGCCGCAGACGACGGAACTCCAAAAGGCATTGCCGACTCCGGCCCCGCCCGCTCCGGTAGCCAAGCCGGCAGGCCCGGCCCGGACCCCGGCAGTCGCGGACTTCAATACGTGCTCGAAGCCGGAATATCCGAAATCGTCGCTGCGTAACGAAGAAACGGGTGTGTCGACCATCTCGTTCCTGATTGGTGCGGACGGTGGCGTGAAGGATTCCAAGGTCACGAAGTCCAGCGGCTTCCGCGACCTGGATAAGGCTGCTCAGGTGGCACTGGGCAAGTGCCGGTTCAAGCCGGCAACTGAGAACGGCCAGGCCATCGAGTCCTGGCAGCCGGTTCAGTACGTCTGGACGCTGGAATAACCAGAGACAGCGTATCGTCTCAAAAGCATGATTTTCGTTGTTATTAGTTCAGCGAACTGTTCATTTTAAATTTTTGGAGGAAGCATGTTTAAGAATACCCGTTTGTCCGCTACCGTAGCGGCTCTCCTGTTCTCGGTCACGGCGGCATCGGCACTGGTGTCCGCTCCGGCCTTCGCCGACGCTCCGGCTTCGGCAGCAGCGAGCGCCCCGGCAGCGGCACCGGCGGCTGACGCAGCAGCACCGGCAGCCGACGCTGCCGCTTCGGCACCGGCAGCAGCCCCGGCAGCTGGCGGCGAAGCCAAGAAAGAAGAAGTCGAGAACCCGTTCGGCCCGATGGCCGTGTGGAACGGCGGCGTCGTGTCGCGCGGCACGCTGATCATCCTGGCAATCATGTCGATGGGTTCCTGGTACATCATCATCACCAAGCTGCTGGACCAGATGAAGATCTTCAAGCAGTCGAAGGAAACCAACCAGAAATTCTGGAAAGCACCGTCGATCGCCGCTGGCTCGGCTCAACTGAGCGAAGGTTCGCCGTTCCGCTTCATCGCTGAAACCGGCACCAAGGCAACCCAGCACCACGACGGCGCCCTGCTCGAGCAGATCGACCTGTCGACCTGGGTGACCATGCAGATCCAGCGCGCCGTGGACAAAGTCCAGTCGCGTCTGCAGGATGGCCTGTCGTTCCTGGCAACCGTCGGCTCGACCTCGCCGTTCATCGGTCTGTTCGGTACCGTCTGGGGTATCTACAACGCACTGACCAACATCGGTATGACCGGTAACGCATCGATCGACAAGGTCGCAGGTCCGGTGGGTGAAGCACTGATCATGACCGCATTCGGTCTGTTCGTTGCAGTTCCGGCCGTTCTGGGCTACAACTGGCTGGTCCGCCGCAACAAGTCGGCAATGGAAGATGTCCGTTCGTTCAGCGCTGACGTGCACTCGGTCCTGATCTCGGGCGCAATGCACACCTCGGAAGCTGCACGTGCACAAGGCGCCAGCACCGCTAAAAAGGTTGGTTAAACCATGGGTATGAGTGTTGGCTCCGATAGCGGAGATGAAGATGCAGTGATGTCAGAGATCAACACCACGCCCCTCGTGGACGTGATGCTGGTTCTCCTGATCATCTTTCTGATCACCAGCCCGGTTGTCCTCCACCTGCAGAAGATTGCCCTGCCGATCGAGACCAACCAGGTCGTGAAAACCACGCCGGAAGACGTGAACATCGTCGTCAATAAAGATGGCGAGATGTACTGGAACCAGAAGCACCTGAACAACACCGACGAACTGTTCGATTTCCTGGCCAAGGAATCGGTGAAAGTTCCCCAGCCGGAAGTGAAGATTCGTGGCGACCAGCAAACCCGCTACGAAGCCATCGGCAGGGTGCTCTATACGGCCCAGCGTGCCGGGATTCAGAAGGTCGGTTTCATCACCGAACCGCCTGATAAGGGCTGATCCTCCAGGATGCAACCCGCCAGCGTGATAGCGGCCCCGCCGCTGTCACGCTGGTTTCCCAAGATTTGAAAGGAAACACCATGGGTATGAACGTTGGTTCGTCCGGAGCTAAAGGAGCAGATCCGGAACCGATGATGGAAATGAACATGACGCCGCTGATCGACGTCATGCTGGTGCTGATCATCATGATGATCATCACCATTCCGAAGCAAAACCATTCGGTTAACTTGAATATGCCGGTTGGCAATCCGCCGCCGCCGACCAAGGAACCGGTAGTGATCACGATCGACGTGGACTTCGACGGCACGATCCTCTGGGATAACGCCCCGGTCCCGGATCGTGCCACCCTCGAAGCGAAGCTGGCGAACGTGGCAGCCCAAGCTGATCAGCCGGAAGTGCACCTGCGTCCGAACAAGCTGGTCGAGTACAAGGTTGTCGCTGGCGTGATGGCATCGGCCCAGCGTCTTGGTGTCACCAAGATCGGTATGGTCGGTAACGAACAGTTCCAGTAATCGCTTTGGCTATAATGAACACGGCAGGGTTTCCCTGCCGTGTCTATTTTGAATGAGAGAATTTCGATAATGGTTAAATTCCGCCTCGCACACCTCGGCCTCGCACTGGCCGCACTCGGATTCACCGCCGCCGCTCCGGTGGTCGGCCTGGCCCCGGTCTACGCCGCGGAGACCCTCCGTCCCGAAATCGGCAAGCCCCTGCAGGAAGCCCAGCAGTTGATGAAGTCGGGCAAGAACAAGGACGCCCTGGCCAAGCTGCGCGACCTCGACAAGGTCGGCGGCAAGTCGGCCAACGAGACATACCTGATCGAACGCACCCGCGCCGGTGCCGCCTCAGCCGCCGGCGATTACGATACGGCCGCCAAGGCCTTCGAATACCTGATCGGTTCCGGCAAGCTGTCGGCGACCGAAAAAGCCCAGTTCTCGGAAGGCCTGATCGGCATCTACATGCGCGCGGGCGACCTGGGCAAGGCGAACGCCGCCATCGAGCGTCAGCTGAAGGAACACGACGATCCGAAGCTGCGCGCTTACCTGATGCAGAACTATTACAAGCAGGGCAATATCCAGGCACTGGAGAGTGAACTGCGCGCGGCCGAAAAGAGCGGCCGCCTGAGCGAAGACCAGCTGGGCATGCTGGCCAACATCCAGCTCAAGAAGAACGACAAGGCCGGCTACGTCAACACCATCGAGAAACTGGCCGCCAACTATCCGAAGGCCCAGTACTGGAACGACCTGCTGAACCGCGTGCAGGGCAAACCGGGCTTCTCGGGCCGCCTGCAGGTGGACCTGTACCGCCTGAAGCTGGCCAATGGCCTGCTGAAGAAGCCGAGCGAGTTCATGGAAATGGCCCAGCTCGTGCTGCAGGCCGGCGCACCGGCCGAAGCCCTGAAGGTCATCGACAAGGGCTACAAGGCAGGTGCACTGGGCACCGGTCCGGACGCCGCTCGTCACCAGCGCCTGAAGGACCTGGCCGAGAAGACCCTGGCCGACCAGAACAAGAACCGGGCCGCTACCGAAGCGCAGTTGACCAAGGATGGCGACAACGACGGCTTCGCATCGCTGGGTTACGCACTGGTCCAGTCGGGCCAGGTCGACAAGGGCCTGAAGATGCTGGAAGCGGCCTCCAAGGCCAAGGACCTGAAGCATCCGGAAGACGTCAAACTGCACCTGGGCGAAGCCTATGCCGTCGCCGGCAAGAAGCAGCAAGCCATCAGTACGCTGAAGACTGTCGGCGGTACCGACGGCACGGCGGAAGTGGCCCGCTACTTCATCATGGCGATCAACAAGCCGATCTCCGGCTGATCTCCCCTGCGCCAGGCAGGACAAAAGCGCAGTCTGCGTCATGCAGGCTGCGCTTTTTTATTGGGGGCAACGCTACCTCATCCCATTGCAACAAAGGCATTGCGCTGTGCAACATGCCCTTTGCCGTATAATCTGGTATTTCGCCTAGAAGCACGAACCATCCCATGAAGGTATTTCGCGGACTTCCCAACGACAGGGCACGCGCGCCCTGCGCGCTCACGATCGGCAACTTCGACGGTGTCCACCGCGGGCACCAGGCGCTGCTGGCCCACGTGACCGCGAGCGCCCGCAAGCTCGGGCTGGAAGCCGCCGTGATGACCTTCGAGCCCCATCCGCGCGAATATTTTGCGCAGCGCAGCGGCGATCTGTCGAAGGCGCCCGCGCGCATCGCCAACCTGCGCGACAAGCTGGAATCGCTGGAACATGCCGGCGTCGACCGCGTCATCGTCGAACACTTCAACGAACATTTCGCGTCGATGTCGCCGGACGAATTCACGCAGCGCGTGCTGGTCGACGGCCTGCACGTGAAATGGCTGATGGTCGGCGACGACTTTTGCTACGGCGCGCGCCGCGCCGGCAACGTCGCCCTGCTGGCCGAAGCCGGCAAGCGCTACGGCTTCGAAGTGCACAGCCTGCCGGCCGTGCTGCACGACTCGACCCGGATCTCGTCCTCGGCCGTGCGCGCCGCGCTTGCGGCCGGCGATTTCGACGCCACCCGCGCCCTGCTGGGCCACCCGTATTCCATGTCCGGCCACGTGATCCACGGCCAGAAACTGGGCCGCACGCTGGGCTTCCCCACGCTGAACCTGCGCGTCGCCCACCGCCCCGCGCTGGCCGGCATCTTCGTCGTGCAGGTGCACGGCCTGGCCGACGAGCCGCTGCCGGCCGTCGCCAGCCTCGGCGTGCGCCCGACCGTCGAGGACGCGGGCCGCATGCTGCTGGAAGTTCATGTGTTCGACTGGAACCAGCCCTGCTACGGCAAGCTCGTGCGCGTGGAATTCCTCACCAAGCTGCGCGACGAAGAAAAATACGTCGACCTCCCCACATTGACGGCCGCCATCGACCGCGACGCGCAACAGGCCCGCGCGTGGTTCGCCCAGCGCGCCGGCGCCCTCACGGCCACCGACCGAATTTGACCGGGACTTTTGCAGTCCCGACGATGCCAAGGACGGAGTAACAGCGGCCGTCCCGTCATCACGAACAACAGCAGTCCATTTTAGAAATCACCATGTCCGATACCAAGCAAGGCCAGAAAGGCCAACAAGGCAACAAGAAGCCGGAGAGCAAATACCCGGTCAACATGACCGATACCCCCTTCCCGATGCGCGGCGACCTCGCCAAGCGCGAGCCGGGCTGGGTCAAGCAATGGCAGGACAAGAAGATCTACGAACGCGTCCGCAAGGCCGCCGCCGGCCGTCCGAAATTCGTCCTGCACGACGGTCCGCCATACGCAAACGGCGACATCCACCTGGGCCATGCCGTCAACAAGATCTTGAAGGACATGGTCGTCAAATCGCGCACGATGGCCGGCTTCGACGCGCCGTACGTGCCGGGCTGGGACTGCCACGGCATGCCGATCGAGATCCAGATCGAAAAACAGTTCGGCAAGAACCTGCCGACCGCCGACGTGCTGCAAAAGGCCCGTGCCTACGCGCTGGAACAGATCGACCGCCAGCGCACCGGCTTCATCCGCCTGGGCGTGCTGGGCGAGTGGGACAACCCGTACCTGACGATGAACTTCAGTAACGAGGCCGACGAGTTGCGCGCCCTCGGCACGATGCTCGACAAGGGTTATGTGTACCGCGGCCTGAAGCCCGTGAACTGGTGCTTCGACTGCGGCTCGGCGCTGGCCGAGGCGGAAGTGGAATACCAGGACAAGCGCGACCCGGCGATCGACGTCGGCTTCCCGTTCGCGGAAGGCGAGAAGGTCGCGCAGGCGTTCGGCCTGGACGCGCTGCCCGCGGGCGACGGCTTCATCGTGATCTGGACGACGACCCCGTGGACGATCCCGTCGAACCAGGCGCTGAACGTGCATCCGGAAGTGACGTACGCGCTCGTGAAAGCCGACCGCAACGGCTCGCCGGTCCTGCTGATCGTGGCAAAAGACCTGGCCGAAAGCGTCCTGCAGCGCTACAAGCTCGAAGGCGAGGTCGTCGCCACGACCACCGGCGAAAAGCTGGGCGGCATTCGCTTCAAGCACCCGCTGCACGCGGCCGATCCGTTCTACGACCGCACGTCGCCCGTCTACCTGGCCGACTACGTGACGACCGACAGCGGCACCGGCGTCGTCCACTCGGCACCGGCCTATGGCCTGGAAGACTTCCAGTCCTGCAAGGCGCACGGCATGAAGGATGACGAGATCCTGAAGCCCGTGATGGGCGACGGCCGCTTCGCCAGCACCTTGCCGCTGTTCGGCGGCATGACGATCTGGGAAGCCTCCAAGCCGATCTGCAATGCCCTCTCCGAAGCGGGCGCCCTGTTCGAACTGAAGATGTTCGACCACAGCTACATGCACTGC
>CBIHRX010000282.1:0-8806 GCA_966212555.1 uncultured Massilia sp.
TCGGTACTGCCTTGCTGCGTTCGGCGAATCGTTTTGTTCGTCAGCAGCAGAGAAGCGAGATTATGCAGTGTTTCGCGATGATCGTCAACTTCTTTTTATTCCCATCGAAGCGTTCAGAACCGTTTGAAGGCCTGTCGTTTGCGACGAGGGACCGAATCATACCAGCGTCGCATACAGCCCGCAAGTCCCGCTACAATGCACGTTTCGCCGTCCTCCCCGCACCGTCATGACCATCCTGCTCTCCACCCTCAACGCCCGCTACGCCCACGCTTCGCTGGGGCTGCGCTACCTGCTGGCCAACATGGGGCCGCTGCAGGAGCAGACGAGCCTGATGGAATTCGTCATCGGCGCGAAGACCGTGGAGGTCGTCGAACGCCTGCTGGCCAAAAAGCCGCGCATCGTCGGCTTCGGCATCTATATATGGAATGTCGAGGAAACGACCAAAGTCGTCGCGATGCTCAAGCGCGTCGCGCCCGAGGTGACGGTCGTGCTGGGCGGGCCGGAGGTCTCGTACGAGACGAACGAACAGGAAATCGTGCGCCTGGCCGACTACGTCGTCACCGGCTGGGGCGACATCACCTTCCCCAAGCTGTGCGGCGAGATCCTCAACGGCCCGAAGCCGATCATGAAGATCCATGCGGGCGTCCAGCCGCCGATGGCCGACATCGCCCTGCCCTACACTTTATATACGGACGAGGACATCGCCCACCGCACCATCTACGTGGAAGCGTCGCGCGGCTGCCCGTTCAAATGCGAGTTCTGCCTGTCGTCGCTGGACAAGACGGCCTGGCCGTTCGGCATCGACACCTTCCTCGCGGAGATGGAAGCGCTGTACCAGCGCGGCGCCCGGCTCTTCAAATTCGTCGACCGCACGTTCAACCTGAACGTCAAGACGAGCCAGCGCATCATGCAGTTCTTCCTCGACAAAATCGCGGCCAATCCCGACGATCCGGTCTATGCCCACTTCGAACTCGTCCCGGACCACCTGCCGGAAGCGCTGAAGGCGACGATCGCGCAATTCCCGCCCGGCGCCCTGCAGTTCGAGATCGGCATCCAGAGCTTCAACCCCGAGGTGCAAACGCTGGTCAGCCGGCGCCAGGACAATGCCAAGGCCGCCGACAACATCCGCTGGCTGACGACGCAATCGCATGCGCACCTGCACGTGGACCTGATCGCCGGCCTGCCGGGCGAGGACGTCGAATCGTTCGCGCGCGGCTTCGACCAGTTGGTCGCCCTCGGCCCGCACGAGATCCAGTTCGGCATCCTCAAACGCCTGCGCGGCACACCGATCATCCGCCACACGGAACCCTTCAAGATGGTGTACGAGCCGTATCCGCCCTACACCGTGCTGGCGACCGACTGCATCGACTTCGCCACCATGCAGCGCCTCGTGCGCTTTGCCCGCTACTGGGACCTGGTCGCGAACTCCGGCCGCTTCGCCCACACGGTCAAGGTGCTGCTGGGCGACATCCCGTTCGCCAACTTCATGGCCTTCTCGGACTGGATTTACACGCAGCTCGACGCCACCCACCGCATCGCACTCGACCGCCTCGCGAAACTGGTGCAGGCCTGGCTGCAGCGCCAGGGCATGCCGGCTGCCGACGCTGCCGCCCTCGTCGCCAGCGATTACGCCGGCAGCGCCCACAAGCCGGCGGAGAAGACAGCGCATGCGGCGCCCGAGCGCCAGGTCCGGCACCTCGCCGCGTAAACACGGCAATGTGCGCCACCGAACGCTATGAAGTCACGGTAACGTAGCGCTGGTGGCGGCAGTCGCGAATCTCTTTTACACTGCCGCAATGCGGATTGAAAATGCGCCAACATTAACCATCGAGCATCCGAACGCCGGCGCGGGGCAATCCGTGGTGGCGCGCGGCGTATGGCAAGTCCACGCGTTCTCCCGGCGCGGTTTCAAGGACATCGAAAAGACCCTGAAATCCCTGGCCGGCAAGCCGGTCGCCTGGGACCTGTCCGAGATCGCCAGCCTCGATCACATTGGCGCCCAGCTGTTCTGGAGTTCGTGGGGCAAGCGCCGCCCCGAGCAGCTGAAGCTCGATCCGAAGCAGGAAGAGCTCTTCGAACGCATCGAGAAATCCGGCCAGATCGAGCTGCCCCGCACCCGCAAGAGCCATCTGCAATGGGTGATCACGCTGGGCGGCGGCGTCCTGAGTTTCTTCGAGCACCTGCGCGGCGCGATCACCCTGATCGGCCAGGTGGTGCAGGACATCGGCCGCTTCATCCGCCATCCGCTGTCCGGGCCATGGCGCGAAGTCTCGGCCAACATCTATCACTCCGGTTTCCAGGCGCTCGGCATCACGGCACTGGTCGGGTTCCTGATCGGCGTCGTGCTGTCGTACCTGTCGGCGCAGCAGCTGCGCATGTTCGGCGGCGACATCTACCTCGTCAACATCCTCGGCATGAGCATCATCCGCGAACTGGGCCCGCTGCTGGCGGCGATCCTCGTCGCGGGCCGCTCCGGGTCGTCGATCACGGCGCAGCTGGGCGTGATGCGCGTGACTGAGGAACTCGACGCAATGCTCGTGATGGGCATCTCGCACGGCTACCGTCTCATCATGCCTAAAGTGGTAGCGCTCGCGCTGGCGATGCCGCTGCTCGTCGTGTGGACGGATGCGATGGCCCTGATCGGCGGCATGGTCTCCGCGAAGATCGAACTGAACCTGACGATGCGCTACTTCATCCAGAAGCTGCCGTCCGCCGTGCCGATCGTGAACTACACCATCGGTCTCGGGAAGGGCGTCGCGTTCGGGATGCTGATCGCGCTCGTGTCGTGCCACTTCGGCCTGCGCATCAAGCCGAACACGGAAAGCCTGGGCCGCGGCACGACGACGTCGGTCGTCACCGCGATCACCGTCGTGATCCTGGCGGACGCCGTGTTCGCGATCGTCTTCTCCGGGGTGGGCTTTTGATGGAAAAACCCCAACGCCCGCCGCAGCAACTGAACCGCAAGCCCGAGGAAGACGTCGGGCCGCCGGTCGTCCAGATCCGCAACCTGTGGACGCGCTTCGGCCGCACCGTGGTGCACCAGGACCTGAACCTCGACATCTATGCGGGCGAAATCCTGTCCATCGTGGGCGGTTCCGGCACCGGCAAGACCGTGCTGCTGCGCCAGATGCTCGGGCTGGAGCGGCCGTCCAGCGGCTGCGTGCGCGTGTTCGGCGAGGACGTCAGCAGCGCCAGCCCGGAACAGCTGCAGCGCATGCGCAACCACTGGGGCATGCTGTTCCAGCAGGGCGCGCTGTATTCGGCGCTGACCGTGTTCGACAACATCGCCCTGCCGCTGCGCGAACTGCGCGCCCTGCCGGAAGACGTCGTGCGCGACGCCGTGCTGCTCAAGATGAACATGGTGGGCCTCGGTCCGGGCGATGCGAACAAGATGCCGTCGGATCTCTCCGGCGGGATGATCAAGCGCGCCGCCCTCGCGCGCGCGCTCGCGCTCGAGCCGCAGCTGCTGTTCCTCGACGAGCCGACGGCGGGCCTGGACCCGGACCTGTCCGATTCGTTCGTGGCGCTGATCCAGACCTTGCACAGCGAGCTGAAACTGACCGTCGTGATGGTCACGCACGACCTGGACACGCTGTTCGCGCTGTCCTCGCGCATCGCCGTGCTGGCGGAAAAGCACGTGATCGCGGTGGGGCCGTCGTGCGACGTGCTGCGCGTGCAGCACCCCTTCATCAAACACTTTTTCCTGGGGCCCCGCGGCCAGCGGGCGCTGGAAGTGCTGGAAGAGCGCATCGCAAGAAAGGAGTCGGAAGACTGACATGGAAAACAGATCGTATGCCCTCATGACGGGCTTCTTCACGGTTGCGCTGCTGGTCGCGGCCATCCTGATCGGCCTGTGGCTGAACCGCGACCGCACCACGATGCATCCGTACGAGATCGTCACCACGCAGACCATCCCCGGCCTGAATCCGCAGGCGGCGGTGCGCTACCGCGGCCTGGAAGTGGGGCGCGTGGACGACATCGTGTTCGACCCGCGCGTGACGGGCCAGATCCTCATCAAGCTCTCGATCGAGGAAGGCGCGCCCGTCACGCAGACGACCTTCGCCTCGCTCGGCTACCAGGGCGTGACGGGCATCGCCTTCATCCAGCTCGACGACGACCGCACCGGCTCTCCGCTGCTGCAGAGCGACAAGGGCCACGTGGCGCGCATCCCGCTGCGCCCCGGCCTGCTCGACCAACTGGAAAAGCGCGGCCTCGCGATCCTGGAAAAGACGGAGCGCATCACGGACAGCCTGAACAACGTGCTGAGTAAAGAAAACCAGGACAAGCTGACGGGCGCCTTCGACAGCATCAACAAGGCCGCCGCCGCGTATGCCGAGATCCCGGGCCAGCTGCAGCCGACGCTGGCGCGCCTGCCCGCGCTGACGGATAAGCTGGACCGCACGATGGGCTCCGTGAACGACCTGTCGACGAGCGCCACCGCGGCCGTGCGCAACTACGACAAGCTCGCGACGAGCCTGCAGGCGCCGGGCGGCCCGATCGAGCGCGCCGGCGCGGCCATCGATTCGCTGGGCGGCGTGACGTCCGACCTCGAGCTGCAGACGTTGCCGCACGTCGTCGACATGGCCGACGAGGCGAAGACGTCGCTGCGCGCCGTGCGCCGCACCGTGACGAACCTGGGCGACCGCCCGCAAAGCATCCTGTTCGGCGCCCCGTCCGCCGAACCCGGCCCGGGCGAACCCGGCTTCGTCCCCCCGACCAAATGAGGAACTCCGTGACCACGCATCCGCTTCGATTCATCGCTGCCGCGGCCCTGGCCCTGATCCTGTCCGGCTGCGCGTCGCAAAAGGGCCAGCCGACCACGCAATTCGACTTCGGCCCGGCCACGCCGGCCGCGCAGGCGACCGCGCAAGGCACGCTCGGTGCGGTGGTCGTCACCGACGTCACCGGCTCCAGCGCCCTGGACAGCGAGCGCATGTTCTACCGCCTCAGTTACGCCGACCCGCTGCAGGCCCGCACCTATGCGAACAGCCGCTGGACGGCGAACCCGCTGCAACTGCTGACGCAGCGCTTCAAGACGCGGCTCGCGCAGGCGGGCGCGCGCGTGCTGTCGGAAACGGATGCGGCCAGCGGCATTCCGCTGCTGCGCATCGACGTCGATGAATTCACCCATGACTTCGGCGGCGTGAGCCAGAGCACCGGCGTCGTCGCCGTGCGCGCGTCCGTGTTCCAGGGCCATACGCTCGTCGACCAGAAGAGCTTCCGCCAGGCCGTCGCCGCGCCCAGCGCCGATGCGGCCGGCGGCGCGCGCGCCCTCGCGGCCAGTACCGACGCCGTCGCCGCCGACATCGTGGCATGGCTGGGCACCTTGAATCTCAACCGACGATGAGCGAGACGGAAGACGAGGCCGGCCCGCGCGCCTCGCCGGTGGCGCGCGCCGCGCTGCTGGCCTATCTGCTGCTGATCGTCTACGCCAGCTGGTTCCCGTTTTCCGGCTGGCGCAGCAGCGGGCTGTCGCCGTTCGCCTTCCTCGTCCTGCAGATGCCGCGCTGGTGGACCGGCTTCGACGTCATGGTCAACATCGTCGGCTACATGCCGTTCGGGATCCTGATCGTGCTGGCCCTGCATCCGCGCGTGCGCGGCCTGTGGGCCGTGGCCATCGCGGCCGTCGTCGGCCTGCTCGTCTCGGGCACGATGGAAGTCGTGCAGAACTACCTGCCCAGCCGCGTGCCGTCGAGTCTCGACCTGCTGACCAACGCGGGCGGCTGCCTGGCCGGGGCGCTGCTCGGCGCGTGGTTCGCGCCCATGCTGCTCGACCGCAGCCGGTTGTATTTGCTGAGGCGGCGCTGGTTCGCGGCGCATGCGAGCCAGGGCCTCGTACTCGTCGCCCTGTGGCCCCTGGCCCAGGTCTATCCGCAGAACTACCTGTTCGGCAATGGCCAGATCCTGCCGCTGCTGTCGGAATGGCTGTCCGACTGGCTCGACACGGACATCGACCTCGTGACGATGCTGCGCGGCGACGTGCCGATGAGCGTGGAGCAGTACTGGCTGTCCGAGACCATCATCACCGCGTGCGGCATGACGGGCGCCGCCCTCACGCTGCTGTGCCTCACGCGCCGCGGCGCGCCCCGGCTGTCGCTGATGCTGGCGCTGGTCGGCGTCGGCATCGTCGTCAAGACGCTCGCCAGTTCCCTGTTCTTCGCGCCGGACAACGCGTTCGTGTGGGTCACGCCGGGCGCCGAGGGCGGCTTCCTGATCGGCCTGATCATGCTGGCGGGCCTCGCGTTCGCGCCCCAGGTCGCGCAGCGCCGGCTGGCCGTCGTGACGCTCGTGCTGTCGCTCATCGTCGTCAATACGATTCCCGCCAACCCGTATTTCGTCTCCACCCTGCAGGCCTGGCAGCAGGGTAAATTCCTGAATTTCAACGGGGCCGCCCAGTTCCTCGACATGGCCTGGCCCGTCATCGCGCTGTGGTTCCTGCTGCTGCCGTCGCACCGGCTGAATCGGCCCTGATAAGGGCGTATCATAGTAAGGATACAGCCCATCCGGAATCGACATGAACGACGATAAATCCTTTTACAAGCACCACGTGTTCTTCTGCCTGAACGAGCGCGAAGGCAAGGACTGCCGCCCCAGCTGCGGCAAGAGCGGCGCCGAAGCGGCGCAGCAGCACGCCAAGAAACGCGTCAAGGAACTGGGCCTGAATGGCCCGGGCCAGGTGCGCATCAACAAGGCCGGGTGCCTGGACCGCTGCGAGGAAGGCCCCGTCGTGGTCATCTACCCGCAGGGCACCTGGTACACCTACGTGGACAACTCCGACATCGACGAAATCATCGACCGCCACCTCGTCAAGGGCGAGGTCGTGGAACGCCTGAAGATCTGACCGAAGTACGCAATGAACAAGAATTCGCACAAGTTTTACCTGACCGGCCGTGCCGGCAAGATGGAATGCCTGCTGGACGAACCGGAAGGCACGCCCGTCGGCATCGCCCTCGTCGCGCACCCGCACCCGCTATACGGCGGCTCGATGGACAACAAGGTCGCGCAGACGCTGGCCCGCGCCTTCGTCGGCCTCGGCTACGTGACGGCGCGCTTCAACTTCCGCGGCGTCGGCGAGTCGGAAGGCGTGCATGACGAAGGCCGCGGCGAAGTGGACGACATGGAAATCATGCTCGACCACATGATCGAACAGTATCCGGGGCTGCCGTACGCGTTGTCCGGCTTCTCGTTCGGCACCTTCGTGCAGGCGCAGTTGCAGCAGCGCCTGATCCAGCAAGGCCGCCCGGCCGAGCGCCTGGCGCTGGTCGGCACGGCCGCCGGCAAGTGGCCGATGCCGGAAGTCCCGGCCGACACGATCCTGATCCACGGCGAACTTGACGATACGATACCGCTCGCGCACGTGTTCGACTGGGCGCGGCCGCTCGACATCCCCGTGACGGTGATTCCCGGCGCCGACCACTTCTTCCACCGCAAGCTCGTCCACATTAAAAATCTTGTCGCGCAATTGTGGCGGCGTGACATTTGAGGCGAACGCTGGCCTATAATGATGCGATCTTCTTTCAAGGCAATGCTTACGGGCATTGCCATCGCAGCATCGTCCACTGTTTACCTCTGAATTGTCTTCCATGAAAAAGTTAATCGCGGCCCTCGCCGCCAGTGCCCTTTTGATGTCGGCCGCCCAAGCGCAGCAGGTGCCGGCCCCGCAAATCGCAGCCCGTTCGTGGCTCCTGCTGGACGCCACCAGTGGCCAGATCATCGCCTCGCAGGATTCGGATACCCGCATCGAGCCGGCCTCGCTCACCAAGGTCATGACGGCCTACGTCGTGTTTGAAGCCCTGCGCGACAAGAAGATCACGCTGGACCAGATGGTCAACGTGTCGGTCCGCGCGTGGAAGGTCGACGGCAGCAGCTCGAAGATGTTCATCGACCCCGCCACCCCGGTCAAGATCAACGACCTGCTGTACGGCCTGATGGTCCAGTCGGGCAATGACGCGGCCGTGGCGCTGGCCGAAGCCGTTGCCGGCGACGAAGCGACGTTCGTCACGCTGATGAACCGCGACGCCGAGCGCATGGGCATGAAGAACACCAAGTTCGCCAACCCGCACGGCCTGCCGTCGCCGGACAACTACTCGACCGCGCGCGACCTGTCGATCCTGGCGGCGCACGTCATCAAGGATTTCCCCGAGTTCTACAAGATCGACTCGGTCAAGGAATTCACGTACAACCGCATCAAGCAGCAGAACCGCAACCGCCTGCTGTGGCTGGACCCGACCGTGGACGGCATGAAGACGGGCCACACGGAAGCGTCGGGCTTCTCGATGATCGCATCGGCCCACCGCCCGAACGGCCCGGCCGGCGAGCGCCGCCTGATCTCGGTGCTGTCGGGCGCCACGTCGGACGGCAACCGCACGGCGGAAAGCCAGAAGCTGCTGAACTGGGGCTTCCAGAACTTCGACACCGTCAAGCTGTATGCGAAAGGCCAGGCCATCCTGACCCCGGAAATCTGGAAGGGCTCGAAATCGAACGTGAAGATCGGCTTCCCGAACGACGTGTGGGTGACCGTGCCGAAGGGCGTGGCCCAGAAGATGAAGCCGGTCCTGGAACGCAAGGACCCGCTGGTCGCGCCGCTGGCCCTGAACAGCCGCGTCGGCACGCTGAAGATGAACGTCGACGGCAAGCCGCTGCTGGCGCTGCCGGTCGTGGCGCTGGAAGAGGTGCAGGAGGCGTCGATCTTCGGGCGGGCGTGGGATTCGATGCGGCTCTGGATGAAGTAATCACCCGTTTGTAAACACCGTCGTTGCCCCGGGAGCGCGCACCCCGGCGGGGATGAACCCCGACCGGCAGGAAG
>CBIHRX010000283.1:0-8754 GCA_966212555.1 uncultured Massilia sp.
TCGGCGTGCGGCCCGGCGGCAGTTCGTCGATGACGGAGACTTCCAGGTCGGCGTAATACGTCATCGCCAGCGTGCGCGGGATGGGCGTCGCCGACATCATCAGTTGGTGCGGGACGAGGCCGTCGGATCCCTTGTTGCGCAGGGTGAGGCGCTGGCCGACGCCGAAGCGGTGCTGTTCGTCGACGAGCACGAGGCCCAGTCTTGCGAACTGCACGGTGTCCTGGATCAGGGCGTGCGTGCCGATCACGAGGTTCGCTTCGCCCGATTCCGCCATCTCGCTGGCCGCCGTCTTTTCCTTCTTTTTCAAACTGCCCGTCAGCCACGCGACCGTCACGCCCAGCGGTTCCATCCACGCGGCGATCTTGCGGAAGTGCTGCTCCGCCAGGATCTCCGTCGGCGCCATCAGCGCGGCCTGGTAGCCGCTGTCGATGGCCTGCGCGGCCGCGAGGGCTGCGACGACGGTCTTGCCGCTGCCGACGTCGCCCTGCAGCAGGCGCTGCATCGGGTAGTCCTCGCGCAGGTCGCGGCGGATCTCTTCCACCACGCGCTGCTGCGCATTGGTCAGCTTGAACGGCAAGGCCTGCAGGAACGACGAGGACAGCTCGCCCACCGCACCCAGCACCGGCGCGCCCTTTTCGCGGCGCGCCTCCTGCGCGCGTTTCAATGACAGCTGCTGCGCCAGCAGCTCGTCGAATTTCACGCGCGTCCAGGCAGGGTGGCTGCGTTCCGTCAGCGCATGCTCGTCGACGTCCGGCGGCGGGTAGTGCAGCAGGCGCACGGCCGGCTGGAACTCGGCCAGGTTCAGCTTCTCGCGCACGGCGCGCGGCACGGTGTCGGTCCAGTCCACGCGCTTCATCGCGTCCGCGATCGCGCGCCGCAGCACCGTCTGCGACAGGCCTTCGCCGGCCGGGTACACGGGCGTGAGGGCGTTCGGCAGCGGCGCGCCCTCGTTGACGATTTTATAGACCGGGTGGACCATCTCGGCGCCGAAGAAGCCGTGCCGGACCTCGCTGCGGGCGCGCACGCGCGTGCCTTCGGCCAGCTGTTTCACCTGGCTGCCGTAGAAATTCATGAAGCGCAGCTGGATGTCGGACGTCTCGTCGGCGATGGTCACCAGCAGCTGGCGCCGCGGTTTATAGGCGATTTCGTTCTTCGTGACGACGCCTTCGACCTGCGACACGTGGCCACCGCGCAGGCAGGCTTCGCGGATGGGCACGATCTGCGTCTCGTCCTCGTAGCGCATCGGCAGGTGCAGGACGAGGTCCATGTCCGTGCGCAGGCCGAGCTTGGCGAGCTTGCTCTCGATGCTTTTTGCTGCGGGTTTGGCTGCGGCTTTGGCCGCCGGTTTGGCATTCGTGGCTGGCATGGCGGTTCGTTGGCGCGTGTTGTCGGCTTATCAGGATTTGGGCATAACGGTTATGGCCTGCGCCCGCCGGCCGGAATCCGGGTGTAAAATAATGGGTTCGCCGCACGCTGTAGCCCATATTGTAAGGCGCCACGCCGAGTTTTTCTTAGATGAGCAAAACGTACTCCCTCTCCGACTTCGATTTCGACCTGCCGCCCGAGCGCATCGCCCAGGTGCCGCTGCCGGACCGCAGCGCGTCGCGCCTGCTGCAGCTGGACGGCGACCGCATCACCGACCGCCATTTCGCTGACATCGTCGACCAGTTGCAGGCCGGCGACACGCTCGTGATGAACAACACCCGGGTGCTGAAGGCCCGCTTCTTCGGCCAGAAGGACACGGGCGGCCAGGTCGAGGTGCTCGTCGAGCGCGTGCTCGACCCGCGTACGGTGCTCGCGCAGGTGCGCGCATCGAAGTCGCCGAAACCAGGTTCGCGTATCCGCCTGGCCGATGCGTTCGAGGTCGGCGTCGGCGAGCGCGCCGGCGAGTTCTTCACGCTGCACTTCGACGGCGACGTGTTCGACCTGATCGAGGCCCACGGCCGCCTGCCGCTGCCGCCGTACATCGAGCATGACGCCGACGATTTCGACGAGCAGCGCTACCAGACCGTCTATTCGAAGGAGCCGGGCGCCGTCGCCGCGCCGACCGCCGGCCTGCATTTCGACCAGGCGCTGCTCGACAAGGTTGCCGCCAAGGGCGTGCGCATCGCGTACGTCACGCTGCACGTGGGCGCCGGCACGTTCCAGCCCGTGCGTGTCGAGAATCTCGCGGAGCACAAGATGCACAGCGAGTGGTACACGATCCCGCAAGAGACCGTCGACGCCGTGCGCGCCGCGCAGGCAGCCGGCCGCGACGTCGTCGCCGTCGGCACGACGTCGCTGCGCGCGCTGGAATCGGCGTCGCAGTCGGGCGCCCTCGTGGCCGGCAGCGGCGACACCAACCTGTTCATCACGCCGGGTTACCTGTTCAAGACGGTCACCCGCCTGATCACCAACTTCCACCTGCCCAAGTCGACGCTGATGATGCTCGTCTCGGCCTTTGCCGGCTATGACGCCATCCGCACCGCGTACGCCCACGCGATCGCCAGCGAATACCGCTTCTTCAGCTATGGCGACGCGATGCTGCTGACGACGCAGTCACGCGCCACCAGGAATTGAACCCATGCTCGAATTTACCCTTCTTAAAAAAGACACGAGCGGCTTGTCGCACGCCCGCCGCGGCCGCCTGAAACTGAACCACGGCACCATCGAGACGCCGATCTTCATGCCCGTCGGGACCTATGGCTCCGTCAAGGCGATGGCGCCGAACGAGCTGAAGGAAGTGGGCTCGCAGATCATCCTCGGCAACACCTTCCACCTGTGGCTGCGCCCGGGCACGGACGTCATGGACAAGTTCGGCGGCCTGCACGGCTTCATGGGCTGGGACAAGCCGATCCTGACCGACTCCGGCGGCTTCCAGGTGTTTTCGCTGGGCGCGATGCGCAAGATCACGGAAGAGGGCGTGAAGTTCGCGTCGCCCATCGACGGCTCGCGCCTGTTCCTGTCGCCGGAAATCTCGATGCAGATCCAGCGCTCGCTGAACTCGGACATCGTCATGCAATTCGACGAGTGCACACCCTACGAAATCGACGGCCGTCCGGCCACCGCCGAGGAAGCGGCCAAGTCGATGCGCATGTCGCTGCGCTGGGCCCAGCGTTCGATGAACGAATTCAGCAAGGGCGAGAACCCGAACGCGCTGTTCGGCATCGTCCAGGGCGGCATGTACGAGCGCCTGCGCGACGAATCGCTGGCCGGGCTGGAAGAGATCGACTTCCCGGGCCTGGCCATCGGCGGCCTGTCGGTGGGCGAGCCGAAGGAAGACATGATGCGCGTGCTGCAGCACGTCGGCCCGCGCCTGCCGGAGAACAAGCCGCACTACCTGATGGGCGTCGGCACGCCGGAAGACCTGGTCGAGGGCGTGGCGAACGGTGTCGACATGTTCGACTGCGTGATGCCGACCCGGAACGCGCGCAACGGCTGGCTGTTCACCCGCTTCGGCGACCTGAAAATCAAGAACGCCCGCTACAAGGACGACCAGTCGCCGCTGGACGAGTCGTGCTCGTGCTACTGCTGCAAGAATTTCTCGCGCGCCTACCTGCACCACTTGCACCGCTCCAAGGAAATCCTGGGGGCGCGGCTGAACACCATCCACAACCTGCATTACTACCTGAACCTCATGCAGGAGATCCGCGACGCCATCGATGCGGATCGGTTCCACGCCTTCCGCCTGCAGTTCAACGCGGACCGCGCGCGCGGCGTGTAGGGTGGGCGGCCCCCGCCCACGCGGACGTCAGCGTGATGCGAACGTCCGCGTGGGCACGGGGTGCCCACCCAACGCCAACCCACGCCATCGAATTAAATTTCCGATAACGTCTTGCATTCGGGCACGCCGTTCCCACATGGCGGGAAACTGGCTGTTGCAAGTTTGCCGGTGCTAGAATACAGCGCTTGTTTTTTCATCTCATAATCGGAGTCCTTGTGTTCATTTCCAACGCTTACGCGCAAACCGCCGGTGCAGCCGATCCGGGTCTGATGGGTAACCTCACGACGTTCGCCCCGCTGATCCTGATGTTCGTGGTCATGTACTTCCTCATGATCCGTCCGCAGCAGAAGCGCCAGAAAGAGCTGAAAACCATGATGGACGCGCTGGCCAAGGGCGACGAAGTCATCACCGTCGGCGGCATGCTGGGCCGCGTCGTCAAGGTGACCGACACGTATGTGACCGTCGAAGTGGCGGCCGGTACCGAAGTGGTCGTGCAGAAGAACGCCGTGACCGCGCTGCTGCCGAAGGGCACGCTGAAGTCCCTGTAATCCGGCCGCGCGGCCAGAGCGCCGCGCTTCCCGCCCGATCCTGAACGCTGGAACATCATGAATCGTTACCCCCTCTGGAAGTACATACTGATCCTCGTGACAGTACTCGTTGGCCTGCTGTACACGGCGCCCAACTATTTCGTCGACTCGCCGGCCCTGCAGGTGACGACCTCCAAGGCGACCCTCAAGGTCAACAGCGACACGGCCACCAGGGTTGCCGAAGCGCTCAAGCGCGACGGTATTCCTGTCGAGGCCGTGGGGCTGGAAGGCTCGGGCGACAGCGCTTCCGTGCGCGCGCGCTTCGCGACCCCCGATATCCAGTTCAAGGCCAAGACGGCGCTGGAGCGCGACCTGAACCGCGACCCGGCCGACCCCGACTACATCGTCACCGTCAACCTGGTCAAGAACACGCCGGCCTGGATGCAGGCCATCAATGCCAAGCCGCTGAACCTGGGCCTCGACCTGCGCGGCGGCGTGCACTTCCTGCTGCAGGTGGATGCGAAGGCCGTGCAGGAGACCCGCGTCAAGGGCGTCCTGTCCAGCGTCCGCAGCGAGCTGCGCGACAAGAGCATCCGCCATGCGGGCATCGACCGCGTCGGCAACAACATCGAGATCAAGTTCCGCGACGAAGCGACCCGTACGCAGGCGCGCAACGCGCTGGCCCAGAACGCCGACCTGGCGTTCGCCGACGCCGCCGACGGCTCCGACCTGAAGCTGATCGTCACCCTGAAGCCGGCCGCGCTGCAGCGCGTGGTGGAAGAGGGCGTCAAGCAGAACATCAGCGCGCTGAGCAAGCGTATCAATGAACTGGGCGTGAGCGAGCCCGTGATCCAGCAGCAGGGCCGCGACCGCATCGTCGTCCAGCTGCCGGGCGAGCAGGACGTCGCCCGTGCCAAGGACATCATCGGCCGCACCGCCACGCTGGAATTCCGCGTGACCGACGACACCGTCACCCCGGGCACCGAGCTGTCCGCCGCGATCCCGCTGAACTCGGAACTGTTCACCGAAGGCGCGGGCGCGCCGGTCGTCGTGTCGAAGGACGTCCTCGTCTCCGGCGACTCGGTCATCAACGCCGTCGCCGGCTTCGACCAGAACCAGCGTCCGGCCGTGAACATCGAGCTGAACGCCGAAGGCGGCCGCAAGATGCGCGCCATGACGCGCGAGCGCGTCGGCAAGCGCATGGCCACCTTGCTGAAGGAAAAAGGCAAGTACAACGTGCTGCAGGTCGCGACCGTCCAGAGCGAATTCGGTTCGCACTTCCAGACCACCGGCATGGCCAGCCCGCAGGCCGCCGCCGAGCTGGCGCTGCTGCTGCGCTCCGGCGCGCTGTCGGCCCCGATGGAATTCGTCGAGGAACGTGTCGTCGGCCCGCAGCTGGGCGCCGAGAACATCGCCAAGGGCCTGCACTCCACGCTGTGGGGCTTCGTGGCCATCGCGGTTTTCATGATCATCTACTACCAGCTGTTCGGCTTCTTCAGCGTCGTGGCGCTGGCCTGCAACCTGCTGTTCCTGCTGGCCCTGCTGTCGATGCTGGGGGCCACGCTGACCCTGCCGGGTATCGCGGCAATCGCGCTGGCGCTGGGTATGGCGATCGACGCCAACGTGCTGATCAACGAACGCATCCGCGAGGAGCTACGGGCGGGTAACACGCCGCAGGCGGCCATCGCGGCCGGCTTCAGCCATGCGTGGGCGACCATTCTCGACTCGAACGTGACGACCCTGATCGTCGGCCTGGCGCTGCTGGTGTTCGGTTCGGGCGCCGTGCGCGGCTTCGCCGTCGTGCACTGCCTGGGCATCCTGACGTCGATGTTCTCGGCCGTGTTCCTGTCGCGCGGTGTCGTGAACCTGTGGTACGGCCGCAAGAAGAAGCTCGGCAAGATCGCCATCGGCACCGTGTGGAACGCGGACGCCGCCGCGGCCAAGGCGGCCGTCAAGAAAGGATAACCGGGGTAGACCATGGAATTTTTCAAGATTAAACGGGACATCCCGTTCATGCGCCACGCGTTGATCTTCAACGTGATCTCGGCGCTGACCTTCGTCGCCGCGGTGTTCTTCCTGGTGACCAAGCACCTGCACTTCTCGGTCGAGTTCACGGGCGGTACGGTGATGGAACTGCGCTACCCGCACGCGGCCGACCAGGAAAAGATCCGCCGCAACCTGGAAAAGCTGGGCTTCGAGCAGCCGGAAGTGGCCACGTTCGGCACCGCGCAGGACATCATGCTGCGCCTGCCGATCCGCCAGGGCGCGCCCGGCTCCAGCACGTCGGCCACCGTGTTCAACGCGCTGTGCGCGGCGGAAGCCGGTACGCCGAAGCAGATCGAGCAGACCACCGACAAGGGCGAGAAAATCGCCCGCACCAGCTGCGTCAACGCGGCGGGCGCGGAAGTGTTGGGCCAGCAACGCGTGGAATTCGTCGGCCCGCAGGTCGGCGACGAGCTGGCGCAGAACGGCCTGAATGCGCTGATCATGGTCGTCGTCGGCGTGATGATCTACCTGGCCGTGCGCTTCGAATGGAAGTTCGCCGTCGCCGCCATCGTCGCCAACCTGCACGACGTCGTCATCATCCTGGGCTTCTTCGCCTTCTTCCAGTGGGAATTCTCGCTGACCGTGCTGGCCGCCGTGCTGGCCGTGCTGGGTTACTCCGTGAACGAATCGGTCGTGATCTTCGACCGGATCCGCGAAACCTTCCGCAAGGAGCGCAAGCTGTCCGTGACCCAGGTCATCGACCACGCGATCACGAGCACGATCTCGCGTACGATCATCACCCACGGCTGTACCGAGATGATGGTCCTGTCGATGCTGTTCTTCGGCGGCCAGACCTTGCACTACTTCGCGATCGCGCTGACCATCGGTATCCTGTTCGGTATCTACTCGTCCGTGTTCGTGGCGGCCGCCATCGCCATGTGGCTGGGCGTCAAGCGCGAAGACCTGATCAAGCCGATCAAGGCCAAGGACGAAACGGACGGCGCGGTGGTGTAAGTACGAACCGGCCCGCCGTCGAAGAAAAAGCCGCCCGGCCCAGGCCGTGGCGGCTTTTTTTCTTCGTGTGTGAAGCAGCGCACAGAGCGCCGGGTTAGGGCAGCCTTAAGATGGACTCGTCTCTTTCAGGACATCCCTAGTTTTGGACTTCACCCGCTCCCGCAAGGAGCGGGTTTTTTTTGTCAGGCCGGCGGCAGCGGAATCCCTTCCGCACGCGCCAGCCGTTCCAGCGCCGCCTCGAGGATCATGCGGGCCTGGCCCGCCGACTGGTACAGATCCAGGTGCACTTGCGCATCCGCGCTGTTGCGGGATGCGCACTGGGCGCTGTAGCGCTCGAAACTGCCGATCATCAGCAGCAGTTCCGCCATATGGCGCGGGCATTCGCAGGCCAGGGAGCTGCTCGCGCCCGTGATGCCGGCCAGCGTCTCTTCGTCGAAGCGCGGTCCCGCGGGCGGGCTGTCGGCGGCGCGGGGCGGCAGGTGCTGTCCTTCCAGCGCCTGCCGGCACAACGGCACCAGCTCACCCATCTCGGATGGCACGCGTGCCACCAGCCAGCCCCGTTCGCGCAGGGCGCGGATGGTCGCGCTCGGGCTGAAGCGGTACAGCACGACGACGGCTGCCGCGTGCAGCGCGGCGCCGGCTGCGGCGATCATCGGGATCGCGTTCTCGTCGAGTTCCGACAATTCCACCAGCAGCACCTCGGTGCGCTGGCCAGGGTCCAGGCAGCTCGCGGGTTCGAAGCGCGAACAACTGGCCTGCACGTTCAGCAGCAGGGTGTCGTGCGAGCTCGCCGCGATCCGCCGCGCGAGGCCCAGCCCGATGACGACGACGTCGATGGGCCGCACCGGCATGCCGTCGCGCGCCGCGCCCTTGCCCAGCAGGCGCAATTCGTCCGTGGACAAATGGGCCAACTGGCCGATGGGATGGCCGCGGTCGACCAGCTGTTTTAGCAGGCCGAGGCGCTGCACCTGGTCCGCCGTGTACAGGCGCTGGCCGCTGGCCGAGCGGCGCGTGCCCGATAGGTCGTAGCGCCGCTCCCACACGCGCAGGGTTTCCACCGACAGGCCTGACAGGCGGGCCGCAACGCCGCTGCGGTAGGTCAAGTCGCTGGCATTGTCCTGCGATTGATCGTCTAGTGCGTCCATGATGAACCGAAAATGAACCGGAAAGAACGGATTATATCGGTTCAATCCATGGACGTGTATCGCATTTGGATCTACATTGGCTTCGTGTAGCAACCAAGCTGGTTGGGCGGTCCTTGGCGGGATTGCCCTTGGCGCCACCTGCGGGTGGCGTCTTTTTTTCGGCATATTCCTACATTAGTCAAAATATTTAACAAATGTGAGTTGACGCACAGAGTGCCCGAGTGATGGGAACTAAGATGGACTCGTCTCTTTCAGGACATCCCTAGTTTTGGACTTTGCCCGCTCCCTGGAGTGGGCATTTTTTTGTCCGGATGCCATGAAAAAGGCTGTGTTCGCGTTCGCTAGGTAACTCTGCCATTTAACCGGGCTTTGCGGCAGC
>CBIHRX010000284.1:0-8714 GCA_966212555.1 uncultured Massilia sp.
CGCATGCGCCTGACCCGGCTCCAGCGCCAGTGCCTGCCGGTAATTCGCGATGGCGGCGTCGCGCTCGCCGGCCGCCTCGTACGCCCGGCCGAGGCCGTCGTAGAGGAAGTCGAAGCGTTCCGGATACAGCTTCACGCCCAGCCGGAACACTTGCATGGCGTCGGCCGGGCGCCGTTCGCGCAACAGCTTCATGCCCCAGTCGTGGGCCTGCAGCGGGTCGAGCGCGAGGTCGGGATTCTGCGCGTGCAGGCGGTCGTAGATGGCGGCGATGTGCTCGAAGCCCTGCTGGCCCAGTTGCTCGAGGAACGTGTCCAGCGTCGGCGGCGCGCCCGTGGCACGGTGCACCGCGAACGACACGAAGCCGGCCGGCGGGCGGTTCGCGGCGAGGGCGTCGTCCAGCCGGCGGCGTTCGGGGGCGTCGTTGCGCAGGCGGGCGTCGAGGAAGCGCTCCACCATGCGCGCCATCGCGCCGTAGGCCTGGGCCGATTGCGCGCGCGTGCGCTTGCCGAAGGCGGCGTCCGGCGCCATGCGCAGCGACCACGACGAGAAATCCATGTGGCTCGCGGCGTCCAGCGTCGCAAGGTAGACGTCGGCATAGCGCATGCGCGCCAGCAGTTCGGAGCCGATGGCGCCTTCGTCCTGCAGGCGCGTCATGTACAGCAGCGGGATACCCAGGCGTTCCGGCGTGACGTAGCTTGCGGCGCGCGGACCGCCGTTGACGTAGTCGTAGGCGGCGCGCAGCGAACCGTCCAAGGTGACGAGGGCGCGGATGCGGTCGTCGCGGGCCGCGGCCAGCACGCTCGCGAGGCTGCCCCAGCTGTGGCCGACGACGGCGATGCGGTGCGTGTCCGCCTGCGCCAGCGTCTGGGCGTAGCCGACGAGGAAGCCGATGTCGTCGGCCTGCGCTTCGGCGCCCTCCAGGCTTGCGGTCATCGTGTGCGAGCGCGGGCCCAGCGACGGCGTCGCAATCACGATGTAGCCGTGGCTCGCGAGGTATTCGCACAGGTCCACGTTCTCGATGGCGTAGGCGCTGTGGCTCGGCGCATAGATCACGACGGGGAATTTACCCGGGCGCTCGGGCGCGTCGCGCAGGGCGCGCATGGGGCTCGCCAGGTCGCGCTGGACCTGCGGCGGCCGCGTCTCGACGAGTGCGTCGGTGGCGCGGCGCACCTGGTCGGGCATGCGGCTGAATTCTTCTTCCGTCGCCACCGTCGTCACGTAGTCGCGGTAGGTCAGCGCGCCGCCCGTGCCGATGGCCGGATACCAGACCAGCGTCTGCAGCGGCCGCGCACGGTCGCCGCTCGTCGCCTGCGCCGTGACGGGATTGCGCGGATGCTGGTAGACGCGCGCCCGGTCGTACTGCTGGCGGACGTGGAGGCCGACGCGATACGGGCCGGGCGGGGCGGACGGCGTGAAGTCGGCGGCCGTCGCGGTGGGTGCGAGGGCGAAGGCGAGCAGCAGGGTGGTCAGGGTCCGGAGCATGGCGTCGACAGTGTTTCTTCGGTTGCAAGATTATATGCTGAATTAGCATGATGTTCGGCGCGACATGTGAATCCGTTAAAATGTCGGATTCTTCTTCACCTCCTTCCCACATCATGACTCAGGACGAACTCAAGCAGGCAGTGGCGCGCGCCGCCATCGAATACGTGGTCGACGGCGAAATCATCGGCGTCGGCACCGGCTCCACCGCCAACTTCTTCATCGACGAACTCGGCAAGATCAAGTCGCGCATCAAGGGCGCGGTGGCGTCGTCGGAAGCGACGGCCGCGCGCCTGCGCGGCCACGGCATCGAGGTGTTCGACCTGAACGATGTCGACGCGATCTCCGTCTACGTCGACGGCGCCGACGAGATCAACGCCGGCGGCGCCATGATCAAGGGCGGCGGCGCAGCCCTCACGCGCGAAAAGATCGTCGCGTCGGTGTCCGGTAAATTCGTGTGCATCGTCGACGGCTCCAAGCTCGTCGAGACCCTGGGTAAATTCCCGCTGCCGGTCGAAGTGGTGCCGATGGCCGCGAATGCCGTCAGCCGCAAGCTGACCGAAATGAAGGGCCAGCCGCGCCTGCGCACGAAGCCGGGCAGCACGGACGCGTTCGTCACCGACAACGGCGGCTACATCCTGGACGTGGCCGGCCTGTCGATCACGGATGCGGTGGCGCTGGAATCGGAGATCAACCAGATCGTCGGCGTGATCGCCGTCGGCCTGTTCGCCCGCCGCGGCGCCGACGTCTGCCTGCTGGGCACGGGCGAAGGCGTCAAGAAGCTGACGTTCTGATCATGAAACGCCTGGCGCTTATCTGCGTGGCCGTCGCGGTGCTGGGCGGCTGTTCCATGTTTCACAGGCAGATGCCGGCTGCCCCAGCCGCACCGGTGGCGGCGGCCGATGCTGCGCCGGCCGTCGAGACGATTCCGTTCCGCATGGGCGTGTCGTCGGCGACCGTCGAGAAGATGGCGAAGCAGCAGGGGTGTACGGGCGGGCAGGGCGCCGGGCTGATCACGGAGCCGGGGCCTGTCGAGGTCTATCGCATGCGGTGCGACGGGGGAAAAGTCTTCATGGCGCGTTGCGAACTGCGCCAGTGCCGGCAGATGTAAAAAAGGGCAGCGACGCTGCCCCTTGATCGATCAGGCGGTCGGCGGCACGTAGCCGGCGGCCTCGTCGGCGCCTTCGCCGAAGAAATGGCGTTCCATTTGCGTGGCCAGGTATTTGCGGGCGCGCGCGTCGGCCATGTTCAGGCGGTTTTCGTTGATCAGCATCGTCTGGTGCTTCAGCCAGCCATCCCAGGCTTCCTTCGACACGTTTTCATAGATGCGCTTGCCCAGTTCGCCCGGGTACGGGGGGAAGGCCAGGCCTTCGGCTTCCTTGTTCAGTTTGATGCAGTGGACGGTGCGGGCCATGTTCTTGCTCCTGGTTCGGTATCGGAAAACGTGATTATAAGACGAGGTTGGAAAAACCACCGACGATGATGCCGTCATTCCCGCGAACGCGGGAATCCATGCTGAGCAACAGGATTCGCTAATTCGGAAGCAACGCGCGATGTCCGGAAGATCGCCTCCGGACGTTCAGTATGGGTTCCCGCCTGCGCGGGAACGACGACGGTTTTACAGCTGCTTGATCAGGATCTGCGACCTGCGTTGCCAGTTGTACATATGGGCGCGATCCTTGGGCAGGTCATCCACGGTCGCCGGCACGAAGCCGCGCTTCTTGAACCAGTGCGACGTGCGCGTGGTCAGCACGAACAGCTTGGACATGCCGGCCGCGCGGGCGCGGTTTTCCATGTGCTTCAGGATGCGTTCGCCGTCGCCCTGCGTCTGCGCGTCCGGGCTCACCGTCAGGCAGGCCATTTCCGCCATCTTCGATTCCGGGAACGGGTACAGCGCGGCGCAGCCGAAGATGACGCCGTCGTGCTCGATCACGGAGAATTGCTCGATTTCGCGTTCGATCAGCTCGCGCGGACGTTTCACCAGCGTGCCGTCCGCTTCCAGCGGTTCGATGAGCTTGATAATCCCGCCGACGTCCTCAATTGAGGCCTGGCGGAGGCTCTCCAGGTTGTCGTGCGTGATCATCGTGCCCACGCCGTCGTGGGTGAACAATTCCAGCAGCGCGGAGCCGTCCGTCGAGAAGGGCACGATGTGGGCGCGGTCGACGCCGCTGTTGCAGGCCTTGATGGCGTGCTGCAGGTAGAACGACGCGTCGTTCGGCAGGAAGCCCGCCTGCAGCACGGCTTCGGCCTGGTGCGACGACAGTTCGCGGATGTCGCCGCCGCCGGCATCCTTCATCAGCGGCGTTTCCGTGATGAAGATGAGCTTTTCGGCATGCAGGGCGATCGCGGCGGATACCGCCACGTCTTCCATCGTCAGGTTGAACACCTCGCCGGTCGGCGAGAAGCCCAGCGGCGACAGCAGGACGATGTTGTCCTCGGTCTCCAGGATGGGCTGGATCTTGGCGGCGGCGACCTTGCGCGTGACGCCCGTCAGTTCGTGGTCGACGCCATCGATCACGCCCAGCGGGCGCGCGGTGACGAAGTTGCCGGAGACGATGCTGATGTGCGCATTCGACATCGGCGTGTTGGGCAAGCCCTGGCTGAACGCGGCCTCGATGTCCAGGCGCAGTTCGCCGGCGGCTTCCTTCGCGCATTCCATCGCGGCGCTGTCGGTGACGCGCACGCCGTTGTGGAAGCGGCCCGCGACGTTACGCAGCGCGAGCTGTTCGGCCACCTGCGGCCGCGAACCGTGCACCAGCACGACGCGGATGCCGAGTCCGACCAGCAGCGACAGGTCCTGCGCCAGCACGGGCAGGGCGCCGGCCGACACCAGTTCACCGGGGAAAGCGACGACGAAGGTCTTGCCGCCGAATGCGTGAATATACGGCGCGACGGAGCGCAGCCACTGGACGAATTGGGTAGGGTTTTCCATTTGCCGCATTATAATTCGCTGCGCGACTTGCGCACCAAATCCTCGTAAAAATCAATGTCTGAACAGAGTAACAAGCCTGCGCCCAAGCCGGCGCGCGCCGCCTCCCCCGACCGTTCTTCGCAACCGCATGGCGACGCCCGTCGCGGCCCGCGTCCGCCCGCGCGCGAAGGCGCGCTTGCGAATGCGCTCGCGCAGGCACAGGTGCGTGCGCCGCGTGCCGACGCACCTGCGCAGGACCGCCCGGCCAGGCCGCCGCGCGAAGGCGATGCGCGTCCGCGCGCAGACCGCCCCGCGCGCAACGAGGCGCGCAAGGACGCGGTGCGCAATCCGCTCCCGACTATCACCTTCCCGGAAGACCTGCCCGTTTCGGGCCGGCGCGCCGAAATCGCGAAGGCGCTGATGGAGAACCAGGTCGTGATCGTGTCCGGCGAAACCGGCTCGGGCAAGACGACGCAGCTGCCGAAGATCTGCCTCGAACTGGGGCGCGGCGAGAAGGGCATGATCGGCCACACGCAGCCGCGCCGCATCGCCGCGTCGTCGACCGCGAAACGCATCGCGCACGAACTGGGTTCGCCGCTGGGCGAGCACGTGGGCTACAAGGTCCGCTTCAACGACACGCTGTCGCCGGGCGCCTGGGTCAAGCTGATGACGGACGGTATCCTGCTGGCCGAGACGCAGACCGACCCGCTGCTCAAGGCCTACGACACGATCATCATCGACGAGGCGCACGAGCGCAGCCTGAACATCGACTTCCTGCTCGGCTACCTGAAACAGATCCTGCCGCGTCGCCCGGACCTGAAGGTAATCATCACGTCCGCAACGATCGACGCCGACCGCTTCGCGCGCCACTTCGGCACGCCCGAGAAGCCCGCGCCCGTGATCGAAGTATCGGGCCGTTTGTACAAGGTCGAGGTGCGTTACCGTCCCGTCGAACGCGACCAGGAATTCGCACCCGCGGCCGACGGTAAATCGATGTCGAAGGCGCAGGCCGCGCGCGACAAGCGCGACCTGATGGATGCCGTCGTCGACGGCGTCGATGAACTCTGCCGCCTGGGCCAGGGCGACGTGCTCGTGTTCCTGCCCGGCGAGCGCGAGATCCGCGACTGCGCCGAGGCGCTGAGAAAACACCATCCACCGCACGTGGAAATCCTGCCGCTGTTCGCGCGCCTGTCCGTCGAAGAGCAGGACCGCGTGTTCCGCACGACGAACGCGCGCCGCATCGTCCTCGCGACGAACGTGGCCGAAACGTCGCTGACGGTGCCCGGCATCCGCTACGTCGTCGACGCGGGCCTGGCGCGCGTAAAACGCTACAGCTACCGCAACAAGGTCGAGCAACTGCAGGTCGAGGCGATCTCGCAGGCCGCGGCCAACCAGCGCGCGGGCCGATGCGGCCGCGTCGCGGACGGCGTCTGCATCCGCTTATATGAGGAAGACGATTTCCTGCAGCGGCCGAAATTCACCGACCCGGAAATCCTGCGTTCGTCGCTGGCGGCCGTCATCCTGCGCATGAAGTCCTTGCACCTGACGGACGTGGAGACCTTCCCGTTCGTCGAACCGCCGCAGGGCCGCGCCATCGCCGACGGTTATCAACTGCTGCAGGAACTGGGCGCCGTCGACGACGCCAACGAGCTGACCGCGATGGGCCGCAAGCTGGCCAAGCTGCCCCTCGACCCGCGTGTGGGCCGCATGATCCTGGCCGCCCTCGACAACGTGTGCCTGACCGAGATGCTGATCATCGCGTCCGCGTTGTCCGTGCAGGACCCGCGCGACCGGCCGATGGAATACCAGCAGCAGGCCGACGAGAAGCACAAGAAATTCGCGGACGAGAAGAGCGAGTTTTTAAGCTTCCTGAAGATCTGGCGCTGGTTCGAGCAGGCCATCGAGCACAAGAAAACAAACCGCCAGTTGCAGGACAACTGCCGCGAGAATTTCCTGTCGCAGGTGCGCCTGCGCGAGTGGCGCGACGTGCACTCGCAACTGCTCACGATCGTGAAGGAGCAGGGCTGGCGCCTGAATGACGCGCCCGCGACCTACGAGCAGCTGCACATGGCGCTGCTGACCGGTTTGCTCGGCAACATCGGCTACAAGATGGAAGACGATTCCGGTGCATATTTGGGCGCGCGCGGCATCAAGTTTCACATCTGGCCAGGATCGACGCTCGGCAAGAAGGCCGGCAAGTGGATCATGGCGGCGGAACTGGTCGAGACGACGCGCCTGTACGCGCGCTGCATCGCCCAGATCCAGCCGGAGTGGGTCGAGAAGATCGGCGGCCACCTGCTGAAGAAATCGTGGGGCGAGCCGCGCTGGGAGAAGCGCACGGCGCAGGTCACGGCGAGCGAACGCGCGACGCTGTACGGCATCGTCGTTTACAGCCAGCGCCGCATCAACTACGCGCAGCACAACCCGGCCGAGGCGCGCGAGATCTTCATCCGCGACGCGCTTGTGGCGGGCGACTACGAGACCCGGTCGCCGTTCTTCGCCCACAACCACAAGTTGATCAAGGAAATCGAGAACCTCGAACACAAGTCGCGCCGCCTCGACGTGCTCGTGGACGACCAGCTGATCCACGCGTTCTACGACAACGAGATCCCGTCGGACGTCGTGAACGGCGCCGGCTTCGAGAAGTGGTACAAGGACGCGTCGCGCGACAACCCGAAGTTGTTGTACCTGAACCGCGAAGAACTGATGCGCCACGAAGCGGCGGGTGTCACGACGGAGCTGTTCCCGAAGACGATGAACGTCACCGGTATCGAGATGGGGCTGTCGTACCACTTCGAGCCGGGCAGCCCGCGCGACGGCGTGACCTTGACCGTGCCGCTGTTCGCGCTGAACCAGATCCCGCGCGAGCGCGCGGACTGGCTCGTGCCGGGCATGCTGAAGGAAAAAGTGCAGCTGCTGCTGAAGTCCCTGCCGCAGAAGCTGCGCCGCCACTGCGTGCCGCTGCCGGAGTATGCCGCGCGCTTCTTCGAGCGTAACGAGGACCCCGTGCGCTTCGGCCGCGGGGACCTGATCGACGCGCTCATCGCCGACATCCACGCGCAGACGGGCGTGCGCGTGATGACGACGGACTTCAAGCTGGAGACCTTGCCGGCCCACCTCTTCATGAACTTCAAGGTGGTCGACGAGCACGGACGCCAGCTCGACATGGGCCGCAATCTCGCCACCTTGCAGGCGGAATTGGGCGGACAGGCGCGCCAGAGTTTCCAGCGGATGGCGGAGACGACGCCGGCCGCGGCGCAGTCGGCGGCGAAGCCGTTGGCCCAGCAGGCCGCGCCGGCGCCGGCGAAAGGCAAGCCGGCGCCCGCGGCACCTGCCGCGCCGACCGCCCACACGAACATCACCGGCTGGACGTTCGGCGAGCTGCCGGAACTGCTGGAGATCACGCAGGGCAAGATCACGCTGATCGGCTTCCCCGCGCTCGTCGACAAGGGCACGCACTGCGACCTGGAAGTCTTCGACGACCCGAACGTGGCGGCGCGCACGCACCGCATCGGCCTGCGCCGGTTGTTCGCGCTGCAGTTCAAGGACCAGCTCAAATTCGCCGAAAAGAACGTGCCTGGCCTGCAGCAGATGGGCATGCAGTTCATGTCGGTGGGCACACCGGAGGAACTGCGCGAGCAGATCGTCAACAAGGCCATCGAGATCGCCTGCCTGCAGGACCCGCTGCCGCACGACGCCGCGTCGTTCAACAAGCGCAAGGACGAGGGCAAGGGCCGTATCGGCCTGCTGATCAACGAGACGGCGCGCCTCGCGGGCCAGATCCTTTCGGAGTTCCACGGCCTGCCGAAGCGCCTGCAAGGCCTGCCGCCGGCCGTCGCGAGCGACATGCAGGCGCAGTTGCAGGGGCTCGTGCACAAGCGCTTCATCGCGGAGACGGAGTACAGCCAGCTGGCGCATTTCCCGCGCTACCTGAAGGCGATGAACGTGCGCCTGGAAAAACTGCGCGGCAATCCGGCACGCGACGCGCAACTGATGGCGGAGTGGCAGACGGCGGCGACGCAGTTCCAGCGCACCGTGAAAAACCAGCCGCTGAAGAACCTCGACCCGCGCATGATCGAGTTCCGCTGGATGCTGGAAGAACTGCGCGTGTCGCTGTTCGCGCAGGAGCTGCGTACGCCGATGCCGGTGTCCAGCAAGCGCCTGCAGAAGGTGTGGGAATCGATGTTGCGTTAAACCGGGGTCAGACCCCGATTTTTGGCACTTTCCCAAACATTGGGTCTGACCCCGAAGTTTGGTTATGTTGACATCTCATCACTGCTAACGACCCTGCCATGACCGACCGCGTGCTCGCCAGCGGCCACCA
>CBIHRX010000285.1:0-8701 GCA_966212555.1 uncultured Massilia sp.
GGCCACGGACGACACGAGCATGCCGGACGCGCCGTCAGGCCGCAGTGCCGTGTCGATGTCGAACAGGATGCCGGCCGGCGTGTGCGTCGTCATCCACGTGATGAAGCGCTGGGCCAGCTTGGCGTAGTTGGACGGCGCCATGTCGTCCTCGTCGTCGAACAGGAAGATGACGTCCAGGTCGGACACATAGCCCAGTTCCTTGCCGCCCAGCTTGCCGTAGGCGATGACGGCGAAACGCGGTACCTCCACGTGGCGGGACGCGATCGTGCGCCAGGCGCGGCGCACGACCTCGCACACGATCAGGTCGGCCAGCGCGGACAGGTGGTCGGCCAGGCGTTCGACCGACAGTTCTCCTGCGAGATCCAGCGCCAGCAGGCGGAACATCTGGGCGTGGTGAGCTTCGCGCAAGATGTCGAGCTGGCGCTCGGTGTCGCCCGTGGCCGCGTCGAGCTGGGCCGCGAGGCTGGCCGCCAGCGACGGCAGGTCCTCGGCCGCGTTGCCGCGGTCGTCCAGCAGCTCGTCCAGCAGGATCGGGTGCTGGGTGAGGAAGGTCGCGGCCCAGCCGGACGCGTTGATCATGCGCAGCACCCGCTCCAGCGTGTGCGGATATTCCGTCAGCAGCGACAGGTACGCGGAGCGGCGCGCGATGGCTTCGAAGAAATCGAGCAGGCGGCCCAGGGTGGCCGCGTGGCTGCCGAGGCCGGCTTGCACGACGATGTCCGGGATCTGCGCCAGCGCCGTGTTGACGAGGGCGACGAGGCGGTGGCGACTCGCTTCCGGCAGGGTCTGCAGCCGGGGTGCCTGCCACGTGGCGACGAGGCGGTTCGCGCCGGCTTGCGGGTCGTCGAAGCCGAGGCTCGCGAGGCGGTCGGCGATGGCGTCGCGGTTGTCCGGATCGGTCAGCAGCGCGTCCGGGTCGACCGGTTCGGCGCCGGCCGCCTTGTCGGCGAAGATCGCGTCGAACTGGGCGGCGACGAAGGCACGCCAGGCGTCCAGCCGGGCCAGCAGTCCGGCTTCGTCGGCCATGCCCATCATGCGCGCGACGGTCAGCCTGTCCTCGGGCGATACGGGCATCGTGTGCGTCTGGGCATCCTCCAGGTATTGCAGGCGGTGCTCCAGGTTGCGCAGGAATGTATAAGCTTCAAGCAATTGCTCGACGGTGTCCGCCGCCAGCAGTTCGCGCTCGGCCAGCAGGCGCAGGGTCTTGCGCGTGGAGCGCTCGCGCAGGGCGGGGTCGCGGCCGCCGCGGATCAGCTGGAACACCTGCGCCAAAAACTCGATCTCGCGGATGCCGCCGCGGCCCAGCTTGACGTTCTGGTTGCGCTCCGGATGCAGGCGCTCCTGGCGGTTGACCTCGGCGCGGATCTGGGCGTGCATGGTGCGGATCGCGTCGATCACGCCGAAGTCGAGATAGCGCCGGAACACGAACGGCCGCACGATGGCGTCGAGCGCCGCGATGTCGGCCGGGTCGCCCGTGACGGCGCGCGCCTTGACCCAGGCATAACGTTCCCATTCGCGCCCCTGTACGATCAGGTAGTCCTCGACCATGTTCAGGCTCGCCACGAGCGGGCCCGACTTGCCGTTTGGACGCAGCGCCATGTCTACGCGGAACGTAAAACCATCCTCGGTGACTTCGGACAGCGCGGCGATCAGCTTGCGGCCCAGGCGCACGAAGAATTCGTGGTTGGACAGCGATTTCTGGCCGGGACCGGCTTGCGTGTCGCCGTCCTCGGGGTAGACGAAGATGAGGTCGATATCCGACGAGACGTTCAGTTCGCCGCCGCCGTGCTTGCCCATCGCCAGCACCATCATCTGCTGGGGGCGGCCGGAATCGGCGCCGACCGGCTCGCCGTGCAGCGCGGTCATTTCCGCCATCAGCTCGGTGAGATGCGTCTGGACGGCGAAATCGGCGAAACGGCTCATGGCGGTCACGACTTCGTCCAGGTCGGCCTGGCCGTCCAGGTCGCGCCGGATGATGGTGCAGATGAGCAGGTTGCGCAGCCGGCGCATCGCCCGGGTTGTCGGCAGGACCGTGCCGTTGGGACCTGAGGCGGCCTCGGTCGCCAGCGCTGCGCCGAAATCGAGGGAGGCCAGCGATAATGCGGACAGGGTATCGACGCGCCCGGCACGGGCGGGGTCGGCGGCGAGCCAGCGTTGGTAAAAGCGCGACGTTTGCGCCAGGGACTGCGGGGAAGCGTGAAGCATAGGGCGATTTCCAGACGAGTTGTGCGTTTCGGGACGCTTGCTATGGGGTAAAATTGCCCGCCATGCTGCCCTGGGTCAGCACGATGGTAAGGTAGACGCCGCGGATGTTGCAAGCGCTCTCTTTTATTTATGGATAAACAACTCGGCGAGCTTTTTTGAGCCTTTTGATGCACAGCCCGGAACCGCAGGCGCAGCGCGAGCCCGACGCGCACGAGCAGGCGCATCCCCAGACGCACGTGCATGAGCACGTGCCCCTGGTGGAGCGCTGGGCCCGCGCGCGCGCCTGCTACCGGTATGCGAACCTCGCGTCGCATCATGTGCTCGGCTTCACCATCAAGGCCGTGCTGCTCGTCTACTTCGCGTTCATGGTGCTGTTCCTGGTGCTGCGCTACGCGGTCCTGCCGAACATCGACTACTACAAGCCCGACATCGAAAAGGCCGCCAGCCGCGCGCTGGGCAACCAGGTGAGCATCGCCCGCGTCTATGCGTCGTGGCGCGGCCTGCGGCCGAACCTGTACCTGGGCGACCTGCGCCTGCACGACCGCGCGGGGCGCCAGCTGCTGGCGCTGCCGTCCGTATCCGCCACCGTGTCGTGGTGGTCGGTGATGGCGGCCGAACCCCGCTTCGAGGCGCTGGAAATCAACCGGCCGGAACTGGACGTGCGCCGCGGCGCGGACGGCGTCATCGCCGTGGCCGGCGTGCGTATCGAACCGAACAAGAAGGGAGAGGGCGGCGGCGCCGACTGGCTGCTGCGCCAGCACGAGGTCGTGATCCGCGAAGGCCGTTTGTCGTGGACGGACGAGCTGCGCGGCGCGCCCACGCTCGCGCTGTCGGACGTGACGCTCGTGCTGCAGAACCGCTGGACGACGCACCGTTTCGCCCTGAAGGCCGCACCGCCGCCCGGCGCCGGCGACCCGCTCGACCTGCGCGCGCGCTTTTCTCACCCGGCGTTCGGCGCCAAGCCGTCCGACGCCAGGCGCTGGAAAGGCCAGGTGTATGCCGACTTGCGCAACACCGACCTCGCCGCCTGGAAGCAATACGTCGACTACCCGTTCACCCTGCAGGAAGGCCGCGGTTCCGTGCGCGCCTGGCTCGACTTCGACCACGCCCGCCTGGCCGGGTTCACGGCCGACCTGGCGCTGGCCGGCGTCAGCGCGCGCCTCGGCCCGGACACGCCGCCGCTGGCGCTGGCGCGCGTGTCGGGCCGGCTGTCGGCCAGCGAGACCATCGCCCCGAACGTGGACGACGGCAAGCCGACCTTCGGTGCGCTGGGCCACGCGATCGGCCTGGAGAATTTCTCGGTCGTGACGGAAGGCGGCGTCGTGCTGCCGCCGGCCACGTTGAACGAGTCGTGGCGCCCGGCCACGCGCACCCAGCCGGAACGCTTCGAAGTGCGCGCCGAACAGCTGGACGTGGGCGCGCTGGCCGCGCTGGCCGTGCAACTGCCCATCGCGCCGGCGCACCGCCAGCTGCTGACGGAACTGGCGCCGCGCGGCCGCATCAACGACGCCGACGTCGAATGGCAGGGCCGCTTCCCGCACATCACGGGCTACCGCGTGCGCGGGGACGTCGAGAACCTCGGCATGAATCCGCTGGCGGCACGCGCCGCGCTGGCCGCGACGGATGGCCAGCCGGCCCAAGCCGCACGGCCGGCGCTGCCGGGCTTTAAAAACCTGTCGGGCCGCATCGACGCGAGCGACCATGGCGGCAGCGTCGACATCGATTCCGACAAGCTCGTGCTGGCGCTGCCGGCCTGGTTCGCCGATCCGGAAATGCCGTTCGACCGGTTCGCCCTGCACGCGCGCTGGACGCATCTCGCGGACGACCAGCTGGCCGTCGACGTCGACAGCCTGAACCTGTCCCAGGGTACGCTCAAGGCGACCTTGACGGGCCGCCACGTACTGCCGTTGAAAGCGGGCCAGGGACCGGGCAATGCCGACTTCACGGGCACCGTCGACAATTTCGAGATCGCCAGCATCGGCCGCTGGCTGCCGCTCGCGACGCCGGAAGGCTTGCGCGACTGGCTGACGGGCGCGCTGCAGGGCGGCATGCTGCACGACGCGCGCCTGCGCCTGCGCGGCGACCTGGCCCAGTTCCCGTTCCGCGCCGAGAACGCCGTCCAGCGCGCCAAGGGCGAGTTCCGCGTCGGCGGCCGCATCGAGGACGGCAAGCTCGAGTACGCGCCCGGCCACAAGGCGGCCGACGGCAAGACGCCGCTGTGGCCGCTGCTGGAAAACATCGAGGGTTCCATCGTGTTCGACCGCGCCCGCATGGACATCCGCGCCGACACGGCGCGCACGCAAGGCATCGCACTGTCGAACGTGAAGGCCGTGATCCCCGAGCTGGGCATCCACGAGATGATGCTCGACATCGACGGCACGGCCGCCGGCCCGCTGCCGGACTTCCTGCACTACGTGGCGGCCAGCCCCGTGCTCGAATGGATCGGCCACTTCACCGAGGACACCAAGGGAACCGGTCCGGCGAAACTGGGCCTGAAGCTGCACCTGCCGCTCGCCAACCTGCACGATGCGAAGGTACAGGGCGCGCTGCAGCTGCAGAACAACGACGTCGTGCTGTTCCCCGACCTGCCGCCCATCGAGGCTGCGCTGGGCCGCATCGAGTTTTCCGAACACGGCGTGAACCTGAACGGCGTGGGCGCCAGCTTCCTGGGTGGACCTCTGCAATTGTCCGGCGGCACCCAGCGCGACGGCAGCATCCAGATCCGCATGGCCGGCAGCGCCACGGCCGAGGGCATGCGCCAGACGCGCTCCCTGCCGGCGCTGCAGCGCCTGGGCAATAAACTGTCCGGCGGGGCGCGCTTCGGCGGCACCGTCACGGTGAAGGACCGCCAGGCGCAAATCATCCTCGACACGAACCTGGCCGGCCTCGGCATCGAGCTGCCCGCGCCGCTGAACAAGCCCGCGCCGGACGCGCTGCCGTTGCACTTCGTCCTCACGGGCCAGCCGACGGGGCCGGACGGCGTCGGCCGCGACGACATCCGCATCCAGCTGGGCAACCTCGCCGCCGCGAAATACGTGCGCGAGCGCCAGCCGCACGGCCCGTGGATCGTCAAGCGGGGCGGCATCGGCGTCAACGTGCCGGCGCCCGAGCCCGACAGCGGCATGATGATCAACGTGAACATGAAGGCACTGAACGTCGACCGCTGGCTCGCCGCGGCCGCCGACATCGCCGGGCCGGGCGAAGCCGCGCCGGCCTCCGGCCCGTCCGCCGAGGGCGGCGGCATGGCCCAGTACGTCGTGCCGGATATCGTGGCCGCGCGTGCCGGCGAACTGGTCATCGGCGAGCGGGCGCTGCGCGACGTCGTCGTCGGCGCCACGCACCAGAACAATACGTGGCAGGCCAGCATCGATTCGCGCCAGGTGGTCGGCTACGTCACGTGGGCCGAGTCGGGGCAGGGCCTGGGCAAGGTGACGGCGCGCCTGGCGTCGCTCGTGATCCCGGAATCGTCCGCGAACGAAGTCAAGGACCTGCTCGAATCGAACAAGGGCGCCAGCGCCAGCATCCCGGCCCTCGACATCGTGGCCGACCGCTTCGAGTTGTTCAACAAGCAGTTCGGCCGCCTGGAACTGGTCGCCAGCAATGCGCAGGCGCTGGCCGGGCGCGAATGGCGCATCGAAAAGCTGGCGCTGACGAATCCGGACGGCCAGCTGAAGGCGAACGGCCGCTGGCTCACGCGCGACGGCAAGAGCAACACGGCGCTGAATTTCACGCTCGACATCAGCGACGCCGGCCGCCTGCTGGACCGCCTCGGCTTCCCGGAGACGCTGCGCCACGGCAAGGGCTCGCTGTCCGGCGACATCTCGTGGGCCGGGCTGCCGTACTCGCTCGACATTCCGAGCCTGTCGGGCCAGATCCAGATGAACGTCGAGGATGGGCAATTCCTCAAGCAAGACCCCGGCGCCGCGAAACTGCTGGGCGTGCTGAGCCTGCAGATGCTGCCGCGCATGCTGAAACTCGACTTCCACGACGTGTTCTCGGAGGGTCTTGCCTTCGACGGCATCACGGCCAACGCGATGATCACGCGCGGCGTCGTGCGCACGGACAACCTCAAAATGCACGGCGTGGCGGCGACGGTGCTGATGGACGGCACGGCCGACATTGCCAACGAATCGACGAATTTGCACGTCGTCGTGATTCCGGAATTCAACCTCGGCACCAGTTCGCTCGTGTACGGCCTCGCGGTGAACCCCGTGATCGGCCTCGGCAGTTTCCTGGCCCAGCTGTTCCTGCGCGCGCCCGTGATGAAGGCGCTGACGTACCACATGCAGGTGACGGGACCGTGGAAGTCGCCGCACATCGTCAAGCTGGACAATTCGCCCGCCGTGACCGCCGCCGCCGCGAACGCGGCCGCGCAGGACCGCAACAAGGACAAGAAGGGATCCAAATGAAGACGACCGTTGCTGCTGTACAGATGGTGTCCACGCCGAACGTGGACGAGAACATCGCCACCGCGCGCCGCCTGATCGCGGACGCCGCCGCCCGCGGCGCGCAACTGGTCACCTTGCCGGAATACTGGCCCATCATGGGCATGACGGATACGGACAAGGTCGCCCACGCGGAACAGCCGGGCCATGGTTCCATCCAGGATTTCCTGGCCGGACAGGCGCGCGAGCACGGCATCTGGCTCATCGGCGGCACCTTGCCGCTCGTGTCGGGCGACGCCGGCCGCGTGCTGAACACGACGCTCGTCTACGATCCGGCCGGGCAGCACGTCGGCCGCTACGACAAGATCCACTTGTTCGGCTTCAACAAGGGCAGCGAATCGTACGACGAAGCCCGTACCATCGTACCGGGCGAGACGGTCGGCGGCTTCGACGCGCCGTTCGGCAAGGTCGGCCTGGCCATCTGCTACGACCTGCGGTTCCCGGAACTGTTCCGCGCGATGGGCGATTGCGCGCTGATCGTCGTGCCCGCCGCGTTCACGCACACGACGGGCCTCGCGCACTGGGAAGTGCTGCTGCGCGCCCGCGCCATCGAGAACCAGTGCTATGTGCTGGCGTCGGCCCAGGGCGGCACGCACAAGAACAGCCGCCGCACGTTCGGCCACAGCATGCTGATCGACCCGTGGGGCGAGGTGAAGGACGTGTTGCCGGAAGGCGAGGGCGTCGTCAGCGGCGAGATCGATCCCGAGTACATCGCGAAAGTGCGCGAGAGTTTGCCGGCACTGAAACACCGCAAACTCTGACGTGTGGCACAATGCGTCATCCTTATCTGAAAGACCCGACGCAATGACTCCATTCGAACCGAATCTCTCCTCCCTCGCTGTCGCGCGCGACGTCTTGCTGACGCCATTCGGGCTCGACGAAGGCAAGCTGATCACGACGCTGGGGACCATGTTCACGCACAAGGTCGACTATGCCGACCTGTATTTCCAGTTCACCAAGAGCGAAGGCTGGAGCCTGGAAGAGGGTATCGTCAAGAGCGGCAGCTTTTCGATCGACCAGGGTGTCGGCGTGCGCGCCGTGTCGGGCGACAAGACCGCTTTCGCTTACTCCGACGAGATCTCGCAGGCCGCCCTGCTGGACGCCGCCGCGGCCACGCGCACGATCGCGCGCGCGGGCGCCGGCCGCGTGAAGGTCGCCGCGAACGTCCAGCCGTCCGGCGGCCGCTCGCTGTACCTGCCGCATGACCCGCTGGCCTCGCTCGACGCTACCGCGAAAGTCGCGCTGCTGGAGCGCGTCGAAAAGATCGCGCGTGCCAAGGATCCGCGCGTCGTGCAAGTGATGGCCGGCCTGGCCGGCGAGTACGACGTCGTGCTCGTCGTGCGCAGCGACGGCGTGCTGGCGGCCGACATCCGTCCGCTCGTGCGCGTCTCCGTCACCGTCATCGCCGAGCAGAACGGCCGGCGCGAGATGGGCTCGTCGGGTGGCGGCGGCCGTTACGATTACAACTATTTCAGCGACGAACTGCTGGAAAAATACGCCAGCGAAGCCGTGCAATCGGCCCTCGTGAACCTGGAAGCGCGTCCGGCCCCGGCCGGTCCGATGACCATCGTGCTCGGCCCGGGCTGGCCCGGCGTGCTGCTGCACGAAGCGGTCGGCCACGGCCTCGAAGGCGACTTCAACCGCAAGGGCTCGTCCGCGTACGCCGGCATGATCGGCCAGCGCGTCGCCGCCAAGGGCGTGACGGTGGTCGACGACGGCACCTTGCAGGACCGCCGCGGTTCGCTGAACATGGACGACGAGGGCAACCCGACCCAGTGCACGACGCTGATCGAAGACGGCATCCTGAAGGGCTATATCCAGGACACGATGAACGCGCGCCTGATGAAGATGCCGGTGACGGGCAATGCGCGCCGCGAATCGTTCGCCCACCTGCCGATGCCGCGCATGACGAACACGTACATGCTCGCGGGCGACAAGGACCCGGCCGAGATCCTGGCCTCGGTCAAGAACGGCCTGTATGCTGTGAACTTCGGCGGCGGCCAGGTCGACATCACGAACGGCAAGTTCGTGTTCTCGGCCAGCGAAGCCTA
>CBIHRX010000286.1:0-8673 GCA_966212555.1 uncultured Massilia sp.
CGGATTCGGCGTAGAACGGGGTCGTGTCCAGCACGACGATGCCGTCCTGGCCCGCCTTCAGCTCCTGCACCGGTGCGCCGGCGCTGTACAGCGCGACGACGCGGCTGTTGTGCACGAGCGCTTCGTAGCCGACGAAGGTCGTCTTCTCGCCTGAATACTCGACGTTGGCGGCCATCTTGAACTTGCCGGCCGCGCGGGCGGTCTTCTTCTGCTGCTCCATGGCGGCAGCGAAGCCTTCCTCGTCCAGCTTGATGCCGCGCTCGCGGCAGATGTCCGCCGTCAGGTCCAGCGGGAAGCCATAGGTGTCGTACAGGGTGAAGGCGGTGGCGCCGTCCAGGTTCTGCGGATCCTTCGCGAGCTGCGCTTCCAGGATCTTCATGCCGTGCTCGAGGGTCTCGCCGAAGCGCTCTTCCTCGGCCTTCAAGGTCTGCATGACACGCTCTTTCGCGTCGTGCAGTTCCGGGTACGCGGCGCCCATCTCGATGTCCAGGTCTTCCACGAGCTTGTAGAAGAACGGCTTCGTCTGGCCCAGCTTGTGGCCGTGACGCAGCGCGCGGCGGATGATGCGGCGCAGGACGTAGCCGTGGCCTTCGCTGCTCGGGATGATGCCGTCGACGATCATGAAGCTGGCCGCGCGGATGTGGTCGGCGATGACCTTCAGCGAGTTGTTGGCCAGGTCGGTCGCACCGGTTTCGCGGGCGGCGGCGCGGATCAAATTCTGGAACAGGTCGATCTCGTAGTTCGAGTGCACGTGCTGCAGCACGGCGGCCAGGCGCTCCAGGCCCATGCCGGTGTCGATCGACGGCTTCGGCAGCGGGGTTAAAACGCCTGCTTCATCCCGATTAAACTGCATGAACACGAGGTTCCAGATCTCGATGAAGCGGTCGCCGTCTTCTTCCGGCGAGCCCGGGGGACCACCCCAGATCTCGGGACCGTGGTCGTAGAAGATTTCCGTGCACGGACCGCAGGGGCCGGTGTCGGCCATCTGCCAGAAGTTGTCCGATGCGTAGCGCGCGCCCTTGTTGTCGCCGATGCGGATGATGCGTTCCGTCGGCACACCGATTTCGCTGGCCCAGATGTTATAAGCCTCGTCGTCTTCGAAGTAGACGGTGATGGTCAGCTTATCTGCCGGCAGGTTATAGACCTTGGTCAGCAGTTCCCAGGCGAAGTGGATGGCGTCGCGCTTGAAATAATCGCCGAAGCTGAAATTGCCCAGCATTTCGAAGAACGTGTGGTGGCGCGCGGTGTAGCCGACGTTTTCCAGGTCGTTGTGCTTGCCGCCGGCGCGCACGCAGCGCTGCACGGTGGTGGCGCGCTTGTACGGACGCGTATCCAGGCCCAGGAACACGTCCTTGAACTGCACCATGCCGCTGTTGGTCAACAACATCGTCGGGTCGTTGCCCGGCACGAGCGGGCTGGAGCGGACGATCGTATGGCCTTTGGACTCAAAGAACTTGAGAAACTTTTCGCGTATTTCGGTGGATTTCATGTCGTAGGGGCGGATTCAGGCAGCTTGCTATATAAAGAAAATCGATTATAGCCTAGCTATTGACAGTAAATCGCATCCGCGAACAACCGTTGCAGGATCAACAACAATCACCGCAACAAGGCGAGCACCGCCCGCGGCTCCCCGTTCGCCTGCGTGAGCATGGCCGACGCCGCCTGCTGCAGGATCTGCGCGCGCGTCAGCCGGACCGCGGCCCCGGCATAGTCGACGTCCTCGATGCGGCTCTTCGACGCTTCCAGGTTCATCGACATCGTCTGGTTGTTGCTGGCTGCGAGGTCCATGCGGTTGCTGTAGGCGCCCACCTGCACGCGCTGCCCGGTGACGAACGCGAGCGCGTCGTCGATGTGCAGCAGCGCCACCGCCGTGTTGTGCATGTCCAGGTCCGCGAGGCCCAGCGCGCCGGCATTGACGGCCGAGAACTCCATGTCGACCAGGTCGCCGGCGGAAGCGCCGACCTGGATCTGCACCCGCCGCACGTTCTCGCCCTGGCTGCCGATGTCCGGATACTCGACCTTGAAATTGCGCAGCGGCCGGGCCGCCGTGCCGAACCCGGATTCGGGGACGACGCCCTGCGCGTCGCGCGCCGGCCCGCCGTCCGCATCGAGGCCGCCGATCGCGCCCGTGTCGGCATTCGCCAGGTCCATGCCCCCGATGTAGCTGGCGCCGCCCGCCGCGAAATCCGTCATGAAATCGCCGATGCCCTGGTACTGGCCGCCCGTGACGGCCTTCAGCGCCGTGTCCAGGTCGGCCGCCCGATTCTGGCTCAGGTAAGTCATCAGGCCTTTCATGCCGCCGGCGACGCCCATCGATTTCAACTGGTCGTGCAGGTAGCGCGACGCGACATAGCCGCCCTCGTAGCTGAAGCCGCCGCCGGTGATCGTGTCGACGATGTCCTGCGCCGTCTGGCCGCCCGCCAGCGCGCCGGCCAGGCGCTCGTCCGCGCCATGGATCAGTTCGGCGGTGCCTTCGGTGAACCATTGGGGGAAGTTGAAACTGGTCGAACGCAGCATGATCGCGTGCACCATCTCGTGCGCGATGACGCGGTCGTCGAACACGGGGCCCGTGCCGCCGTCCGGCGTGCTCATGTCGTCGAAGTCGGCCATGTCGATGTTCAGCGTGACGTCGCTGCCGGGCGCCGTCGACCCCGTCACGGACGCGAGCACGCCGCTCTTGCCATCCGTCGTGTCGAGGTTGATCTTCAGGGTCACGCCGTCGCCCTGCAGGCCGTAGTACTGCTGGACCATGTCTTCTGCGGCGCTCAGCCAGCCGGCCTTGAGGCTGTCGAGCACGGCGCGCTTGTGCTTGTCCTCGTTGCCGCTCGTCGCGGCCGCAGAAAAGATCGCCTGGCCATTGAACGAGGCGCCATTGCCCGTTTGCGTGATCTGGGCAAGGATCTGGTTCGCCTCCGCCTGCAAGGTGTCGCGGTCGCTGGCCGTGTACGACCCGTTGCCGGATGCCACGGCCAGTTCGCGCAGGCGCTGCAGGCTGTCGGTGATGTTCGACAGCGCGCTGTCCGCCACCTGCAGCATCGACGTCGCGTCGTTGATGCTGCGCATGGCCTGGCGCATCCCCGTCAGCTGCGACCGCATGCGTCCGACGACGGCCTGGCCGGCCGGATCGTCCGCGGCGCTTGCGATGCGCGTCCCGGCGCTGAGGCGTCCGATGAGACGCGTCGCCTCGCTCGTGTGCTCCGCCAGCTTGCGCTGGGCGTGCAGGGACAGGGAGTTATTGTTAATCGATAATGACATAAGGCCGTGACCGGGAGCCGAATGTCATTAGCGACAAAACGTTACAATTCTTGAGGGAAAACTTTCGTTCTAGGAAAAATCAGGCGGGATGAGGTCGATCCGGTCCGTGCACAAGCCATCGACGCCCCAGCCGAACAGTTCGCGCGCGCGCGCCGGCGCGTTGACGGTGTAGCAGAACAGGCCGAAGCCGGCCGCTTTCACGCGCGCCGCGCCGGCCGCCGTCAGGCGCGTGTGGTCCGTGTGGATGGCGACGGCGTCGAGCGCCCGCGCGCGGGCTTCCCAATCCGGCGGCAGCGCTTTCGTCAGCCAGGCACGCGGGACCTCGGGCGCGGCATGCCGGGCCGCCGCCAGCGCGGCCTCGCTGAACGAGGACAGCAACGGCACCCGCTCTACCCTGCCCGCGGCGATCTCGTCGGCGAACAGGGCCGCCGTCAGGCGCGCGACCACGGTGCCGGTGTCCGCATCGTGGCCGGGCACGGGCTTGATCTCGATGTTCATCCACACGCCGTGGGCCTTGCAATACTGCGCGAACTCGACGAACAGCGGCACCGGCTCGCCTTCGTAGTCCGGGCCGAACCACGAGCCCGCATCGCGCGCGGCGAGGTCGAGCGCGTCGACGTCCGCCACCGATCCCGTCCCGGCCACCGTACGGCCCAGCCTGGGATCATGCAGCACGACGGGGACACCGTCCCGCGCCAGCATCACGTCGAATTCGATGGCGCGAAAGCCCGCGTCCATGCCGCGGCGCAGGCCGGCGATCGTGTTTTCCGGCGCCAGCGTGCCGCCGCCGCGGTGGGCGAGGATCCTGGGATATGGCCACATGGTGATTCCTCCTGAACGATGCTCAGGCCGGCGCCAGCGCGCGCGCCAGCCAGCAGAAACCGGCCAGGTTGAGGCCGACGGTCAGCCAGAACCCCTGCCGGAACGGACGTTTGACCGTCTTGTGACGCAACCATTGCTGCGCCAGCAAGCCGCCCGGCCAGCCGCCGGCGAGCCCCAGCAGCAGCAAATGACGCTCGGGCGTGCGCCGGGCGCCGCGCCCCGCGGCCGCCTTGTCGTGCGCGTACAGCGCGAAACAGGCGACGCTCGCGAGCGCGTACGCGCCGCCCACCGCAGCCGGCAGGTCGAGGGCCAGCGCGGCATACGCATACAGGGCGGCGAACAGGAGCAGCGGCATATAAATCATGGCGCCAGCTTACGCGCCGGCGCCGCGGGTGTCCATCGGGCAATTCCCCCGTCAGGGCGTCGCCAGGAAGTCCGTGACGTCGCGCGTAAAGCGGTCGGGCGTATCGAGGTACAGGAAGTGGCCGGCGCCCGGATATTCGACGACGCGCGCACGCGGCAGCGCCTGGCCCAGTGCGCGCTGGGCCGGCAGGCCGATCGCATAATCCTCCACGCCGGCCATGACGAGCACGGGCATCGTCACACGTTCCGGCTGGGCGAAGCGGTACGCCGTGAAGCCGCCGCCGAACAGCGCGTTGCCAATTTCGCCCGTATTGCGCAGGCCGCTCTTCGCGTCGATGGCATCCTGGCGCTTGCCGACCGACATGTCCGGGAACATGACCTCGTCGTTGACGCGCTGGTGCAGGTCCGGGCCGACCGTGTTGAACGCGTAGAAGCAGGCGTCCGGCGTCTCGTTGCGCGCCTTTGCCCCGGCGCGCGCCTTGTCGAGCCGGTCGCCGTAATGCCGGGCGATGTAGTCCACCCGCGCCGCGCAGGCGGCCGGGATGTCCGACGCGGCGCTCACCAGCACCACCTTCGCCACGTGCCCGGGGTGCTTGGCCGCGTACTCGAGCGCCAGCGTGCCGCCGAACGAATGGCCCATCAACGCGAGCTTGTCCACGCCGAGCGTCTTGCGCAGCGCCTCGATGTCGTCGACGAGGACGGCGATGGAATACTCGCCGCGCCACGGCCGCTCGGAGCGGCCGCTGCCGCGCTGGTCGAGGTAGATCACCTGCAGCTTTTTCTCGAGCGCCGGGCCGGCCTGCGCTTCGAAGCTGTAGCTGTTGTAGCCGGGACCGCCGTGCAGGAACAGCAGCGGCGGCGCGCCCTTCGCGCCGTGGCCGGCGACCTTGTACCACAGGCGCACGTCGCCCACGACGACCTGGTGTTCGCCGGGACGCATGGCGGCGTTGTCGGAGGCGTGGGCGAAAGTGCACAAGAGGGCGGCGGCGAGCGCGGCCGATCGGAAGGCGATATGCATAGTCTCTCTCGGGTCATTGTTTTATTTATGTACTGCAACCCGGATTATAGATGCCGCCCGTCCGTTAGCGAACGTACGGAGGAATCGCCCGCGAACCCCTACCCTTGCGCTTCGAGGTTTCAACGCGGAGAACATCATGAGCTTTGATTTGGGCAACCTGTTACAGCAATACCTGGGCGGTGCCAACCCGAACGTCAACCCGGCGCAGGCCGAGAACGATTTCGACCACGTCGCACAGAACGTGCCGCGCGCCACCGTCGCGCAGGGCGTGACGCAGGCGCTGCGCTCGGACCAGACACCGCCGTTTTCCCAGATGGTCGGCCAGCTGTTCGGCAACAGCAATCCCGACCAGCGCGCCGGCATGCTGAACCAGCTGCTGGCCAACGTGGGGCCGTCCGTGCTCGCGTCCGTCGCCGGCGGGTCGCTCGGCAACCTGCTCGGCGCCGACCAGGCCCGGGTGTCGCCGGAGCAGGCGAACCAGGTGTCGCCGGACCAGGTGCAGGAACTGGCCGCCAAGGCCGAGCAGCAGAATCCCGGCATCGTCGAACGCATGGGCGACTTCTATGCCGAACACCCCACCCTGGTCAAGGCCATCGGCGGCGCCGCGCTCGCGATCGCGCTCGGCCACATGGCCCAGGGCATGCAGCGCCATTGACCGTCCATCCACACGACGAAGGAGTTGATATGGGTATCCTGAGCAATATCTTCCACAAGATCTTCCCGTCCTCGCACCCGGCCGCGCAAAACAGCAGCCAGGCGGCCCCGGGCGCCCAGCAACGCGCGCCGCAGCCGACGCAGCAGCCCGCGCAGCAACCGGCCCAGCAGCCCGCGCAACAGCCGCAGGCGACGGCCCCGGCACCGGCACCGATGCAGCAGGTCGACGTGGAAGCCGTCCTGAACAACATGCAGCAGCAGTCCGGCCAGCAGCTGAACTGGCGCACGTCGATCGTCGACCTGCTCAAGCTGCTGGGCCTCGATTCCAGCCTGCAGGCACGCAAGGAACTGGCCGCCGAACTGCACTACACGGGCGACACCGGCGACTCGGCCAGCATGAACATCTGGCTGCACCGCCAGGTCATGAACAAGCTCGCGGCAAACGGCGGCAAGGTGCCGGCCGACCTCAAGGACTGACACCTCCCCTCCCGCCGGCGGCGTCCATGCCGTCGGCGAATTTCATACCCCACGTTGATGGTTTTCGGTCTGGCGAGGCCGCGACGGCACTCGCATAATGACCTCGACCATACATACATCCCGCTGTACGCATCACACGCCGAATACCTGCGGCTTCAACGACGGCCGGCCGTTGAAGCCCGGCCCGCCCACGCCTGCACGGGACGGGCCCGACGAGCCCGGCCTGCACACCAAAAAGAGAAAAACGATGGAGATCAAGAAGAGCGTACTGCTGACACTGGCAGCACTGAGCGCGCCCGCATGGGCGCAAACGTGCCAGCCCAGTACCACCACCCCGTACATCAACATCAATGGCACGACCTCATGGGCAGTGAAGTCGTCGCTCGCCCTGAACACCGGCTCGACCGTCGTCCTCGGGCCGCAACCGGCATCCGGCGGCACATGGGCGTGGAGCGGGTGCGGCACGTCGGGCTCGTCGCGCGAGCAAACCATCAAGCTCGCCAATACCGGCACCAGCGCCACCACCTGCACGGCCTCGGCCACGTACACGAACAGCTGCGGCGCCAAGACGACCCAGCAATTCAATTTCACGGTGTGGCCGGCCATGGCGGCCAATGCCGGCAGGTACATCATGGTCGACCAGTTCGGCTACCTGACCAATGCGCGCAAGGTGGCGGTGCTGCGCATGCCCCGCACCGGCTACGACGCCAACATCCCCCAGTTCTGGCCCCAGCAGGTCAGCGTGGTGAACTCGGCCACGGGGCAGGAGGTGTACAAGTGGTGGCCCACGGAATGGAACACCCGCGCGACCGACCCGTCGTCGGGCGACCAGGTCTGGCATTTCGATTTCAGCCAGATCACCACGCCGGGCACGTATGAAATCGTCGACCAGGGCGGCCAGCGCTCGGCCCGCTTCGAGATCGGCGACAACGTCTACCGCAACGTGCTGATCCAGGCCGTGCGCATGTTCTACTATCAGCGCCTCGGCCAGGCCCGCAGCGCGAACAACGCCGGCCTGAACTGGGCCGACGGCGCCAGCAACCTCGGGCCGGGCCAGGATTCGCAGGCACGCCGCTTCCTCGATTCCAGCAACGCCGCGACGGCGCGCGACCTGCGCGGCGGCTGGGCCGATGCGGGCGATTACAACAAGTACACCAGTTGGGCGGCCGGCTACGCGCAGGAACTGATGGACGCCTACGTCCAGAATCCGGCCGTGTTCACCGACGACTTCAATATTCCGGAATCGTGGAACGGCATCCCGGACATCCTCGACGAAGCGAAATGGGGCCTGGACTGGTTGAAGCGCATGCAGAACGGCGACGGCTCGGTGCTGTCGGTCGTCGGCGTCGTGGGTGCGAGCCCGCCGTCCTCCTCCACCGGCCCCAGCTACTACGGCGACGCCAACACGACGGCCACGCTGGCGACGGCCGCGGCCTTCGCGGAAGGCGCCAAGGTCTTGGGCAGCCTGAACAACGCATCGCTGAACACGTACGCGGCCGACCTGCTGACGCGCGCGAAAAACGCGTGGAACTGGGCGCAGGCCAACCCCAACGTCCTGTTCTACAACAACGATGCGAACCGCGGTACGGGCGGCCTCGCCGTCGGCCAGCAGGAAACCGACGACAACGGACGCAAGTCGCTGAAACTGATGGCGGCCGTCCGCCTGTTCGCCGCCACCGGCGATGCGACCTACAAGAACTACGTCGATGCGAACTACACCAACGCGGCGATGTTCAGGGACTGGAATTTGTCGGGCTTCAGCGCCGGCGACGCCCGCAACCTGCTGTACTACGCGTCGCTGCCGAACGCGACGGCCACCGTTGCGACTGCGATCCGCACGCAATTCCTCGACCTGTGGGGCCGCGCCGACTACGACGGCTGGGGCAAGGTCGACGCGCAGACCGACCCGTACCGTGCCTACATCGGTTCGTACACGTGGGCCAGCAATGCAGTCAAGGCGAACGCCGGCTCGCTGTTCGCGGAAGAAAGCTACTACGGGATCAGCCGCCACTCGGCCGAGCAGGATGCCAACGTCGCGGCCGACTACGTGCACTACCTGCATGGCGTGAACCCGCTGGGCAAGG
>CBIHRX010000287.1:0-8581 GCA_966212555.1 uncultured Massilia sp.
CGCGCGTGATGCGGTATTGCTGGAAGCGCCCGTCCTTGTCGTTGACGATCGCATCCAGCCCGCCCTGCGGCGTGCGAACGAGGCAGGCGCCGTAGATCTCGGACAGCGTCGTCGGCAGGCGCGCGGCTTCCGCGACGGTGCCCGCGCCGTCGATGGCGAACAGCACGATCGCGTTTTCGTCGCGCTGCGTGGCCATGGCGAGATCGAAGCGCGCGCCGTCGCCGAACGTGAGGTCCTGGCGCACGTCCACGTTGTTCAGGCGGCCCGCTTCCAGCAATTGCGTCTGTCGGCCCGCGAGGTCGTACACGAGCAAGCCCTGTTTCTTGTTCGTGCCGAGGATGCGGGCGCCGTCCGGGTCCGTCGGGTGGATCCAGATTGCCGGATCGTCGGCCGCGTCGCCCGCGCGCGCCACGGGTGCCGTCTGCGCGCGCGGCAGCACGATCGGCAGCGCGGCCCGGTTCGGCGCCGACGCCTGCCACGCGAGGCCCGCGTCCTTCCAGCCGGCGTCCGTGCGCGCGAGCAGGCGCGGGCCGGAGGCCAGCGTGCGCGCGGCCAGCGGCAGCGCGGCCCGTGCGCGCCACCCGTCGCCCGCGCGGCGCCACGCGTGCAAGGTGCCCCGGCCGTCCAGCGCCGCCACGCCGCCGGGCAGCACGGCAACGGCACCGGCCCCTTTGGCCAGCTTGCCGAACGGCGCCGCCAGCGCGACCGGGGTACGGGCGCCGGCGCTTTCCGGATCGGCGTCGTAGGCCCACAGGCCGAAGCCGCTTTCGGCCACGTACAGCGTCGCGTCGGCATCGTCCACGCGGCAGTGCTTCACGTGCGGCGGCAGCGCCAGGTGACGCACGAGGCGTGCCGGCTCGCCCAGCAACCATTGCTGCGCCTGGCCATCCTTCGCGATGAGGAAGGCGTGGTCCAGGTGCTGGGCATCGCGGTACAGGCAGGCCGCTTCGATGCCGAAGCCGGTGTCCGGCAGCGGGGGCAGGGCGTGCAGGCCGTCCGTGTCGATGCGGACGGGGACCGCGCGCTCGGCGTTCGCGTCGACGACGAGCGCCAGCGTGCCGCGCACGTCGAACTGGCGGCCGCGCATGGCGATGCCGGCCCGTTCGCGGCCGTCGCTCCCCACGAGGCGCAGCGAGTGCTTGTCCAGCGCGAGCCAGCCGCCGCCGGGCAGCGCGGCCAGTTCGCCGGCGTTGTTCAGCGTCGATGGAACGACTTGCGCGTGCGCGGTCGTGGCGAGCAGCGCGGCGTACAGGAACAGTTTTTTCATCAGAACAGGCTCGCTTTCAGGCCGATCTTGTACGTGCGGCCGTAGCGCTCGTACTGGACGTTGTGGCCCTTCACGCCCTGGTACACGTAATAGGATTCGTTGTTCAGGTTGGCCGCGTCGAACGACAGCTGCCAGCGCTTGCCCAGCTGCCAGGCCAGCGAGAAATCGACCTGCTTCTGCGCGTCGACGATGTGGTCCTGCATCGGGTCGTGCACGTCCGCGCCCAGCTCCAGCAAATAGGGCGACTTGGTGTTGACGGCGATGCGCGTGGACAGCGGACCCGCCTCGTATCCCAGCATCAGGTTGGCCATGCGCTGCGCCTGGCCCGGCATGCGGATGGTGCGGCTACCGATGCCGGCGCTGGACGACGTGATGGTCGCGTTGGCGCCGGCGAGCAGGCCGTCGAACGGCCAGGGGAGCATGCGCAGCGGCTGCTGCCACGCCAGTTCCACGCCGCGCACATCGGCATCGTCGCCGTTCGCGTACGACGTGGCCGTCGTATAGCCGACCCAGCGGCCCGCGCCCGCGAGGTTGGTGGCATACGTGAAGTTGCGGATGTCCTTGCGGAAGGCATAGGCCGACACGACGCCGTCGTTGCCGAGGATGCGCTCGATGCCCAGGTCGAGGTTGTGCGCCTTCAGCGGGGCGAGGTCCGGGTTGCCGATGGTCGCCTCGGTGGCGCTGGCGAGGCTGATGCCGGGTGCCAGCTGGCTGAAGTTGGCGCGCACGACGGCGTTCGTCCATGCCGCGCGCACGCTGGTGGCACGGTCGACGTCGTAGCGCAGCTGCACGCCGGGCAGCCAGTTCGTGTAGCCGCGATCGGCGTGGCGCGGCGTGACCGTGCTGCCGGCCACCTCGTTGCCGTCGGCCGCGAAGCGCGTCCGTTCGGCGCGCACGCCGGCCAGCACCGTCAACGGGCCGCGCATGAGGCTCGCCTGCACGTAGCCGGCGTCGATGTCCTCGCGCATGCCGTAGTCGTTCAGCGCGGACTCCGCCGCCAGTCGGGCCCCGGCGCGGTCGAGCCCCGCCACGCGGGCGCGGATCAGCGCCGGGTCGAGCGCGGCGCCGATCGTGCCCGGCGCATAGTCCAGCGTGGCGCCGTTCGTGAACGCGGACATCGACGTCGAGCCGGGACCCCAGTAGTTGCCGCTGGCGGCCTTGCCGCTGTTGTAGGCCCACTGGTTCGTATCGTTGTCCTTGTCGCGCCGGATCGCCTTGACACCGAACTTCACGGTGCCGCGCCAGTCGGGCGCGTCGACGTCGCGCACGAGGTCCACGCGCAGCTGGTTCGTGCGGTCGGACGAATAGCGCTGCTGCAGCGTGATGGCGTTCAGCGCGTAGCCGGCCGGGTCGAACACGGCGGCGGGCGCGATCAGGTGCGGCTGCCGGCCGTCCGTGAAGCCGATGCCGGTAAAGTTGGACGTGCCGCGGAAGCGCCCGTCGTTCAGCGACTCCGGCGTGTCCTCGCCGGCGCGGGTGTGCGCGGCTTCCGCGTGCAGCTTCCATGCATCGAGGCGGTGGTCGGCGGCGAGGCTGACGGAGCGGATCTCCTGCGTGTACTTGCGCTGGCGGATGCGGCGTTCCACGCGCGCGGTGTCGGTCCGGCCCTCGGCCAGCGCGCCGCCCTTGGCGTTGCTGACCGTGAGGCGGTCGCGCACCTCGTCGTCCGAGAAGCGGGACAGGAAGCTGCGCAGCGCGACGCTCGTAGCGGCATCCGGACGCCAGTCGACGTTCAGCGCGCCGGCACGGCGCGTGCGGACGGGCAGGTAATCGCGCAGCTCGAAGCCGGACAGGCGGTCGCCGCTCCACGCGCCGCCCGTCTCCACATTGTCCGAGCCGAACCTGCGCCGTTCTCCGGACAGCCCGGCCGCGATGCCCAGCTTGCCGCCCGCGAAGCGCTGCGCCCACAGCATGCCGGCGGAAGGGCTGGTCTGGTGCGTCAGGTCGTCGTGGCTGGCGGCGGCGCCCACGCTGAGCAGGCGGCCCGGCAGGTCGAACGCGGACAGCGTCCTGACGTCGATGCTGCCGCCCAGCGCGTTCGCGTCCTGGTCGGGCGTGAGGGTCTTGGTGACGGCCAGTTCGCGGATCAGGCCCGCCGGCAGCACGTCCAGCGCGACGGCGCGGCGCGACGCTTCCGGCGACGGCACGGTCGCGCCGTTGATCGTGACGCTGTTGTAGTCGGCATCGAGGCCGCGCACGACGACGTAGCGGCCCTCGCCCTGGTCGCGCTGCACGGCGACGCCCGGCAGGCGCGCCAGCGCTTCGGCGGCGTTCTTGTCCGGCAGGCCGCCGATGTCGTCGCTGCTGACGACGGACACGATGTTGTCGGCCTTTTCCTGGGCCGCGATGGCGCGCGCGAGGCTGGCGCGCTGGCCGGTGACGACGACGGTGCCGACGTCCGGCGCGTCGGCCGCGTGGACGCCGCCGGCGGCGAGCAGGCCCGCGCCGAGCGCAGTCAAGGTCTTGGGAAGATGGTGAGGTCGCATTGTCGTTCGGTCGGGACGTGGTTGGAATGCGGCGCATTCTCGGCACCGAATATGACCGGTCGGTGACGTCCGCCACCGCCCAGGGTGCGTACGACCCCGGAATGAGCCGAATTGACCCGGCACGCCCGCGGACGGACGGCCCCCGGCACGCCCGCAGGCGGTGCGGCGTGAGCCGTTGAGACCCGGGCGCCTGTCATCAGCCTGTCACACGGCCGCGCTACCTTCGGCCGTCCGTTTTCGTGCCCGCATCGCCATGCCTGCTTTCGTCCGTCCATTCATCGTCCTCGCCGCGCTGCTTGCCGCGTTCGCCGCGCTGTATGCGTCGGCCGGGACGCCGAAGCCGTTCGCGGCATGGCACTGGATGGACATCGCCGACGAGGGCGGCACCGCGCTGATGGGGCTCGTGTGGTGCCTGATCGTGCTCGCGAGCCGGCCGGACGGGCGCGTGACGCGGCTCCTGGCCGGGGGCCTCGCATGCATCACGCTCGGGTCGTGGGCCGATTGCCTGGACGAGTTCTGGCGCATCGACAAGGAGGCGCTGTGGGACAACGCGCTGGAAGGCCTCGTGCCGCTCGGGATGCTCGTGCTGACGGCGGGGCTGTATTACTGGCGGCGCGAGCAGGCCCTCCTGGCCGACCACCTGCGCAAGCGCGAGCGCCTGTTCCGCAGCCACCGGCCGTTCGACCGCGTCACGCAACTGGCCGATGCGGACTACCTGCGCGCGCAGCTGCGCCGCACGGAGGGCGCCGTCGTCCTGCTCGACATCGACGGCTTCCACCGCATCAACCGCGAGCATGGCCGCGCGGAAGGTGACCGCGCACTGCAGGCCGTCGCGCACATGCTGCTGCTGAACCTGCGCAACGACGACTTGCTGTGCCGCTACGCGGGCGACCGCTTCGCCGTGCTGATGCCGGGCCTTGCGGTGGACGCCGCCGCCGAAGCCGCGCGCCACCTGTGCGCGATGGTCGGCGCCATGCATCACCACGCGGGCGAACGCCGCATCGCGCTCAGCCTGCGCCACGATTGCGCACCGGCCGATGGCGCGCCCGAGATCCTGCTGGCGGACCTGTGCCGCCGGATGGACGCGGCGTGATCGCCTGGTGCGCGGCGAGCGACCCGTCGATCCCGGGCTACCTGCAGCCGGCGCTCGTGCTCGAAGTCGGCCGCGCGGCCGACGCGCCGGACGCTGTCCTGCTGCGCGACACGGGCCTGGACGGCCTGCCCGGCCCGGCGGCGCTGGTGTCGGCCGGCCAGCTCCTGCGCCTGCTCGCGAACCTGCTGCGCGCGCTGGACAGCCCGGACACGTCGTTCATGCTGGGCCAGCAACTCCTGCCCGGCCACGACGGCGCGGCCAGCCACGCGCTCGTGCAGGCGCCCACGTTGCGCGCGCTGCTCGAGACGCTGTGCCGCTGGCACGCGCGCCTGACGCCCCTGCTGCGTCCGCGCCTGGAGACCTGGGACGACGTCGCGCTGCTGTACTGGGTCGACAGCCACGGCGCGCCCAGCCTGCGTCCCGCGCTCGTCGAGATGCACATGACGGCCGTCGTCGCGCTGTGCCGCTGGCTCGGCGGGGAGAGGCTGCCGTGGCGCTTCTGCTTCAACCGCGCGGCGCCGCGCCACGTCGAGCAGCACCACGTGCACCTGGGCAGCGCGCTGCGCTTCGATTGCCACCTCGACGCGATGCTGATCGACGCGGCCTGGCTGGACCGGCCCTGGCCGCGCGGGAACGCCATCGCGGCCGGCCTCGCGCAGGCGGCGGCCGCGGCGGAAACCGCGCGCCCGCCGGGATTGCCGGCGGCGCTGTACGACTACCTGCTGGAACGGGTTCGCACCGCGCCCACGCTGGAGCGCACAGCCCTCGATTTCGGCGTCAGCCCGGCCACGTTGAAGCGCCAGCTGCTGCGCCACCATACGCATTTCCAGGCCGAGCTGGACCAGGTGCGCACGCACGTCGCGCTGTGGTTGTTCCAGGCACGCCGCCTCGACAACGAAGCGGCCGCGGCCTACCTGGGATTCCACGACGCGGCCAATTTCCGCCGCTCGTTCAAGCGCTGGACGGGGATCACGCCGGGGCCGCTCCGGCTGGCGCTGGACGCGGCCCTGTAGTCCGGCCGATTGTTGAGCCAAGCCGAATGGACTTCGCCATTTCTCCACGTTTATCGCGCCGGCGCGAATGCCGACAATGCCTGTGACGGCGGCATTCGCCGCCATTCACGATCAAGGAGCAATCATGCCATTCGCAAACTTCAAATTTCCCGAAGGCGTCGTCGATGCGGCCCGCAAGGAAGAGATCATCCATCGCACGACGGCCATGTTCGTCGAGTACTTCGGCGAGCAAGCCCGGCCCTATTCGATGGTGCTGGTGGAAGAGGTCGCCGACGGCGGCTGGGGCAGGGCGGACGAGACGCTGACGCTGGCGAAGATGGGACTGGCAAAGCCGAAATAGACGCGAGGTTACAACGGTCCGCAAACCATATGATAGGAATGTGGCGATTGTATTGATATACTGAAACAATTCTTTAAGGAAAAGAATGTAACCGACTTCACTCGAGCCCGCGCCATGTACCGACACCCAACAGGCATCAACACCCTCAACGCCGCACGGACCCGCGGCTTCACGCTGATCGAACTGATCGTCGTCATCGTCATCCTCGGCGTCCTGTCCGCGGTCGCGTTGCCGAAATTCGCCGACCTCGGCGGCGACAGCCGCAAGGCGTCGATCCAGGCGCTGGCCGGCTCCGTCAACACGGGCATCAAGCTGGTCAAGGGGCTGACCGCGGTCCGCGGCGCGGGCACGCCGCTCGCCATCGCCAACCTGACGAACGTCGACATGGACGGCACCAAGATCCGTGTCTGGAGCGGCTATCCCGACCGCTGGTGCGACGGCATCGGCGCAGTCCTGCAAAACATGCCCGTCCAGGCCACCAGCTGCTATCTCTCCGCCGCCGCGGTCGAGGTCGACGGTTACACGTTCTATGGCTACGGGAACAACAAGCTGCCCAACGGCGACGCGGGCTGGCGCATCGAGAGCGCCCCGGACCCCAGGCTGTGTTCCGTGCAGTACACCTATGCCGGGACCGGTGTTCCGGTCGTCACGGCCAACACCAGCGGATGTTAAGCCGGGGGACAGCCGACTCCGCTTGATTGCACTTGCAATGCATTAGCGCGCCGCCCTGGCGCGCTTTTCGGTAGCATGGGTCGATGGAGACCCACCCGCCAACCGCCTTGGCCTGCGTCGACGACGTGCTCGTCACGGCGGAACTCGAGCGGCGTCCGCGCCGGGCGCCGGACCACGCGGCCGAGAACCGCGCAATGGCCGCGCTCGCCCGGCAACTGGCGCTCGATCCCCACGGTGTCCCGCAGAAACTGGCCGAGCTGGTGCTCGACCTGTGCGACGCCGGATCGGCCGGCATCAGCCTGCTCGAGGAACAGGATGGACGCCGCTACTTCCGCTGGCATGCGGCGGCCGGGCTGTTCGCCGACAACCTGGGCGGCACGATCGAATTCGACCTGAGCCCGTGCGGCGTCGTGGTCGACCGCAATCAAACCATGCTCATGCGGCACGGCGAGCGCTGTTTCGCGGCGATGGCCGGCTTCGAGCCGCCGATGATCGAGAACCTGCTCGTGCCGTGGCGGGCCGAAGGCCGCGCGGTCGGCACGGTGTGGGCGATCAGCCATCGCCTCGACCGCGAGTTCGACGCGGAAGATGCGCGCGTGCTGCGCAACCTGGCCGATTTTGCGGCCGCAGCCTACCAGGCTATCGTCGCGCTCGAGGACGCGGCCGAGGAGCGCACGCGCGTGCTGGCGGGGCATAACCGCATGCTCGAACACGAGATCGCCCAGCGCCGCCAGGCCGACGAGGCGCTGCGCGCCAGCGAGCAGCGCTACCGCGACCTGATCGGTGCGATCCCGGCCGGCGTCGTCGCCTGCGACGCGGCGGGGACGGTCGTGTTCCACAATGCCTGCGCCGACGCGCTGTGCGGCGGTCCGCCCGGCGAGACGCCCGCGTGCTGGGGACCGGAAGCCTGCGCGGCGAACGGTCACCGGCTGGAAAACTTCGCGGCGCCGCTGCGCGCGGTGCTGGCCGGGGGCCAACCCGTCGTCGACCGCGAACAGTCGATCGAACGGCCGGACGGCAGCCGCATCGACGTCCTGCTCAACATCACGCCGCTGCGCGACCATGCGGGCGGCATCGCCGGCGCCGTCAACATCGTGCAGGACATCACGGCGCGCAAGCGCGTCGAGGACGAACTGCGGGTGTCGGAACAGCGCTTCCGCACGCTGGCCAACACCGTGCCCGTGCTGATCTGGCAGAACGACGAGGAAGGCCGCAACGTGTTCGTCAACCAGTACTACCTCGACTTCACGGGCAAGGATTTCGAGGACGTGATGGGCGTCGGCTGGCACGCGCTGGTGCATCCCGACGACGCGCCCGCGTACATCGCCGACTACATGGACGCCGTGCGCGCGCGCCGGCCCTGGCGCAACCTCGACCGCGTGCTGCGCCGCGACGGCCAGTGGCGCTGGTTCGACAGTTACGCGCAGCCGCTGTTCGCGCCGGACGGCGGCTACGCGGGCCACGTGGGCGCTTCGCTCGACATCACGGACGCCGTGCTGGCCGAGCAGGCGCTGAAGGAGACCGACCGGCGCAAGGACGAATTCCTCGCCGTGCTGGCGCACGAGCTGCGCAATCCGCTCGCGCCGATCAGCAACGCGGTGCATCTGCTGCGCCATCCGGACGGCCGCCGCCGCGCCGACCGCCTCGTCGAGATGCTGGGACGGCAGGTACGCCAGATGATCAAGCTCGTCGACGACCTGCTCGAGATTT
>CBIHRX010000288.1:0-8539 GCA_966212555.1 uncultured Massilia sp.
AGACCCTGCTGCAGAAGAAATCCAAGGCCATGCTGGTGGAAGTCAACGGCGTGCTGCCGGCCGGCGTCACCGCCAAAGATATCGTGCTGGCCATCATCGGCAAGATCGGCACCGCCGGCGGCACCGGCTACTGTATGGAATTCGGCGGCACGGCGATCCGCGCGCTGTCGATGGAAGGCCGCATGACGGTCTGCAACATGGCGATCGAAGCGGGCGCGCGCGCCGGCATGGTCGCCGTCGACGACACGACCATCGACTACGTCAAGGGCCGTCCGTTTGCCCCCGTCGGCCCGCAGTGGGAACAGGCCGTCGCCTACTGGCGCACCCTGCACACGGACCCGGGCGCGAAGTTCGACCTGGTCGTGCAGCTGAATGCCGCGGAGATCCGCCCGCAGGTGACCTGGGGCACGTCGCCCGAGCAGGTCACGACGATCGACGGCCGCGTGCCCGATCCGGACAAGGAAAAAGACCCCGTCAAGCGCGACGCGATGGAAAAGGCGCTCGTCTACATGGACCTGAAGCCGAACACCGCGATGGAAGACATCCGCATCGACAAGGTGTTCATCGGTTCCTGCACCAACTCGCGCATCGAAGACCTGCGCGCCGCCGCCGCCGTCGTGCGCGGCCGCCAGCGCGCGTCGAACGTCAAGCTGGCGATGGTCGTGCCGGGCTCCGGCCTCGTGAAGGAACAGGCGGAACGCGAAGGCCTGGACCAGATCTTCAAGGCCGCCGGCTTCGAATGGCGCGAGCCGGGCTGCTCGATGTGCCTCGCGATGAATGCCGACCGCCTGGACCCGGGCGAGCGCTGCGCGTCGACGTCGAACCGCAACTTCGAAGGCCGCCAGGGCCAGGGCGGCCGCACGCACCTCGTGTCGCCGGCGATGGCCGCGGCGGCAGGTATCGCCGGTCACTTTGTCGACGTTCGTAAAATCTGATAAACAGTAGGGTGGGCACCCCGTGCCCACCATGCGTTTCGTAATCGCATACATCGGTGGGCACAGGGTGCCCACCCTACGACTATATGAAAAAGATCATTGCTCTCGCACTCATCGCCATCGCTGCCGCCGGCTGCAACACCATTTCCGGCGTCGGCAAGGACGTGCAGAAGGTCGGCCAGGTCATCACGGGCGCCGGCGGTAAGTAAGGACCAGGACCATGGATAAATTCACCGTACACGAAGGACTGGTGGTCCCGCTGGACCGGGCCAACGTCGACACCGACGCCATCATTCCGAAGCAGTTCCTCAAGTCGATCCGCCGCACCGGCTTCGGCCCCAACCTGTTCGACGAGTGGCGTTATCTCGACCACGGCGAACCGGGCATGGACAACAGCACGCGTCCCGTCAATCCGGACTTCGTGCTGAACCAGCCGCGCTACGCCGGCGCGTCGATCCTCCTGACTCGCAAGAACTTCGGCTGCGGCTCGTCGCGCGAGCACGCGCCGTGGGCCCTGCAGCAGTACGGCTTCCGCGCGATCATCGCGCCGAGCTTCGCCGACATCTTCTTCAACAACTGCTTCAAGGGCGGCCTGCTGCCGATCGTGCTGGACGAAGCGAAGGTCGACCAGCTGATGAACGAAGTGAAGGCGTTCCCAGGCTACAAGCTCGTCGTCGACCTCGAAAAGCAGACCGTGGGCACGCCGGACGGCCACGTCGCGTTCGAATTCGCCATCGACGACTTCCGCAAGTACTGCCTGCTCAACGGCCTGGACGACATCGGCCTCACGCTGCGCCACGCCGACGACATCCGCGCCTTCGAAGAACGCCACCTCCGTGCGCAGCCTTGGCTCGCCAACACCATCTGAACGAGAACAAGAACATGAAGATTGCCATCCTGCCGGGCGACGGCATCGGTCCCGAAATCACCGCGCAAGCCGTCAAGGTGCTGAACGCACTGGGCGAGTCCTTCGAACTGGAAAGCGCGGACGTCGGCGGCGCCGGCTATGCCGCGCACGGCCACCCGCTGCCGCAGGGCACGCTGGCGCTGGCGAAGGCCGCGGACGCCGTGCTGTTCGGCGCCGTCGGCGACTACAAGTACGACTCGCTGGAACGCGCGCTGCGTCCGGAACAGGCCATCCTGGGCCTGCGCAAGGAACTGGGCCTGTTCGCCAACCTGCGTCCCGCGATCCTGTATCCGGAACTGGCCGGCGCATCGACGCTGAAGCCGGAAGTGGTGTCCGGCCTGGACATCCTGATCATCCGCGAACTGACGGGCGACATCTATTTCGGCAAGCCGCGCGGCGTGCGCGAATGCCCGGACGGTCCGTTCGCGGGCCAGCGCGAAGGCTTCGACACGATGCGCTATGCGGAAGGCGAGATCCGCCGCATCGCCCACGTCGCGTTCCAGGCCGCGCGCAAGCGCGACCGCCGCGTGACGAGCGTCGACAAGGCCAACGTGCTGGAGACGTTCCAGTTCTGGCGCGACATCGTCACCGACGTGCACAAGGAATACCAGGACGTCGAGCTCGAACACATGTACGTCGATAACGCCGCGATGCAGCTCGTGCGCGCGCCGAAGAAGTTCGACGTGATCGTCACCGGCAACATGTTCGGCGACATCCTGTCGGATGCGGCCGCGATGCTGACCGGTTCGATCGGCATGCTGCCGTCGGCATCCCTGGACGCGAACAACAAGGGCCTGTACGAGCCGTCGCACGGTTCGGCGCCGGACATCGCGGGCAAGGGCATCGCGAATCCGCTGGCGACGATCCTGTCCGCCGCGATGATGCTGCGCTTCTCGCTCGGCAAAGCCGAACAGGCCGACCGCATCGAGAACGCCGTCAAGAAGGTGCTGGCCCAGGGCCTGCGCACCCCGGACATTTTCGAAGAAGGCACGACGCGCGTCGGCACGGAACAGATGGGCGACGCCGTCCTCAAGGCATTGGGTTGACCAGGAATACGCCCGGTCGGGCGGAACATTTTTAAACGAGGGATATCATGAAATTAGTAGGTCTGGTTGGTTGGCGCGGCATGGTCGGTTCGGTCCTCATGCAGCGCATGCAGGACGAGGGCGATTTCGCCCACATCGAGCCGGTGTTCTTCACCACCTCGAATCCGGGTGGCGCTGCGCCGAAAATGGCGAAGAACGAAACCACGCTGAAAAGCGCAACCGACATCGCCGAACTGTCGAAATGCGAGATCATCATCTCGTGCCAGGGCGGCGACTACACGACCGAAGTGTTCCCGAAACTGCGCGCCAGCGGCTGGAACGGCTACTGGATCGACGCCGCGTCGACCCTGCGCATGAACGACGACGCCGTCATCGTCCTGGACCCGGTCAACCTGGACGTCATCAAGGACGCCATGGTGCGCGGCGTGAAGAACTTCATCGGCGGTAACTGCACCGTGTCGTGCATGCTGATGGGCCTGGGCGGCCTGTTCAAGCACGACCTGGTCGACTGGATGACGTCGATGACGTACCAGGCCGCGTCGGGCGGCGGCGCCCAGCACATGCGCGAGCTGCTGACCCAGTTCGGCACCATCAACTCGGCCGTCAAGAACCTGCTGGACGACCCGGCATCGGCGATCCTCGAAATCGACCGCGGCGTGCTGGCCACCCAGCACGGCCTGTCCGCCGAAGAGACCAAGCAGTTCGGCGTGCCGCTGGCCGGCAACCTGATCCCCTGGATCGACAAGGACCTGGGCAACGGCCAGTCGAAGGAAGAGTGGAAGGGCGGCGCCGAGACCAACAAGATCCTGGGCCGCCACAACGGTTCCAATGTGATCCCGGTCGACGGCCTGTGCGTCCGCATCGGCGCGATGCGCTGCCACTCGCAGGCGCTGACCATCAAGCTGAAGAAGGACGTGCCGCTGGACGAGATCAACGACATCATCGCCAACGACAACCAGTGGGTGAAGTTCGTGCCGAACACGCGCGAAGCGTCGGTGCACGACCTGACCCCGGCCGCCGTCACCGGCAGCCTGACGATCCCGGTCGGCCGCGTGCGCAAGATGTCCATGGGGCCGGAATACATCTCCGCGTTCACCGTCGGCGACCAGCTGCTGTGGGGCGCCGCCGAGCCGCTGCGCCGCATGCTGCGCATCGTGCTGGACAAGTGATCCAGTTCGTCGCCTCCGGGCGATCGGGAAGGGCGGCTTGCGGGCCGCCCTTTTTTATTATCCGCTCGTCGTCCCCGCGAAAGCGGGGACCCATGCTGAGTGTCCGAAGTCAGTCGCCTGTTCGACTTCTGTTGCTCAGTATGGATTCCCGCTTTCGCGGGAATGTCGACATTAAGTTCCGTGTCGAATTGACACCAAATCATCCAAAAAACATCATAAGTCTGAATAGACCGTCTACATACCTCAGACTCCTTGAATGTTTCTCCCCACGGAACTTGCATGCCACAGTGCATGATGATATGTTCCTGAGACCTCCGGCCACGTTGCTCTCGAACCTATGCATGTCACTCCCCGCCTCCCGATGAAGTCGTCCGCACTGAAAAAGCTCACTGCGGCGGTCGCAAGTGCGCTGGTCCTGACGTCGGCGGCCCACGCGGCCGGTCTCGGCAAGCTCACGGTGTTGTCCGCGCTCGGCCAGCCCCTGCGCGCCGAAATCGAACTGACGGCGGTGTCCGGCGACGAGGCGTCCGGCCTCACCGCGAAGCTGGCGTCGCCGGAGGCGTTCAAGGCGGCCAACATCGATTTCAATCCGGCCCTGTTGTCGCTGCGCTTCAACGTCGAGCAGCGCGGCGGCCGCCAGTTCATCCGCGTCAGCTCCACGCAGCCGCTGAACGAGCCGTTCGTCGACATGCTGCTGGAACTGTCGTGGAATAACGGCCGCCTCGTGCGCGAATACACGTTCCTGCTCGACCCGGCCGAACTGCGCGCGACGCAGTCGGCCCAGGTCGCGGCCGGCGAATCCGCCCGTCCGCGCACGGAAGCGGCGCCGGCGCAATCGTCGGCCGCGCCGGCCGTCGAGCGCCCGCGCCGTGCCGCACGCACCGAGACGCCGGAATCGAAGCCGGCCGCCGAAGCGGCGCCGCCGTCGCGCTACCGCGTCAAGCAGGGCGACAGCCTGGGCCGCATCGCCGCCCAGGTGAAACCCGTCGACGTGTCGCTCGACATGATGCTGGTGGCGCTGTACCGCGCCAATCCGGATGCCTTCATCGGCAACAACATGAACCGCCTGAAGTCGGGCCGCATCCTGGCCGTGCCGTCGGCCGACGTCGCGCGCGGTACGGACGACACCGAGGCACATGGCGTCGTCGTCGCCCACGCGGCCGACTTCAACGCGTACCGCAACAAGCTGGCGGGCCAGGTCGGCGCGTCGGAACCCGTCAAGACGCCGGAGCCGGGGCAGAGCGCGGCCGGCAAGGTCACGGCCAAGGTCGAAGAACGCCCGACGGCCGCCAACGAATCGCAGGACAAGCTGCGCCTGTCGAAAGCCGCGCCGAACACGGCTGCCGGCAAGGGCACGACGATGAGCACCGAAGACCGCATCGCCAAGGAGAAGGAACTGGCCGATGCGCAGACGCGCGTGCGCGAGCTCGAGCGCAACGTGACCGACCTCGAGAAGCTGGCGACGATCAAGAACAAGACGGGCGCCGAGGCGGAAAAGAATGCGTCCGCGCCGGCCGCCGTCGCGTCGCAGGCGGAGTCCGTACCGAAGAAGCTGCCTGCCATCAAGCCGGCCGCCAAACCCGCGGCAGCCCCGCCGGAGCCGGGCCTGATGGACTTCATCATGGACAACCTGCCGCTGGTCGGTGGCGGCGCGGCCGCGCTGCTGCTCGGCGGCCTGCTGGTCGCCCAGCGCCGCAAGAAGCAGGTCGTCAAGGTGGTGCCGGAGCCGTCGATCCTCGGCGTGCCGAGCGAACCCGCGCACTCGATGTTCGCGGAGACCGGTGGCCAGAGCGTCGACACGAACAACAGCGTCTTCAATTCCAGCTTCGCGCCGTCCGCGAGCCAGCTCGACACGAACGAGGTGGATCCGGTCGCGGAAGCCGACGTCTACATCGCCTACGGCCGCGATGCGCAGGCCGAGGAAATCCTGAAGGAAGCCCTGCGCACGCATCCGGAGCGCTATCCGGTGCGCCTGAAACTGCTCGAGATCTATGCCGCGCGCAAGGACCAGCGCGCGTTCGAGACGCAGGCCGCTGAGCTCTACAGCATGACGCGCGGCCAGGGCGACGAGTGGGCGCAGGCCGCCGCGCTGGGCCTCACCATCGATCCGCTCAACCCGCTGTACCAGCACACCGCCGCCCCAAGCGGGCCGGTGCCGAGCACCGAGGAACTGGGCCAGCAAGCCTTGCTGTCGAAGGAACTGGACGACGTGTTCAAGGTGGACGAACAGCAGCCGGACGTGCCGGCCACGGCGACGGCCGCGCCGGCCGCCGAGCCGCTGGACTTCAGCCAGCATTTCGCCGACGCGATGGCGACCGCGCAGCCGGCCCCGGCGCCCGTCACCAATGCGCCGTCGACCGAACCCGCGCCGATGGACGATGACCACGTGCTCGACTTCGACCTGGGCGGCCTCGCGTTCGAACCGGTCGAGCCGGCGCCCGCGCCGCAAGCGGCCGTGGAGCCGGTCGCCGGCCTGGGCGGCGGGCACGATCTCGATTTCGACATGAGTGCGTTCGAGACGCCGGCCGCGCCCGCCGAGCCTGCGGTGACGGCGGACAAGCCGGAACACGATCCGCTCGACTTCTCGTTCGACATGGACTTCGCCGCCCCGGCCGCGAATCCGGTGCCGCAGCTGGAAGCGCATACGGATGACGACCTGCTGTCGCCGGCCGCAGGTATGGCTGCAGATGCGGCTGCAAGCACGGCCGCCGCCGCCGACATCGAGATGGCCAACCTGGCCCGCGAATTCGACCTGCCGGACCTGCCGACCGAGCTGCAGGCCAACCTGCCGCCGGAACCGGAACAACCGGCGCGCGATCCGCTGTTCGACCTCGACGCGATGGACTTCGGCCTGGACGAGACGCCGCGCGCCGAGAGCCCGGCCTCGATCCCGACGGCCGCGCTGGACGAGCACCTGTTCGACATCCCGGCCACGCCGGCGCCGGCCGACGCGCCGTTCGCCGAGCCGGACCGCATCGTGCTGGAACCGGCCGTGCCGCAATTCGACATCGGCGGCTTCGACCTCGACCTGCCGGCCGACGGTTCGCTGCCGCTGCCGGAAGTGCAGTCGCTGTCCGAGCCGCAATTCGCCGAGCCTGCCGCGCCGGCGGAACCGGCAGCGCTGTCGGCCGCGCACATGGAGATGGAAACGAAACTGGATCTCGCCATCGCCTACCAGGAAATCGGCGACAAGGAAGGCGCGCGCGAGCTGCTCGAAGAAGTCATCCGCGGCGGCAATCCCGAGCAGGCGGCACGCGCCAACTCGATGCGCGCGACACTGGTGTAAGGCAGGACGATTTGACACGTATTGCATTGGGTGTCCAGTACGTGGGCACCGCCTGGAACGGGTATCAGAAACAACCATCGCGCGACACGGTCCAGGACCAGCTGGAGATCGCGCTCGAGAAATTTGCCTGCACGCCGCTCGCGACGACGTGCGCCGGCCGCACCGACGCCGGCGTGCACGCCATCGAGCAGGTCGTCCATTTCGACACGGACCTCGACCGCGCCCCGCAATCGTGGGTGCGCGGCACGAACGCCTTCCTGCCCGAGTCGATCGTCGTGCGCTGGGCCCATGTGGTGCCGCCGGATGCCGAAGGGCAGGACTTCCACGCCCGCTTCTCGGCCCGTTCGCGCACCTATCACTACGTGCTGTACAACCACGCCAACCCGTCGGCGCTGCTGGCCGGACGCGCCGGCTGGGTGTTCCGCCCGCTCGACGTCGAGCGCATGCGGGAAGCGGCCGCGCACCTGATCGGCACGCACGACTTTTCCAGCTTCCGCGCCTCCGGTTGCCAGGCGAATTCGCCCGTCAAGCAGATGCACGAGGTCAGGATCGAACGGATGGGCGACATCATCGTGTTCACGGTGCGCGCGTCCGCGTTCCTGCATCACATGGTGCGCAACATCGTCGGCTCGCTGATCTACGTGGGGACCGGACGCAACGAGCCGGGCTGGATGGCCGAGGTGCTGGACGCGCGTTCGCGCGACGCCGCGGCGCCCACCTTCATGCCGGATGGGCTGTACCTTGCTACAATCGACTACGATCCGAAGTGGGGACTGCCGCAGGAGCCGGCGCCGCCGCTGCCGTGGTTGTAATCGAAACGGTACGCGAACGTTTTGGTGGGCACGGGGTGCCCACCCTACGTTACCGTTGCCGTAGGGCGGGCGTGGTCACCGCACGACACCTGCACATGCTCGAGCTTGAACATTTCGGGCACCTGCTGGATCTCGTCGTTGACAATCGCCTCCAGATCCCAATCGGAAAATACCTTCTTCTTGTCTGCCAGTTCCTTGAACCGCAGAAACGCCCGATTCAATTCCTGCTCACCCAGGTCATAGCCCAGCTCCCGCAGGCGAGTCAGTAAGGCATTCCTCCCGGAGTGCTTACCCAAAACGATCTGGTTGTCATTCAAACCGATGGATTGAGCATCCATGATCTCATAGGTCAGCTTATGCTTCAGCACGCCATCCTGGTGGATT
>CBIHRX010000289.1:0-8459 GCA_966212555.1 uncultured Massilia sp.
TTCACGTCGTCGCCGCTCGCCAACGCCACGCGGGCACAGGGCTCGCCCAGCGCCGGGTTGTAGACGTCGGCGTAGCGTCCGCCGGTACCTTCGGCAACGCTGCCGCCGATGTAGTGATTGATCGTCTCCATGGTCTCTTTCAGTCGAGGTTTTTCAGGACGGCGGCCAGCTTGCCGAACAATTCGTCGATGTGTTGTTTCTCCAGCACGAGCGGCGGCGACAGTGCGATGATGTCGCCCGTCGTGCGGATCAGGATGCCGTCCGCGAAGGCCTGCTTGAACGCGGCGAACGCGCGCGCACCCACCTTGCCGGGGATGCTTTCCAGTTCGATGCCGGCGACGAGGCCGATGGTGCGGATGTCGATCACGTGCGGCAGGCCGCGCAGGCTGTGCACGGCGTCTTCCCAGTACGGCTGCATGGCGCGCGCGTTCTCGAGGATGCCCTGCTCCTTGAAGACTTCCAGCGTGGCGATGGACGCGGCGCACGCGAGCGGGTGCCCGGAATACGTATAGCCGTGGAACAGCTCGATGCCGGCCGGCGCATCCATGAACGCGTCGTGGATGAATTTTTTCGAGAACACGGCGCCCATCGGCACGGTGCCGTTGGTGAGGCCTTTCGCCGTCGTCATCATGTCCGGCTCGACGTCGAAGTAATCCACCGCGAACGGCGTCGTCAGGCGGCCGAAGCCCGTGATCACTTCGTCGAAGATCAAGAGAATGCCGTGCTTCGTGCACAGCTCGCGCAGGCGCTTCAGGTAACCCTTCGGCGGAATCAGCACGCCCGTCGATCCGGCCACCGGTTCGACGATCACGGCGGCGATGGTCGACGCATCGTGCAGCGCGACGATGCGTTCCAGTTCATCGGCCAGTTCCGCGCCGTATTCCGGCTCGCCGCGCGAGAACGCGTTCTTGCCGAGGTTGTGCGTGTGCGGCAGGTGGTCCACGCCCGGCAGCAGCGGCCCGAAGGCCTTGCGGTTGGGACCGATGCCGCCGACCGACAGGCCGCCGAAGCCGACGCCGTGGTAGCCCCGCTCGCGCCCGATCAGCCGCGTGCGTCCCGCGTCGCCTCTGGCCTTGTGGTACGCGAGGGCCATCTTGAGGGCGGTGTCGACCGCTTCCGAGCCGGAGTTCGTGTAGAACACGTGGCCGAACTTGTGATCGGTGTAATCCATCAGCCGTTCCGCCAGGTCGAAGGCGGCCGGGTGGCCCATCTGGAACGTGGGCGCGAAATCGAGCTGGCCGACCATCTCGCTGACGGCGGCGACGATCTTCGGCTGGGCGTGGCCGCACGGGACGCACCACAGGCCGGCGGTACCGTCGAGCACGCTGTTGCCGTCGACGTCCTTGTAATACATTCCTTGTGCCGAGACGAGGAGGCGCGGGTGTGCCTTGAAGTCACGGTTGTTGGTGAATGGCATCCAGAAGGATGACATCGATTCGGGTCTGGACTCGTTCATGCGACTCCCCTTATGAATTCAGTGGCCAATGTGGCTCGCTGGCGTTACGCGTGGGCTCAGGGAGCCCACCCTACGATGAGCTTGCCGTAGGGTGGGCACCCCGTGCCCACGCGGGCAGCGGAGAAAAATTTACCAACTGGCAAAAACAATGATGCAATAATAGACAGCAGTACAACAGTGGCACATATACACAGTCTGCGAAAATGGCCAACCGTACAGGTAGCATAGCCTGTACAGTTTCCGACGTCGCGCGATGGAGGCGCATGGAACCAACCGAAAAGAGCGAGAGCGAGGGATGGCCGGTGCTGGCGATCGACCGCCAGCGCCGCGGCAGCCTGGTCGACCAGATCGTCGCAGCCATCGCCGAGATGGTAAATCGGCGCACACTGCCCGCCGGGACCAAGATGCCGTCCGTTCGACAATTCGCAAAAACGAACGGCGTCAGCACCTTCACGGTCGTCGAATCGTACGACCGCCTGCTGCACCTGGGCCTGCTGTCGTCGCGCCGCGGGTCCGGCTTTTTCGTGGCGCGCGGCACGGAAGCCCCCGCGCAGCAGGCCTGCCTGCCCGCGGCCGCCAGCGTCGTCGACACGCTCACGCCGGACCTCTATTCCGGCCAGACGGACGCGCTGCCCGTCGGCGCCGGCTGGCTGCCGCCCGAGTGGTATGGCGAATCGACGATCCTCGACGCCGTGCGCCATGCGATGAAGATCCCGGCCGGCCGCCTGCGCGGCTACGGCCACCCGCTCGGCTTTCCCAGCCTGCGCCAGCACCTGGCCGCCGCCTTGTCGGCCGACCTGTTCGCAGTGGAGCCTGAGCAGATCCTCCTCACGCACGGCGCCACGCATGCGTTCGACCTCGTGCTGCGCACGCTCACGCGGCCGGGCGACGTCGTGTTCGTCGAAGATCCCGGCTACGGCAACCTGCTTGCGCTCGTCCGGCACCACGGCTGCGTCCCCGTCGGCATCCCGCGCGGCGCGCACGGCCTGGACATGGAAGTGCTCGCGCGCGAAGCGCAGGCACGCCAGCCGAAGCTCATGTTCGTCACCACGGTGCTGCAGAATCCCCTCGGCACGTCGCTGTCGCAGGCGCAGGCGCACCGGCTGCTCGCGCTGTCCGAGCAGTACGACTTCTGGCTCGTCGAGGACGACATCTACCGCGAACTCGCGGCGCGCGGCGACTCGTCGCTGGCCGCGATGGACGGGCTGCGCCGCGTGATCCGCATCGGCAGCTTTTCCAAGACCTTGTCGCCCGTGCTGCGCGTGGGTTCGATCTGCGCGTCGGGCTCGTTGATGCCGGAACTGGTGCGCGTCAAGATGCTCACGGGCCTGACGACGTCCGAAGTGAACGAGCGCGCCGTGTACGATGCCGTCAGCAGCCGCGCGTACCGCAAGCAGGTCGAACGCCTCGTGCTGCAGCTGGACGACGCGCGCGACCTGGCGCTGGAACGTCTCGGCGACGCGGGCCTCGTGCCGCTGGCCCGGCCGCGCGGAGGGATGTTCGTCAGCGCCGGCTGGAGCGTCCCGGGCTTGAACGGCCGCGCCATCGCGGAAGCGGCGCTGCGCGCGAGCATCCTGCTGGCGCCGGGCGAATTCTTTACGCTGAAGCCGCCCGACGCGGCCTGGTTCCGCTTCAACGTCGCGTATGCCCACGAGCCGGCCCTGCTCGACTTCCTGCGTTCGATCCGAGGAGAACAATCATGACCATCGTACCCGTCAAGCACCGTGTCAGCCATCGCGACAAAGTGGAGACGGCCATCCTCGGCGAAGCCGTGCGCCAGTTCGCCGAATGCGGCTACGAAGGCACGTCGATCGCCACCGTCGCCGAGCGCGCGGGCCTGTCGAAGCAGAACCTGATGTACTACTTCCCGACCAAGCAGGCCCTGTACCAGCGCGTGCTCGACAACGTGCTGGACGACTGGCTCGCGCGCATGGCCAGCCTGGCCGATCCGGGCAAGGACCCGGGCGACGTCCTGCGCGCCTACGTGCGCGCGAAGTTGGCCTTCTCGCGCGAGCAGCCGCTCGCGTCGCGCGTGTATGCGATGGAAGTGATCGGCGGCGCCAAGCTGTACGCCGACCAGATCCGCCGCCGCGTGATCCCGCTGCTGCGCGCCGACATTGCCGTGTTCGAACGCTGGATCGCGGAAGGAAGAATCGCACCCGTCAACGCCACCCACCTGCTGTTCGCCGTCTGGGCCATGACGCAGTCGTACGCCGACTTCGCCGCCCAGATGACGCTCGTGCTCGACCGCGAACAACTGCAACCATCCGACTTCGACGATGCCGAGCGCATGATCACGGGCATGGTGCTCGCCGCCGTCGGCCTCCAGGAAAACACATGCCCACCCTGAGCCCCATCGAACTGTTCACGCCCCGCCTGAAACTGCGCTGGATGACTGAGCGCGACGCCGGCGCGCACTACGCCGTGTTTTCCGATCCGGAGGTGGCGCGCTACTGGAGCAGCGGCCCGTGGACGTCGCCGGACCAGTCGCGCGAGCACATCGCCGCCACGCAGGCCGCGTATGCGGACGGCAGCGGCATGCGCCTGGGCGTCGAATTGATCGACACGGGAGAACTGATCGGCAACGTGAGCCTGCACCGCTTCGTCGACACGAGCCGGCGCTGCGAACTGGGTTATGCGCTGGCCCGCGCCCACTGGGGCCGCGGGTATGTCAGCGAGGCGCTGCGCGCGCTGCTGGCCTACGGTTTTACCGCGCTCGACCTGAACCGCGTCGAGGCCGACGTCGACCCGCGCAACGGGGCCTCGGCGCGGGTGCTGGAAAAGCTCGGATTCCGGAAGGAAGGTTATATGCCCGAGCGCTGGATCGTGCAGGGCGAGCCGGCCGATACGGTGTATTACGGCCTGCTGCGCCGGCACTGGAACGGCTAGATCACCAAGGGTGGTCCGTCCGCTGCCACGCCGGCAGTGCCTGGATGCGCCCGAACCACGCCAGCAGGTGCGGATACGCATCCAGCGGCAGGTGTGCCCGGTCCTTGTACATGAGCGGCGCCGCGACCGCATAGTCGGCCAGGGTGACGCCGTCGCCGGCGAGCCACTGGCGCGTGGCCAGGTGCTGGTCCAGCACGCGGGCCGCCTCGGCCAGGTCGGCCTCGCCGCGCGCCACCTCTTTCGGGTCGGCGTCCTGGCCCGTGACGAATTTCTTCCACAGGTACTCCCACGTGAGGATGCCGATAGCCGGGGCGAAATGCTGGCACGCCCAGAACATCCAGCGGCCCACGTCCGCCCGCGCCCGGCGCTCCTGCGGCCACAAAGTCTGGCCAGGCGTGCCGTCAGCAAGGTATTGCATGATCGCGCACGATTCCCACAGGATGAAGTCGCCGTCGATCAGCACGGGCAGCTTGGCGTTCGGATTGACTTCGCCGAGGCGGCGGCGGTCGTCCTGGCTGGCCAGGTTGATCTGGACGAGGTCGAAATCGATGCCGAGGTGGTCGGCCGCCAGCAGCACGCGGCGGGTGTTGGACGAGTAGTGGTTGTAGTAGAGCTGCATGGCCGTCTCCTGGTGGGTTGGTTGATGTAACAATGTTAAAGCCGGGTACTGACAGATTCTGTCAGGAGCCACGCCGGCAGTTCCCGCACGCGCGCGAACCACGCCAGCAGGTGCGGATAGCCGTCCAGCGGCAGCCGCGCCTGTTCCTTGTACATGAGCGGCGCCGCCGCGGCGTAGTCGGCCAGGGAGACGCCATCGCCGACGAGCCAGCGGCGCGTGGCCAGGTGCCGGTCCAGCACGATGGCGGCCCGCGCGATGTCGCGCGCCCCGCGCGCCAGCTCCACCGGGTCGGCGTCCTCGCCCGTGACCATCTTCTTCATCATGTTCTCCCAACCGTACACGCCCAGCGCCGGCGCGAAATGCTGGCAGGTCCAGAACATCCAGCGGTTCACGTCGGCCCGCCCCGCCGGGTCCTGCGGATACACCGCCTGGCCCGGCGTGCGGTCGGCCAGGTATTGCATGATCGCACACGACTCCGACAGGACGAGCGCGCCGTCGACCAGCACGGGCACCCTGCTGTTGGCGTTGAGTTCCTCGATGCGGCGCCGGTCGTCCGGGCTGGCCAGGTCGATCTCGACGAGGTCGAGCGCCACGCCGAGGTGGTCCGCGGCCATCCGCACGCGGCGCGCGCTGGGCGAAAAGGGGTGGTGGTAGAGCTGCATTGCCGTCTCCTTGTTGGGTGGTGGATACGACAATGCTAAGACCGGGCAGTGACAGAACCTGTCAGGAATTCTCGGGGATGTCGTACAGCTTGCGCCACTGCCGCAGCAGTTGATGGCGCGGCGCCGGATAGCGTTGCGCGATCGGTTCGGCCCGGACGATGCGGTCGACGCGGAAGTGGCGGATCGCGTCGCGCAGTTCGCACCATGCCGCCATCACCCGCTTGCCCTCGAAGAACGCGAGCGCGAACGGCCACACGATGCGTTCCGTCGCCGTCTCGCGCTCGTCGCGGTAGGCGATACGCAGCTTGCACTGGCGCCGGATCGCCTCGCGCGTCGGCTGGATGAACGCCTCCACCGGCGCCGCTTCCGGAAACGCCGGCACCCACAGGCTCGTCTCGGCCATGTGGTCGCGCAGGTCGCGCGGCGTCGCGGTGGCGATCTTGGCCAGCGTGCGGTCCGCCGCGTCGGACAGGGCCGGATCGCCCTGCTGGCGCACCCAGCGCGCACCCAGCACGAGGGCTTCCAGCTCGTCGGCATCGAACATCAGCGGCGGCAGGAAAAACCCCGTGCGCAGGACGTAGCCGACGCCGGCCGAGCCGTCGACGGGCGCGCCCAATTGCACGAGCGTCTGGATGTCGCGGTAGATGGTGCGCTCCGACACGCCGAGGCGCTCGGCCAGGGCGCTGGCCGTCACGGGGCGGCGGTGGCCGCGCAGGGCGTCCATCAGCTGGAACAGGCGTCCGGTGCGGCTCATGGCAGGCATAAAAATTTCATGAACGACATCATATTACGCCGGACGGGCCGGGTCCAGACACCCCCGTCCATCCGGCAGCACGACCAGTCATCCCGCATTTTCGGCAGTTCGTCGGTACCCCGTGGCCACGCTGCCTGCAGGGATGTAGAGTGACTCCATCGAAACAAGTTCCAACCGCAAGGAGTCATCATGACCAGGACCTACCACCGCAGCTTCGGCGCCACGCTTGAAGACCTCGCCCGCGACATCGTCGCTGCCAGCCGCCGCGCCGTGCGCGCCATCGCCGCGATGCCCTGGCCCGCGATGCTGGCCTGCTGCATCGCCCTCGCCTTCGTGATCAGCGTGCTGCCGCTCGCACTGTTCCTGTTCGTCCTGTTCATGGGCATCAAGGTCATCGTCGGCGCGTTCGTCGTGGATCAGCGCCGCACATACCGCGAAAAATAAGCAGGAGAGCATCATGCGCGCCAGCGACATCAACCGCGTACTCGACTTCGTGCGCGACGCCTTCCACGAAGCCAGCAAGGTGTGGTGGCGCTTCTTCGACTGGCTCGCCGTCGTCGAATGGCGCCAGCTGTTCCTCACGTGGTTCTTCGTGCTGATCTTCTTCGGGATGGTGCACACGCCCGAACCGGCGGTGTGGTACATCTTCATCTCGTTCGCCGTCAAGGTGCTGGCGGGCGGCAAGCGCAAGGCCGAGCTGATGGCGCGCGAAGCGACGACGCAGGCCAACGTCGCCACCCTGGAGCGCCGCCTGATGGAGGCGCAGATGGCCGCGCTGCAGGCCCAGGTCGAACCGCACTTCCTGTTCAACACGCTGGCGCTGATCGGCCAGCTGATCGAGACGGACCCGAAGGAAGCGGCGCGCGTGCACGCCCACCTGATCGACTATCTCCGCTCGACCCTGCCGCAGATGCGCCAGCGCGGCGGCGCCACCCTGGGCAAGCAGGTCGAGTTGTCGCGCGCCTACCTGGCCATCATGCAGGCGCGGATGAAAGAAAGGCTCGCGGTGCGCTTCGACGTGCCCGACTTCCTCGGCAGCGCCCCGTTCCCGCCGATGATGCTGCAGACCCTGATCGAGAATGCCATCAAGCACGGCCTGGAGCCGAAGATCGAAGGCGGCACCGTCGCCGTGCGCGCCCACGTGGTGGGGGCTGACCTGCACGTGGAAGTGTGCGACGATGGCGTCGGCATCGACCCGCACGCGGACGACGGCGTCGGCCTCGCCAACATCCGCGAGCGCCTGCAATTGCTGTACGGTGCGGAAGCCGCGCTGGACATCTCGACCCCGCCCGGCGGCGGCGCCTGCGCCACGATCCGGTTGCCTTACAAGATGATGGAGGATGCGTGAAGCCGATCACCGCTTTGATTGCCGACGACGAAGCCCCGATGCGCGACCTGCTGCGCGCGCGCCTGGCAAGCGCGTGGCCGGACCTGCAGATCGTGGCCGAGGCGGCGAACGGCGTGGAAGCCGTCGAGCTGGGAGAAAAATTCCGGCCCGACATCGCCTTCCTCGACATCCGCATGCCCGGCCTGTCCGGCATCGAGGCGGCGCGGCGGTTGTACGAGCGGTCGCACATCGTGTTCGCCACGGCCTACGACCAGTACGCGCTGGACGCGTTCGAACAAGGCGCGCTCGACTACCTGCTGAAACCCGTGTCGGCCGAGCGGCTCGCGACCACGTGCGCGCGGCTGCAGGCGCGCCTGCGCAAGCACGCGACGGTCGACGCGGCGCCGCCCCAGGACATCGGCCAGCAGCTGGCGAAGCTGACCTCGCTGCTCGAGAACAAGGGCAAGCCCGAGAAGCCCACGTACCTGCGCTGGATCCAGGCCCAGGTCGGCGCCAGCCTGCGCATGGTGAGCACGCGCGAGATCCTGTTCTTCCAGTCGGACGAAAAATACACGCGCGTGCAGACGGCTGCGGCTGAATTCCTGATCCGCAAGACGCTGAAGGAACTGCTGGACGAGCTCGACCCGGACGAATTCTGGCGCATCCACCGCTCGACGCTCGTGCGCGTGGACGCCATCGCCGAGGTCAAGCGCGACCTGCGCGGGCGCCAGATGCTGAAGGTGCGCGGCTGG